>CAJKHY010000005.1 GCA_905199855.1 uncultured Clostridium sp.
GTTTTTTGGTTGGTTTTTAAAAAACTGTACGGGTGTTTTTAAATTTTGACAATTTTGATATTTTTTTTGAAAAATTTTTTATTGTGATAACAACGTAGCAAGAACACATAAAAAAAACTCAAGCATTGTTATAATACTTGAGTTTTATTGATTTATCAAAGTAGATAGCATTTTCTTTTCTTCTTCCAGTTTTTCTTTTTCTTGATTAACAAGTTCTAAAGGAGCCTTACTAACATAATTTTGATTAGATAGCAACTTCTCTCTTCTAGCAATACTATTTTTTAAACTATCTATTTGCTTTTCTTTAAGTTTTGCCTCTTCTTCAGTAACAACATGTTGATAAAATATAGTTATACTATAATCCCCATTTGCAACCTCATAACTAGTAACATCCAATTTATTACTAATGATATGGTCATTCAACTTTAACATTTTATTGATCAAAGTATAATCTCTATTATTATTTATCATACATTTAAAGTCTTTACCAATATTTTTAGTGGCTTTAAAATTTCTAAATACTTTTATAAAATCAATAATAGAGTCAACTTCTTTTTCTTCTTTAGTAAATACATATTTTTTATTATATTTAGGGTATTCACTGATCATAATTGAAGTACTTTCTTTTATTGGTAACATGCTATATATTTCTTCAGTAATATAAGGAGTAAATGGATGCATCATCTTTAAGATCGATAATAATACATAATATAAAGTACTTTTTGTTGATGCCTGATCAAGACTAAATTTAGCAAGTTCAATATAATTATCACAAAAATCATTCCATATAAATGAATATAACAAACTAGAAACATTATTAAATTCGTATTTTTCCATATATTTGGTTACTTTTTTTATCGTATTATTTAATTTTGTTAAAATCCATCTATCTTTATTATCAATATTACTAAAATCTAATTCTTTTAAATCTTCTATATTCATAAGACAAAATCTTGATGCATTCCATAATTTATTTAAAAAATTCCATGTTGATCTAACTTTTTCAGTATCATATCTTAAATCTTGTCCTAAAGCTGAACTTGTAGATAAGAAATATCTTAAAGAATCACATCCATATTCTTTAATTACATCCATTGGATCTACTCCATTACCTAAGCTTTTACTCATTTTTCTTCCTTGGTTATCTCTAATTAAACCATGAATTAAACATTCCTTAAATGGTCTAGTATTAGTAAAATATAAACCTTGAAATACCATACGGTTTACCCAGAAAGGAATAATATCATAAGCTGTAACTAAAACGTTATTAGGATAATATCTTTTTAATAATTCGGTATTATCAGGCCAACCTAGTGTTGAAAATGGCCAAAGAGCACTAGAAAACCAAGTATCCAAAACATCACTATCTTGTACCCAACCACTTTCTTGTGGAGCTTCGTATCCTACATATACTTCTTCACCTTTATACCAAGCTGGAATCCTATGTCCCCACCAAAGTTGCCTAGATATACACCAATCATAAGTTATTTCCATCCAATGATTCATTAGTTTTTCAAATCTTGCAGGAATAAAATTAACTTTTAATTCTTTATCTTTTTGATTTTTTAAAACTGCATCTGCTAAAGGTCTCATTTTAACAAACCATTGCTTAGATAGATATGGCTCGATCATAACTCCTGATCTTTGAGAATGTCCTACTGAATGAATAATTTTTTCAACTTTAATTAAAAGCCCTTCTTTTTCCAAGTCTTTTACTAGTGCTTCTCTCGCCTCAAATCTATCCATCCCAACATATTTTAAAGCATTTTCATTCATTGTCCCGTCAGTATTAATAACCTTAATTCTCTCTAAATTATGTCTATTTCCTACTTCAAAATCATTCGGATCATGTGCAGGAGTTATTTTTACAACTCCAGTTCCAAATTCTATATCAGCATGTTCATCTCCTATTATTGGAATAAGTTTATTAACTATAGGTAAAACAACATTCTTACCAATTAGATGTTTATATCTTTTATCATTAGGATTAACCGCGACCGCGACATCTCCAAAAAGAGTCTCAGGCCTTGTCGTAGCAACTTCTAAATAATCATTCGTTCCTTCTACAAAATACTTAATATGATAAAACGCTCCTTCAACATCTTTATATTCTACTTCTTCATTAGATAAAGCGGTCATTGTATAAGGATCCCAGTTAATTATCCTCTCACCACGGTAAATTAGACCTTTATTATATAACGTAATAAAAACATGTTTTACAGCATTAGATAAACCCTCATCTAAAGTAAATCTTTCTTTATCATAATCAAGACTAAGTCCTAACTTTGCCCATTGAAGTCTTATATTCTCACTATACTCTTTTTTCCAGTCCCATGCATAATTAAGCCATGTATCACGGTCCATCTCTCTAGGATTAAAGCCCATTTGTTTTAATTTTGCATCAACTTTTGCTTGTGTAGCAATTCCTGCATGATCCATACCAGGAAGCCATAGTGCATCAAATCCTTGCATTCTTTTATATCTAATAATAATATCTTGTATCGTTGTATCCCATGCATGTCCTAAATGTAATTTTCCAGTAACATTAGGAGGAGGAATAACTATTGTAAATGGTTCTTTAGATAGATCTCCAGCTTTAAAATAATCATTTTTTAACCAAAAATCATATTTTCCTTTCTCTACTTCTTCATGATTATACTTTGTTTCTAACATAAAAATCTTCCTTTCATTAAAAAAGATTCCATCCAAAGGACGAAATCTCGTGGTACCACCTTATTTTGTAATATAATATTACCTTATAACTTTAACGCATTTACGCGTAATATCCTTTTTCTTTAGATATTAACTACAGAAGCTACCTTCAATTAATTTATTTATTCTTTTTCACCAAACAAGAACTCTCTACAAAACAAACTTAATTTACTCCTCTTCCTCATCGCTTTTAAATAACTAACAATAGTTTATCATAAAATTTAACTTTTGCAAATATTTTTTTTAATTTTTTTATTCTTTTGCTACGCTGTTTTAATTCATAATATTAATTTAACTATATTTCTCTTTTTTTATTAAGTAATTTAAGTATCATTTTTCTTATAAAATCAAATGGTATTACAGTTAAAGAAATAAGTAACATGACCAAAAATTCTTCTAAATTAAGCCCGATAGTTCTAAATAAACCACCACCATAATAAATTAAGTATATTTGAATAATAATAACCAAAGATATAACCACGATAAAAGCTTTATTCTTAATTATATTAGATAAAATATTAACCCTTGTTGTTCTGGCATTAAAACTATTAAATAATGAAGCAAAAATAAATAAACCAAAAAATGCTGTCATTAAAGTCTCATTAGTTTCATAAATTCCTCTAAATAAATTAGTCTTTAAAAATACTAAGCATAAAACCGCAATATATAAGCCGTTAGCAATTATTTGATTAAACATATATCCATTGACAACATTTTCATCTTTTCTTTTTGGCTTTTCCTTCATATACTCAACCAAAGCTGGTTCATAAGCAAATGCTAAAGCGGCTAAAGTATCCATAACCATATTTATCCAAAGCATTTGAATTACTGTAACTGGTTCATATATTCCAATAAAAGGTCCAATTAATGAAACACTTATTGCACATAAATTAACTGTAAGTTGGAATATTATAAACTTTCTAATACTCTTAAATATTGTTCTACCATATAATATTGCCTTTGCAATAGATAAAAAGTTATCATCTAATATAACTACATTAGAAGCCTCTTTTGCTACTTCAGTCCCACTTCCCATAGCAAAACCAACATCTGCTTTTTTCAAAGCAGGAGCATCATTAACCCCATCTCCCGTCATTCCAACAACTAAATTAAGTTCCTTACTTATTCTTACTAATCTACTCTTATCTTGTGGTAAACTACGAGCTATAACTTTTAAATGAGGTAACATTTTCTTTATTTCAAAATCACTTAATTTATTTATTTCTTCACTGGTCATTACCAAATCATTTTCACTTTTAATAAGTCCTATTTCTTTTCCAATAGAAACCGCGGTTTTTAAATTATCTCCAGTAATCATAACTGTTTGAATTCCTGCCTCACTAACCAACTTAAGACCTTCAATTGCTTCTTTTCTAACCTCATCTTTAATAATAATTAAACCCAAATAAGTTAAATTATCTATTTCTTTATTTAATACTCTATTAGAAGTAGCTAATGCTATTACCCGATATCCATTAGATACATAATTATTAATTTTATTTTCCACTTCCCGTTTACTAATAAACATTCGTCTATTTAAATTAACATCATAATAACTATTACAACATTTAATTATCACCTCTGGAGCCCCTTTTACTAACTTAATCTTCTCTCCAACATCAATAATTGTCATAGAATATTTATTCTCACTAGAAAAAAGTACTTTATCAATTATTTTAACTCTACTATCTTTAATGCCCTTAATATAATTTAAAAGTGCTCTATCAGTAATATTACCTGAAACAACAGTATTTCTAACATTATCATAAGTTGATTCATTATTATAAACCAAACTCTTATATACTAAATCATAATATTTATTATATTTTTTCATTTCCATAACATTGTTAAACTCATAATTGTCTGGAGTTATAATTCCTACTACTTCTAGTTTGCCTTTTGTAATTGTTCCTGTTTTATCAGTAAATAAAATATTTAAACTACCCGCAGTCTCTATACCAACAAGTTTTCTAACTAAAACATTGTTCTTAAGCATAGTTTTCATATTAGAAGATAATACTAAAGTAATCATTAAAGGTAATCCCTCTGGTACAGAAACTACAATAATAGTAACACTTAAAGTAAGAGCATAAAGAATATAACCAAACATAATAGAAAAATTAGATAATGTTGCAATTATTTTACTATATTCAAAATTATTATCAATAACAATTACTGAAAACAAATATGATAAAGATATTAACACAGCCCCTAAATAACCTATTTTACTAATTAATTTAGCTAACTTAGTAAGTCTAATCTTAAGGGGCGATGGTGTTTCTTTTTCTTGTATTTCAAGAGCTATTTTTCCATAAAAAGTATCACTTCCAATATTAGTAACTTTAACGATTGCTTCATTAGAACATACTATTGTCCCACGATATACTTTATTATTAGCACTACTAGTATTCTTATATGTCTCTTTAGCCTCACCATTAATTATAGATTCGTCAACACTAAGCATCCCCTCAATAATAATACCATCGGCAGGTATTTTATCCCCAGTAGTTAAAATAATCAAATCCCCTACTACGACCTCATCCACATAAATCTCTAGTATTTTACCCTCTCTTAATACTTTAGTTTTAATTTTAGAAGCATCACTTTCCAATTTTTGAAAAGCTTTTTCGCTACCATACTCTGATAACGTTGATATAAATGATGCTACAAATATAGCAATAACAATACCCAGTGTCTCATAAATATCAAAACTCTTAATTAAGAATACCATTTTAATACCTAAAGCAATTAAAAGAATTTTAATAATAGGATCACCTAAAGATTCCAAAAATAACTTAAAAAAACTATTAGTATTTCTCTTATTAATTATATTACTACCAAATTTTTTTCTACTATAAATTACTTCATCATTGCTTAATCCCTTATAATCAAAAATATTATGTATCATAGTATCACCTAATACATAATATTTAAATCTAATTCATATAGAATAATTATCACTCGACAAATTAATTACATCTTTCCTACTAAATAACAATATTAAGTATATTTAGTTTTTCTAATATTTAAAAACTATACTACTGCTCCGCTTCCAAAACAAAATATTATACATAAATCTTATACATTAGTATCCACAATCATCTTATATGTTAAAGTATTATTGTTAAATACATCTTTATATTCATCACTTAACCATATAGCATAATATTCATTTATATTTTCATTAGCTTTAAGATCAAATTCATCAATTAAATAATAATAATTAGCATTATCTTCATATATAAGATTATCTAAACACTTAACTTCATCATTTATTTTATACCTTAAATAACTAATATCTACTAAAGACTTCTTATCAATTAACATTATTAAATTACAACTAGTATCTTCATTCATATTATTAGTAATTGTAATAATATTATTCTCTATTCCATTAACATCACTATTATCACTAACTAAATATAAATCTTTATTATTAATAGTCTCTTTTAAAGTAATTTCATTATTAATGGACATAAGCTTATTAGTTTCTTCATCATTACCTTTAATCACATCTAACCATACTATTGATATAACAAAAGTAAACACTAATTCAACCCCAATTTTAAATATTTGCCCCCTAATCATAAACCCTCCTATTATTTTTTCTTATATTCAAAATATACTTTAATCTTACCTTCAAAAATTTTATCTTGATATGAATTATCTGCACTCTCATCCAACCACAATCTAAGTGCAAACTTATCACTCTCTGCTGGTTTCATATCAAACACTAATAACTCTGCTTCAGGTATCTTCTTAGTATAATTTAAACTCTTACTCTTTAAAGGCTCACCATTCTTAATAAGTTTATAATTTAACTTATTAGTTTCCATCGTAGTATTCTTAGTCTTCTCTAATCCTATTCTACATCTAATATCCATACTAGACATATTTTTAATAACAAATTCTGCCTCAGTAGCATCTTTATTGTTATATATAATATCAGCTTCTTTTTCACTCATAGGATAAGTATTTTCAAAAAGTAACTTACCATCTTCATTGTAATACTCAACAACAGTCTTAATTTCAACATCAACTTTTTTATTAGCATTATCAAAAAAATGTGATAGTGCTATACCAATACCAACTGTAAATGAAGTAATGGCTAAGAAAATAAGAATCATACTGAATATATTACCATATTTCCTCCAAAAAAGAAAGAGCCAATTTTTTTTACCATCTTTTTCTTCTTCAACAGTAATATTATCATTTTTAATTCTTTTAACTCTAAATTCACTTGACATAAGTCACCTTCTTTTTACTAATTCTTTTCCCGGCTTTACGCCCAACGACTTTAAATAATTTTAATATATCATAAGATATTACACATAAACATGGTATTAATATACCTATTATCCAACCACTTTTAGTGGCTAAAAACATTTGTAAATAACCCAATTTTGGTATAGTAAGTATTACTTTACCAAGAATATTTTCTTGTTGTACTAAAGCATCATCAGCTACATTATTATTATCACCCTTAGATCTAAACTCATAAGTACCATCATTTAACTTATATTTTTCAATAATTCTATGAGTTATAATAGTCCCTTTCCAACGTGGATCACTAGAAGCAAATGTTATTATATCACGAACTTTAAGATTTTCAGCAGGAATTTTTTTAGTAATAACAACATCTTTCTCCATAATTTCAGGAATCATACTACCAGTAAGTACCACATATCCATTAAATGTAGGAGCTGAATAATCTCCTTTACTTTGTTTAATTTTAATACTCACAAAATATATAAGTAAAGTAACACCAATTAAAAGTAAAAATATAAACAATGCATAAGATAAAATACCGACAATATATTGAATGGGCTTCTTCTTTCTGCTAATTACTTTAACTTTATAATGCCTTGCTCTGCTAACAACATCATTAAAATTTCCTACAACTATACCCACATTTATACACTCCTATCTATTCTCATAATCATTATACAACAAAAAATCTCATATATCAATATGAGATTAATGTTTTTTTAAATAACTTTAACAAAATTATTGTTGATTAGTTTGAACAGCTTGTACATCAATACCAGCAGTAAATGTTCTGTTAGCATTACTATTTTCTCCAGTATTAACAGCAGTTTGATCTAACCATAATAAAACGACAAAACTATCAGTAGCTTGAGGTGCCAATGCTTGAGTTGAAGGTAATGTTACAGTAGAGCCTACAGGACTACCAGTTAAAGTTGCAGGAGTAGTTTTAAATACTGAATGCATTAATTTGTTATCTTTATATTCATTTTTTGTAATATTAAAGTCAGCATTAATGTTAGCATATAAAGTACCAGTATTTTTTACAGTAACTTTTGCAAAAGCACAAATTGTTTCAGTTGCACCAGCTTCATCGCCTGCAAACTTACAGTCTCCAGCTTGATAAGCCGCTAATACTTGATCAGTAGTAGCTGGTTTTAAGTTACTTGCATCAAGAACTCTACCTGCACCTGCACCAGAAGAAACATATTCAATACTTAATGTACCAGTTTTAACAACTGTTTTAGTTTCTCCACCAGCAGTGGCTGTAAACCATGCGAATGTTGCACCAATAATAGCTACTATTAGTGTTGCAACACCAATAACGCCATAAAATAGTCCCTTTCCTCCATTATTATTTTCGTTCATGTTTTCAATCCTCCTTTACATTAATAATCATAGCAAAAAAAAAGATATTATGCAATACCTTTTTTACATTTTTTTTAACTTTTCTAATTATTGTTGATTAGTTTGAACAGCAGTTACATCAACTGTAGCACTAACGCTTACAGCTTGATAACTATTGTTAGCATTTGAATCTAACCAAACAATAATATATTGAGTTGTACTAACATTAGGAGCTAATGTACTACTTGCTAAAGCAACATTGCCACCATCAGCTAAAGCAGCACCGGTAAATGTACCTACAGCAGTTCCTGGAGCAGTATTTACAACAGCATATTTAAAATGCTTGTTAGTCTTTTCTTGAGTAGTAGTAACAGCAGTTTCTCCTGTATCACCAGTAACACCAGTATTTACATTTCTACCATCCACTGCACTAACAGCAAAATCTTTTAATGTAGCAGTTAATTTAGCATATAAAGAACCTGTGTTATTTACAGTAAATTGATATACAGAACAAACTGATTCATTATTTTGAATGTCTGCAACATCACCAGTATGAGCACATTTGTTATTAGCATATGCAGCTTTTACTTGATCTTCAGTTGCTGGTTTTAAATTAGTTGCTACTAAAGTAGTGCTATCAGTATATTCGATAACTAAATTACCTGATGTAACAATAGTCTTTTGATCACCAGCAGCAGTAGCTGTAAACCATGCAAATGTTGCACCAATAATAGCTACTATTAGTGTTGCAACACCAATGACACCATAAAATAGTCCCTTTCCTCCGTTATTCTCGTTCATTTTTTCTATCCTCCTTTACACTAATAATCATAGCAAAAAAAAAGATATTATGCAATACCTTTTTACAATTTTTTTAATTTTTTTTAAACTTAAATAGTATTTATATTAACAATATACATGATATTTTTATCTTAAAAATAATTGACACATAGAAAATCAAAAAAACTTTTAATGTCGAACAATTAAAAGTTATTTTCTTTCTTTTAAAAACTTAACTAATTTCTTACAATTATCATTATTAGAATTAAGTATATCTACATTATTATTTATACTACTAATACCATATCTATTAGCATAAGCAATAATTGAATTAACCAAATGATTAGCATAACAAGTATCTATCATCTCATCAACAAACACCCTATAATGATCATAATACTTCTTATCTGTCTTTAAAATATATGCTGGTTCTATCATAGATAAAGCCTCAAAAAATTCAACTCTCTTCCTATAACTCAAACCATTTATATCAAAATTATCTAATATATTACCACTAAAAAGAGTATTTAATAACTTATTATCTACATAATTAAAACGATAATCAGGATATTTATTTAAATATTCAGCTAAATAAGTAACAATATAATGAACAAATTCAGGACTATTTTGCATACGACAAGAAGTTAAATTAATATAATCAATTCCACTTCTAACATCATTATGATAAATATTCCCTATAACCTCTTTCGCTAATTCAAAATCATTATAATAGAAAATCAAATCATTAGGACAAAATCTAAGTACCTTCTTAGCTATTTCCCTATCATTTCTTATTTCATCACTAACACATTCTAATCCACCATTAAAAACAATATATTCAATTCTCTTTGCTAAGCAATAATTATATACACTACCACGACTACCAATAGTATTATCATTAACTATACTTTGCATAGCACTAATTTCATCCATACTAGGTATATAAACCTTTCTTTCTCCCATAAACCCTCCAATTATTATATACTCATAAGTTCATTTTCTTTTTCTTTTAACTTATTTTCTACTATTTTATTATACTCATTAATTAAATCTTGCACTTCTTCATTACCCTTCTTCTCCTCATCCTCAGGTAACTTTAAATTCTTTAAAACTCCATTAGCATCTTGTCTTATATTTCTTAAAGCAATTTTAGCCTCTTCAGCCAAAGACTTAACTTGTTTAACTAATTCTTTTCTTCTATCTTCAGTAAGCGCAGGTATAACAATAAATACTACCTCTCCATTATTATTTGGAGTTACTCCTAAATTAGCCTCAAAAATAGCCTTCTCTATTGCCGATAAACAACTTCTATCAAATGGTTTAATTACAAGTTGCCTAGCTTCAGGAACCGAAATATTTGCTAAACTCTTAATTGGAGTTGGCGTTCCATAATATTCTACCATAACACCATCTAACATATTAGGATTAGCTCTTCCTGCTCTAACATTCACAAACTTTGATTCCAAAGAATCTATTGCCTTAACCATCTTCTCTTCTGTTTTTTCTAAAACATCATTCATATAATATATTCCCTCCATAACTTTATTCTACTACACTTTACATTAAAATTCAACATATTTATTAGTTTTATAAATTGTTCCATTAATACTTACATATATTAAATATTTACCATTTAAACCAGTATTATTTATATACTTAGTAACCTTAATACCATCTTTTTCTTCCTTATCCGTAAACACATCAACACACATTGCCGTATAAGGTCTCTTTCTCACTATTACATCATATTCCTTTTTACCAAGAAACTTATCTAATATTATCTTAACCTTATCATCTTTTAAAAATGTCCCACTAAAAACTAACCTATCAACTTCTTTATCAAAAGTAATATTATGTTTATTATAATTATTATCTATATCCTTACTCTTTACTATAATTGTATGTTTATTAGATTCCTCTGTCTTACTAATACTACCTAATCTAACACCAATACCTTGTTTATATTCACTATTAGAATACATCTCCATTTTCCTTACCCTGTAATTATTTGTAGGAAGTACAAGTTCATAAATAACTTCATTATTAAGTAATTCTACCGTATCAGATTTCAAACTAACATCCTCATTACTTAAACCAGCAGGATAATTATATGGTATACCATTTACCTTAACAATACCACCAGAATGCACTACAAAGTGATTTTCTTCTAAATATAAAACATTAGATATATAAGGAGAATAAAAATCACTGCCTCTTTCCTTACCATATTCCCATATTTGTTCAATAGTCATATTAATAGTATCTATCTTATAAATTACTCCTCTTGAATAAGAATTAGAAGCATCAACATAATCTTCCTTAATTTTACTCTTATTATTACCATTATCAAAAATAAACACATAGCCCTCTGGAGTAATCTTAGCCGAATGTTGACTCCATTGCCACTCAAAATTGTCTCCTATTGGCTTAAAGAAATACTTTTGCCATTCACTACTATAATTAGTAGAATCTCCAATTATCCAATTAAGTTTTCCCGTATCATAAGATATATTAATAACAGCATCTATATGTCTACCTGATAAAGTAATTGAATTAGTCTTCTCATCATACCAAATCGAATTATTATGAAACCAATCATACGTTGTAAAATTTTCACTTTCTCCCTCATCCATCGGCAAAATATCAGTTAAATCAAACTTCTTAACAATACTACCATCCTTTAAATCAAGTTCAACAATATAATCTTCAACCGTACCATTAGCAAAATTATTAGATAAAACTAAAATATTACCACTAGGCATCTCAAAATAATCATGATGATATCCCCCATCTATATTATATTCAAAATATATCTTACCAAGCATATCCATCTCATAAAGCCCCGTCATATAATAAGGATTATTAATAAGCTTATCAGTACTAAGTAGTAAATTACCATTCCTAAGTCTATTAATTTCCCATATAAAATTCTCAGTTAAATACCATCTAACATCCCCATTTATATCATAAGCACATGTATAACCACGAGAAGATGGTGTATAAAAATATAATTCATTATTTAATTTATCCTCAACTTTATAAATGCTACTTGGCGTTACAAAATCATTAGGTAATTTACCAGTTTGAATATATATTTTCTTAGTAACATCCCCATAACTAATAATTACCTCATTATTATAATCAGGATATAAACCCAATATTTCCAAATAATGAGTCTTACTCTCCTTAAAAGTATGAATATATGTAGTCTTCTCGCTTTTACCAACAACTGTTACCGTAGGAGATACATAATCACTAGTTTCAAACATCACTAAAGCAGTAAGTGGAGATATCTCATAAGGATTTAAAATAATATTTGGTTCATCAATGGTATATCCATAACTAGTAAATTTATTCTCAAGTTCACTTTGATAAACTAAAATATCTTTTTTTTCTAAAACTTTCTCTCCACCCGTAACAAAGAAATAACCAACTATAACACCACATAACAAAGAAAGAATTATAATACCTAAAAATATTGTTTTTTTCATACTATTACCTCCTAGAAGAAAAACTGGAAAACCAGTTTATATCTTTAAATACTTTCTAACAGCACGATAACTTCCTATCATACCTACCAATATTCCAATTAAAATAAGAATCCCAGATGTAGTATAAACAAAAGGTGATGGTTTAATTAACTTAGCTAAAGATGAATTAAATAGCTTTCCATCAAAGAATGTGTATAAGGAATTATATCCATATATTGTAGCAATAATAGGAATGATAGAACCTAATAATCCCAAAAATAAACCTTCAATCACAAAAGGTATTCTAATAGAAGAATTAGAAGCTCCAACAAGTCTCATAATTTCTATTTCCGTCTTTCTTGAAGAAATAGTTAACTTAATTGTATTAGATATTAGAAAAGCCGTAACTAAAACTAAAGCAATAACGGTACCTATTGATATCTTAGATATAGTATCAAAAACCACAATTAGTTGTTCGACAATATCCTCACCATAATTAACAGTATCAACACCATCTATTTTTTTAATCATATCAACTGTTTTCTTAATTGTATCAATATCTTTTACCTTAATCATATAACTATCCAATAATGGATTTTCGCCTTCACCTAAAGTTTCCAAAAACGCTCCAATTACTTCACTCTCATTCTTGAATTCTTCAGCCGTTTTCTCTTTAGATTTAAACTCCATACTAGCTATATTTTTAGTTTTTTTAATTTCTTCTTCAATAGTATTTCTCTTCTCTCCATCAACAGAGCCATCCAAATAAACCACTACCGTAACATCTTTTTTAATAGAATTAGTAAAATTATCCACATTAAAAGACATAATAATAGAAGTTGAAACCACAATTAAAGTAATTGTAATACACGATATTGAAGCAATAGACAAACTAAAATTACGAATAACGCTCTTAAAAGCATCACGTACATTACGATTAAACCTTCTTAACACCTTCATCATAATAAGTTCCTTTCTCATAATCTTTAACTAGTTTGCCCGACTCAATATATAAAACCCTTCTCTTCATACGATTAACTATTTCCCTATCATGTGTGGCCATAATTATTGTTGTACCCATCTTATTAATATCCTCTAACACCTTCATAATTTCCATACTAGTATTAGGATCTAAGTTTCCAGTCGGCTCATCACATAAAAGAAGCTTTGGTTCATTTACAATAGCTCTTGCAATAGCTACCCTTTGTTGTTCTCCACCTGCTAATTGGTTTGGATATTGCCTAGCTTTACCCTTTAAACCAACCAAGTCTAATACCTTCATAACCTGTTTATAAACAACCTTCTTATCAAGAGCAAATACCTCCAAAGCAAAAGCCACATTTTCATAAACAGTTAATTTTGGTAACAATTTAAAATCTTGGAAAACAACACCTAATTTTCTTCTTAATTTATATACTTTTCTATTCTTTAATCTAGCAACATCAATACCACCAATATAAATACTACCCTTATCAGGTTTCTCTTCACGATAAAGCATTTTAATAAATGTACTCTTTCCGCTTCCAGAAGCCCCAATAACAAAGACAAAATCTCCCTTAGGTATATTGACACTAAAATCGTAAAGTCCAACTACTCCATTACGGTACGTTTTTTGAACATCTTTTACTCTAATCAGTTCCATAAAACACCTCTTACTTCCTATAACTGTTAATTCAATTATAACATCATAAATCATTTTAGTAAAAGAAAAATATCACAAATGTCAAAATTTGTCATATTTTTTTCAATCAAACTATGTACCAGTAACGGAGAGCACCACACGAAACCCGTAGTAGTGGTTAGCATAAAAATCGAAGACGTGGAAGCTGAACACACCAGCATCATCCTCATAACGACAGTCGTCCCCGCGCATAAACCAAGGGTAAGAGGAATTAACAAAGCTAGAATCATCATTATACCAGCCAGAAGTTTCTCCTGTTGCATCTCCTAAATGACTTGCATTTACGTCTGTCCCTGAATATATATCTATATGTTCTGCTGGTACTCCACTAACATATAATCCTGAATCTCCTGCTATTTTATTATAATTTCCCATTACATATTCAAATGCTCCACCTGACATATCATACACTCCAGTAATATTACCTGTTGTAGATTGTCCTATATTTGTTTTATAACTTGTTCCTGTACCTCCACCAGTATAAGAACCAGAATCATTTATTGTTATATCTGTTATTCCTAATCCATAATTACTTTGTTTTAAATATGCTACTGCTCCCCATTCAATATTTTTCATCATATGAGAATCAGATTCATTTGCTCCATTTATAGTCAAATAATTTGTTGACCTAAATAGTTTCCCAGTACTATACATATTAGCTACTGTTATATTTAATGAAGATGACACTCCTGGTTTTACTCTAGGAGCTGTAGTACTACCAGATACTTCAAATTTTGCTACCCATATTCCTTTTAATTCTGTCTTATTACCACTTGCATTTATCATGGTAAATGCTGGATGTGTATACCAATTACCATCACTTTTATTTGTGCATGTTTCTTTTCCGTTTGATGTATATGTACATGTTACATTTCCTGTAGTACTTGTCCCGTTTTCAAAAGTTACTTCAATTAATTGTTCCGTTGTATCATGCGCATATGTAGCATTAAATAATTTATATTTATATCTTGGTATCCATACATAATATGCTAATATGTCTGCTTCTTTAACTTCAGTACCAATACCAGCATTCATATAAGTATCTCTTTTTGAAGATGTTACCATAACAGCATTAGCCCATTTTTGATTATCATAATCATACCAATTGTTATATGCTCCATATTCATCTGCTTTTACCCATTTAGATCCATCATATGTTATTGGTATCATTCCTTCTGCTAGAACTGGTCTATTTGCCCCAGTTGGATCTTCTACTAAATCTTCACTCTTACTTAAACAGTAATAATTCTTTTTACCATTTTCTATTTTCTCAATACAATTACTAGTATCTCCTATTTGTCCTTCACAACTACTCTTTATATCACTTAAATTATAAGTATTAGTTATATTAGTACCTTTAGGATAATTATTAGTTCCATAAGTTATTGTATTACCTACAAAACCAGAAACTAAACCTACTACTACATCTATATCATTATCACTATTATTGGCTATTACTAAAGGTACTGTAATACTTTTATCTTTTTCTAATACTCCACTTGTATTTGGAGCTATCGTAGTAACTGTTTTATCTTCTACTACTTCTCCTATTATTACATCAGTTAATTCATTATTAGTACTATAATATATTTCATAATGGATACTACCACTTGTTGTATTAGTTACAAGTACATTAAAACTAGCAACACTACTCTTTCCTACATGAATATTTTGTGTACCATTTATATCAAACTTATATGTAATAGTAGTATCCATATTTACAACATTACCTGAACTTACATTCGCGGTAAACATTGCATATGTATAATATAATCCTACTGATAATAATATAGCTATACAAGCACTTAATACATATAAATATTTAAGTGGTATTCTTTCTTTTAATTTATTCATAGTTTAACTCCTCTTTTCTATAATTAAATAGCAAAAAAACTAACTAAAAACTAGCACTTAAAAAGTACTAATATTAGTTAGTTTATTACATATATTTATTTTTTTAGTATTTAAAATAATAGAATATTTAAACTGCCCCCCCCCATACAAAGGTTTGCGTTATGTAATTTATTCTATTCATTTTAAACACCTCACTTCTGCTATTCTTATGTATAAATAATAGCATAAGTTAGTTACTATTGCAATACTTTTTTTTAATATTTTTATCTAAAGAACTAAAAAGCAATAGCAAAACAAAAAGAAAAAAACTCCAGTTATTAACCTGAAGTTTAATAATTTATTAATATGACTTGCCCCAGTAAACCATATGTTTAGCAGGTTTACCACAGAAAATACAAGTATCGGCTAAATGCTCCTCGTTAAATGGAATACATCTACTACCAGCTCCACCAGTTCTATATTTAATTTCGTCCTCACAATTCTCATCACCACACCACATAGCCTTAATAAAACCACGTTTTTTATTAAACTTATCGATCATTTCATCCATAGTTGTAGCACTATCAATATGTGAATCTAAGAAATCTTTAGCTCTATTATACATATCTTTTTGTATTGTTTCAAGTATTTGAGGTAACTCATCACAAAGACTCTCAATACTTACCTTAATCTTCTCACGATTATCTCTTCTAACAACAATAACCTCATTATTCTCTAAATCTCTAGGCCCTATCTCAATTCTAACTGGAATACCTAATTTCTCTTGTTCGCTAAACTTCCATCCTGGAGTCTTATCACTCAAATCAATATTAACTCTAATACCATTTTTCTTTAATTCACCGAGTAAATAATTAGCTTTATCAATTACCTCACTCTTATTACTAATTGGAATAATCATAGCTTGTGTAGGAGCAATTCTAGGTGGTAGAACCAAACCTGAATCATCACCATGAACCATAATCAAAGCCCCGATAGTTCTAGTAGATAATCCCCATGAAGTTTGATAAGGACTCTCCAACTTATTATCTTTATTTAAAAACTTAATATCAAAGGCACTAGCAAAACCATTACCAAAATAATGACTAGTACCAGACTGTAAAGCCTTACCATCATGCATCATTGCTTCAACAGTATAAGTCTCCTCTGCTCCCGCAAATTTCTCACTATCAGTCTTTCTTCCAACTACTAATGGAATAGCAAGTGATTCCGTAAGTAAATCTTCATAGACTTTTAACATAAGTAATGTTCTTTCTCTTCCTTCTTTAGCGGTAGCATGAATTGTATGTCCCTCTTGCCACAAGAACTCTCTTGAACGAAGGAATGGTCTAGTTGTTTTTTCCCATCTTAATACAGAATTCCATTGATTATATACCTTAGGTAAATCACGATAAGAATGGACATCCTTTTGCCAATGATCACAGAATAAAACCTCGGAGGTTGGCCTAATACAAAGTCTTTCTTCCAGCTTTTCACATCCACCTTCAGTAACCCAAGCAACTTCAGGAGCAAATCCCTTAACATGATCGCCTTCTTTTTGAAGTAACGACTCAGGAATTAAAACTGGCAAATAAACATTCTCTACCCCTGTTTCTTTAAATCTTCTATCCAAATCATTTCTAATGTTTTCCCAAATAGCATACCCATTTGGCATATAAATCATACAACCCTTAACACTTGTATAATCACATAATCTAGCTTCCTTAACAACATCAGTATACCATTGAGCAAAATCAACATCCCTTGAAGTAATTGATTGTACTAATTTTTTACCATTTTCTTTTGCTTCTTCTTTTTTCTTATCAACATCAATAATTATTACTTCATTACCATGTTCTTCTATAATTTTTTTAACATCTTTAAAATCTAAAAATACTGTAGCCGTATTAGTATTTGGATGGAACCCAACTTTACTTTGACCCACTACATCCTTATCAAAAACAAACTTAACTGATTTAGATTCATCATTAATAACACCAAATGGTGAAACATAACCATTCTCTAATTTTAAATATTTTTCTAATCTATCAGCAGAACCAAAACTTAAACGACTGCTTCCTAATTTTTCTTTCAAATCATCCATGTGCACATCTTTTTTGTAGTGGCATGATACAACATAATGCTCCTTACCATTGGCATTTCTTAAAAATAAATTCTTACAAACATAACCTTTATCTAATAAACCCAACTTTTCCATATCTTCCATTGTATGCACAACTTCATGCTCTACAATCTCATATTTTATATTTTTTTCATCTAATAATTTCAAAACATCATTTTTCATATATTCTCTCTCCCTATTTTTTTATTATATTCGTAACTTTATACATCAAAACTCGGTCGAGAAATTTTTGTTAATAATCTTACTAATAAATTAAACATAGTAATCACCTCGAATAAAATCATGTAGTTAGTTTATCACATATTTTTAAAAAAAACAACTCCTTTTCTATTTTAAATACTTTAACATAAAATAAATTAGGTGATTTCATTGAAAAAAAATAAATTTATAAAATCTACACTCATTCTCATTATAGGTGGTTTTATTTCCAAAATCATGGCTATGGTTATTAGAATAATATTAACAAGAGTTGTTGGCACTGAAGGAATTGGCTTATATATGTTAGTATTACCAACCTTTGTCCTTTTTATTACTTTAGGCAATATGGGTGTTACAACCTCTTTATCCAAACTAGTAAGTGAACAAAAAAAAAATAACCAAAAATTAGTCTTATCAATTATTCCTACAATTCTTTTATTTAACTTATTTCTCATGATAATTTTATTTATTATAGCCCCAGTTATCTCTAATTACCTACTTCATAATAAACAAATTTATTATCCTATCATGGCCATTGGTTTAACTCTACCTTGCATAACATTATCTGATTTAATGCGTGGATATTTCTTTGGAAAACAAAAAATGTTTCCCTATGTTGTATCAAATATTATTGAACAATTAGTAAGACTCCTTCTAACAGCCTTCTTTATTCCTAATCTTTTAAAAATAAGTCTAGAAATTGCCATAACAGGAGTTGTCTTAATAAATATTATAAGCGAATTCACTTCTATTATTACCCTCCTCTTCTTCATTCCAAAAAATGTCAAAATTAAAAAACAAGATTTTAAATACAATAAAGAATGCATGCATGATGTTTTAAGCATCGGCATTCCTTCGACTGGGTCTAGACTAATTGGTACTATCTCTTCATTCTTAGAACCAATTACACTAACTTATGGTCTTACCTTAGTAGGATATAGCTCTAAATTTATTACTTTAGAGTATGGTATTATCAATGGTTATGTCTTACCCTTAATACTCTTACCATCATTCTTTTCCTATGCTATTTCAAATGCTTTACTACCAGTTGTCAGTAATAGTTTTGCAAATAATAATATTACTTATGCTAAATCCAAAATAAAACAGGCAATCTTCTTTTCTTTATTAATTGGATTACCTGTTACACTAATTTTTATTTTTATTCCACATATTCCATTAAAACTAATCTACCACACTAATTTAGGAATAAATTACATTAAATTTCTTGCCCCATTTTTTATTTTACACTATATTCAAAGTCCCTTAACAACTACTTTACAAGCCATGAACAAAGCAAAATGTGCAATGTATGGCACCTTATTCGGAGCCATTATTAGAACTAGTCTTCTATTCATTTGTTCTCTGATGAAAATTGGCATGTGGAGTCTAAATATTGCTATTGCTAGTAATATCATTTTTGTTACAATACACCACATTTACTATGTCAAAAAATATTTAAAATAAAGTTAATTGACTTGTCTCAGGCATATCTTTTAAAATACCCATCATTCTCATTTTATCAACCAAAGTTGTAGATACTTTACATCTATTTGCAAAATCTTCAATACTAATAAATGGTTTTTTCTTAGCTTCCTCATATATATTATTAGCAACAACATCCCCCAAACCATCTATTGTCCTAAATGGTGGTATCAAAGTTTTACCATCCTCATCAATAATAAATCTCTTAGCATGAGACTTATATAAATCTAAGTGCCCAAAATTAAAGCCACGAGCCGTCATTTCCAGTGCTGATGCTAAAACATCTAAAATATTATCTTCCTTATTTGTTCGATCATATCCCTTATTATTTAATTCTATAATTTTCTCTTTAATCGAATTATATCCCTTTATCATAGTTTCAATATCAAAATCAAAGCACCTTACAGAAAAATAAGTAGCATAGTAATAAATTGGCATATGAACTTTAAACCAAGCAACACGACAACACATCATACAATACGCTGTAGCATGGGCCTTTGGGAACATGTATTTAATTTTTCTACAAGATTCAATATACCAATCAGCTATATTTCCTTCTTTTAATATTTTTTCCCAATTCTTCCAACCTTCAGGATCTTTAGATGGTTTCCCTTTACGCACAAACTCCATAATTTTAAAAGCAGTTCCCGGTTCAATACCTTGATTAATTAAATAAACCATAATATCATCACGACAACCTATTACTTCTTTAAAAGGAACAACATTATTCCTAATTAATTCTTGTGCATTATTTGCCCAAACATCAGTACCATGCGATAAACCTGATACTTTAACAAGTTCACCAAATGTTGAAGGTCTAGTTTCCACTAACATATTAATAACAAACTTAGTTCCTGTCTCTGGTAAACCAAGTGTCCCAGTTTCACACATTATTTCTTCTTTAGTAACACCTAAAGCCTTAGGTGAAGAAAATAAACTAAACACATCCTTATCATCCATCGGTATATCTTCAATTTTCATTTTACTTAAATCAGTTAAATACTTTAACATTGTTGGATCATCGTGTGCTAGAATATCTAATTTAAGTAAATCTTGGTCAATAGCATGATATTCAAAATGTGTTGTATACCATCTACTATTTGGATCATCCGCAGGATACTGATATGGCGTAAAATCAAATATATCCATATATCCTGGCACTACAACAATTCCACCAGGATGTTGCCCAGTTGTTCTCTTAACTCCCGTACAACCTATAGCTAATCTTTCTATCTCTGCCACCCTAGGCATCTTTATCCCTTTATCTTCAAAATAACCACGAACAAAACCAAAAGCAGTTTTATCCGCAACAGTACCCACGGTACCTGCTCGATAAACATTTGCCTCACCAAACAAAACCTTCGTATAATCATGGGCATTTGCTTGATACTCAGATGAAAAATTAAGATCGATATCCGGAACCTTATCCGCCTTAAATCCTAAGAATGTTTCAAAAGGCATATCCTGCCCATCCTTATGCATTGGATGTCCACATTTAGGACAATTCATATCTGGCAAATCATAACCTGAAGAATAATCTAAAGATAATTTGTGCCCGTCTATTTCAAATATTGTATAAAAACATTTTTTACATACATAATGAGCTGGAAGTGGATTAACCTCAGTAATCCCCATCATTGTAGCAACCAAAGAAGAACCAACCGAGCCACGACTACCTACGAAATATCCATCATCATTACTCTTCTTAACAAGTTTTTGAGCAATTAAGTAAATAACATCAAAACCGCCTCCAATAATACCACTTAATTCTCTTTCCAACCTTTTTTCTATTAATTCAGGTAAATTTTCACCATACATTTCATGAGCCTTGTTATAAACCATATCTCTTACTATTTGATTAGAGTTTTCCATCTTAGGTGAAAAAGGTATTCCACCAGTATCAATAATAACTTCAACATTCTCAATCATATCAGCAATCTTATTAGTATTAGTAACAACTATTTCATAAGCCTTCTCTTTACCTAAAAAACTAAAATCTTCTAACATCTCATCTGTTGTTCTAAAATGCATTGAAGGAATTTCCTTAATATCTTTTTTATTTAAAATATGTCTTCCACCACCAGGTACCTTTTGATTAACAATAATACTTCTATAAATCCTATCACTTCTATCCAAATGATGCACATCTCCTGTAGCCACGACTAATTTTCCTGCTTGAGTAGCCACGCGAATAATCTTTTCAATATGATTAATTAATTCCTGTTTAGAACCAAAATCACCTAAATCAAGCAAATGACCATACACTTCAGGTGGCTGCACTTCGATATAATCATAAAAACTCATTAAATTAGTTAATTCTTCATCACTCTTACTCCTAGCCAAATTAAATATTTCTCCATTAACACAACTACTACCAATTAAAAGACCATCTCTTAACTTATTAATCTCACTCCTAAGTATCCTTGGTGTCTTATATAAATATTTCGTATTAGCATAGGATATTATCTTAAATAAATTCTTTAAACCAACTTTATTTTGTACTAATGCTGTAAAATGAAATGCTTCTCCTTGTTTATGTAACTCATTAGTACTAACCATTTTATTCAAATCTAAAGCATTTTCAATATTTCTATTAGACAGTTCCTTTAACATTTTATGAAATACATAAGCAGTCCCTTCCGCATCATAATCAGCCCTATGATGAGCCTCTTCATCAAATGGTACATCATATCTCTTAACTAAAGCGGACAAACTATGACGAGCCAAAGACGGATTCATAACACGTGATAATTCCAATGTATCAATAACCATATTTGTATAATCACCTAGATTATATTTCTTATAAGCCATAGCTAAAAACGAAGTATCAAACTTTGCGTTGTGGGCAACCATCGGTAAATCTCCTACCCATTTAATAAAGTCCTTAACTGCCTCTTCTTCAAGTGGACAACCCTCTAACATTTTATCAGTAATATTAGTAACCTCAATAATACGTGCTGGAAGTTTCCTCTCTGGGTAAATCAATTGATCAAACCTATCAATAATTTCCCCATTACATATCTTAACGGCCCCAATTTCAATAATAGTATCTCCGCCACCAGCATTAAAACCAGTTGTTTCAAAATCGAACACAACATATGTCGCATCTAATAAATTCATATCCCTTTCACGAAAACAAATATCAACACTATCATCGATTAAACTAAGTTCTGTCCCATATAAAATCTTTATATCCTTAGCTTCATGAAAAGCATCAGGAAAAGACTGAGCACCATTATGATCAGTAATCGCAATAGCCTTATGCCCCCAAGCTTTCGCTCTCCTAATAAGATTTTTAGCACTGACAAGACCATCCATTTGACTCATAAATGTATGAGCATGTAACTCAACCCTTTTCTCTTTTGCATTATCCATAATGGTTTCTTTACTGCGTTCAACCTCTGTAATATCTTTATATCTAGTCATAAACACTAACTCATGAGCATATTGGTCATTAGTAACCTTCCCATAAAATCTAAACCACTTACCCTCTTTAATATCTTTTTTTATTAAACTAAATTCTTCTTCATTCTTAGTAATTACTTTAACATACATACTGTCTTCTTCATCAGTAACCTTTAAAGTAATTATCTTATAACCACTTTTCGCCTCAAAAATATCAATTCCAAATACCATACCTTCAATATTTACATTATCAATTTCATATAAAATATCACTAATCTTAGTAATAGTATCATCCCTTTTTTGTTTATAATATTTAGGAGTATTCTTAACTATTTCCTCTTTTTTATTTTCAGTATTAACAACTACATTAGAATCAAAAACATTAGCATATATATCATGTTCTATCTGTTTACTTATATCATTTTCTTCTTCTAAAGTAACTTCAATATTAACATTATAACCACACTTTGACAACTTACATGTAATATCATTTAAAGCCTTCTTTACATCAATAAATTCTACCTTATTATAAGTTATAATATAATAGTTATCTTGATTACTAATTAACCTATCCATAAAAACAGTAAAACTATTTTTATTCTTAGAAATTTCTAATATAATTTCGTTATAGCATTCCTTTAATAAAGAATTATCTCCATTTTCCACTTTAAAAATTAAATTAACTAATTCTGGTTTAGGAAAAGTGCCTCTTAACTTGTTTAAAAAAGAAACATATAAATCATATGGAATATTCTTATTAAGAATAATTATAAATTCCCACATCTTATCATTATCATAAACAACCACTCTATCTAATTTAGAACCTTCAAAATAACTAAAATACTTATCTTCTAAATTTATTTGCTTAATTAATCTTAATACCCTTTCATCCATATTTTTACCACCTCTACGTACAATAAAGTATAACAAAACTTTTCTTTATTGTAAACTACTTTCCCATAACTTTCTACATATAAAAATCTTTATAATAATGTAAACTAAGATAAGAAACAAAAACCTTTTTTTATTTATATTATTGCTTTTACTTTTTAGTGCAAATTTCTTCTTATCCTTATCAAAATACTACTCTAACTTAGAAATTATAGTTATTATCTTATCCATAATTACTCTCCTTTGCTTAAGATAAATCCACTATACTACATAAAGTAATATAAAGTCAAACTTTCAAAATTAAAAAACGCCCGCTTGATTTTTAAATTTTGAAATATTTTTATAACAGTATTTAAAAAACACCCGTATGGTTTTTAAATTTTAGCAATTTTGGTATTTTTTTTAAAATAATTTTTTCTTAATTTCAACTTTAGAAATATTTACCGATAACAGCATAGAAAAAAAAAGAATAAGATCTTTTTCTTAAACTTATCCTATTTAAAAAACTTTATAACATCAATATTAAAATAATTTAAAGCATAAATTGTCGCTAAAATAATAATTACTATAGTTAATATAACTAAAATAACCTTCCATATTACATTACTTTTCTTAGGCCCATCTAATTCACCATCACCAAAGAAATCTTTTTTAGAAAAAGTATACGTGTTACTATAAAAATCACTATCTTTCTCCTCTTTTTCATTCATTTCCTTTATTTCATAATTTCTCTTTTCTTCTTCACTTACCGGTTTAGTTACCACTGTATTATCACTAGGTTTTAAATCTTCTAATATCTCCAAAGATAACTTAGCCGTATCACTCATAATTTGTTCAATAGTAGGATTCTCATTTAATCTCTTTGTTTGAAATTTATATTGTCTAGTCATTTCTAATTTATCTAACTCTTTTTGCTTTTCTTTCTCAAGTTTTTCATAATCTTCATTAGCCTCAAGAGAATTTAAAAAATTATAATGAGTATTACTAATTTTCTCTTGAACTCCCATTAATTTTTCCCGCTCACCTCGTGCCTTCTCTATTAACTCATTAATATCTCTAATTTTTTCTTCTTTTACTTCTTCTTTTCTCTCTATTATCTTATCTCTCTTAATAACCATGGTATCTTCTAATTCTTTAAGTTTACGATACTCATCACGGTTCGTGGCAATTTTTTTCAAAGTATTTATATCTATTTCATTAACATTACTTGAAACTGGCAACTTTTCATAATTTAAATAATTAGAACTAGATATACTATTATACATATTTTGATGCTTTGCACTTCTTGTTATATTACTTTTACTTTCATTATATCTATCCATTCTACTAGCCATAGTAACCACCTCTTATTTACATATATCATACCATATTTTTGTAAATTATAAAATATTTTTATTGATTTTTAATAATTTTATTTATATAATTAGTACTGGAAGGTGTAAAAATGAATTTTAAAGTTGATAAAAATACTTGCATCGGATGTGGTGCATGCATAAATACTTGCGAAGAAGTATTTGACTATGACGATGACGGACTTGCTAAAGTTATTTCAAATAACATTACTGATGAAGGCATCATCGATTTAGCTACCGAAGCTATGAATGCTTGCCCAGTTGGAGCAATTTCCAATGAATAAAGGATTAGCCAAACTAATCCTTTTTTTCTAAAACATTTAATTTAACACTAATATTATTTTGCATATATGAGCTTGCTTGTAAAATAGTTCTAATGGAATTAATAATTTTACCATCTTTACCAATTACTCTACCCATATCTTCATTACTAACATAAGCATTAATAATAATTTGATTATCTTCTTCATTTTCTTCTACTGATACTGCTTCAGTATTTTTTACTAATTTCAAGATAATTGTTTCTGTAAGTTCTTTTAAGTTCATTACTTACTTCTCTTAGAATTATGGTATTTTTCCATAACCCCTGATGCACTTAAAATATTTTTTGCAGTATCAGTTGGTTGAGCACCCTTATTTAACCAAGATAAACATTTCTCTACATCTACTTTTGTTTCTCCTGTAAGTGGATTTAATGTTCCTAAATTATCTAGTACTTTACCATCTCTAGGACTTCTTGAGTCTGCAACCACTAAACGGTAAAATGGAGCTTTCTTGGCACCCATTCTTGTCAATCTAATCTTAACCATTTTCTTTTTTCCTCCTTCATTGCTTTAATATTACTATATTTTTTGTTGCTTGTCAACTTTTTTTTGTTACGCATCTAAAAAAGAAGATATTTTTTTTAGTTACTCTTCTTTCTTAATAAATGTTTCATTGACATTTTCCGTGATAGATTTATCTACTTCATCATTATATTCTGTATCATTTATATCATCCCAAGGATCCTCATCTTCTTCTATAGCAACTTTTACTTTAGTATCTCCAACAATCTCAATACCAAGTTCTTTTTCGATATCAAAAACTATTGAATTTCCCTTAATCATAGCATTGCTACAAGATGGTTGTTTTAAACTTCTAACAATAATGTCTTTAGTAGAAGAATCAGTTGTTTCTTTTTGATTAACACTTACACTCTCAGTATAATTAATAGTTTTGGTACTAACTTCCGTCTTAGTATCATTATCATAAGAATACCATATATTCACATCAAAACTACCATCTATGATAATCCTATCATTTTGTTCACTACCTTTAAACTTATTATTAATAACCCAACATCCTAAAACTGTCGTGGGTGGATTTTCTGTATCTATTGTATAGGTATTTTTATAAAACTTTTTACCTTTT
This sequence comes from uncultured Clostridium sp., assembly GCA_905199855.1. Classification (GTDB taxonomy): domain Bacteria; phylum Bacillota_I; class Bacilli_A; order RF39; family UBA660; genus CAG-762. Next base: position 26,968 of record CAJKHY010000005.1, read on the forward strand.
CCTATCACGGCTTTGGTAACTATTTCTTTATATAAAGACATGTTATCACCCCTCACTTTAATGTATGAATTAACCATGAAAAAAGTACCATTTTCTTACTAAATAACTAGTTTTTTATACTATTTTAAATAATTATTTTAAATTTACATGTTTACAAAACAAACATCCTATGATAAAATTTTATTATAGGTGAGAGTATGGAAAATAACAAATTTATCATAAATACCAAAGGAGGTATTTCATATGTTGCTAATGTTATTACATGTTTTAATATAGGAGATGATAAATACTGTTTATACAGTATCCAAAAAGAAGATAAAAATCATGATATTTATGTAGCCAAATTAGTAAATAATGAACTAATAACCATCAATGATGCAAAAGAACTAGAACGTGTTGATAAAATAGTTAAAAAATTAATACCAAATAATATATAATAAGGAGGTAATAAAATGGAAGAAAAAGAAACATTTATTATGAAAGATGAAAATGGTAACGAAAAAGAAGCTGAAATTATTACTGTTATTGAAATTGATAACAAAGAATATGTCATATATGCTGTCAACAAGAATGAAGAAAGTGATAATATCTTCGCATCACGTATTATCAAAGATGAAAATGGCAACAATGTAATAAAATCAATAGAAAATCAAGAAGAAAAAGAGAAAGTATTCGAGATTATCAAAGAACTACTTAGTAACTCTTAAAAAAGTTGGTGAAAAATATGAATAATGAAAATATATATCAAAGTTTTCTAAAAACAAATATTGATAATAAGTTATCATTTTTTAACACGCTAGATGAAAAACAAAAAAGTAATCTTTTTAATTGGTTGAGAGTAGCATACCCAAATATGCTAAATGACTTAGTTTATAACATGAACCCTTTAAATATACAAAATGTTGCTGAACAATTAGATGAACAGACAAGAATGGAATTTTACAAACATTTAAACAAAGAACAACTAAGAGGCTATTACAATATTTTAGGTAATAAACAAGAAAAATATAAATTATTAAACATTTTAGATGATTTGAAAAATGATCTTGGTATAGAAAATGATAAAATAAGTGATAACATTAATAATTTAAATAACAAAATAGTTAATTCAATGAAAAATATTGCAAATAAAAAAGAAGATATAAAAGATCAAAAACAAGAACTAAAAAATGTCAAAAAAGAGATAAAAAAGTTAGAAAAAGAAAGAATTAAAGCATTAAAACAAGCTTTAAAAAACTATCAACCTAGCCCACTTGATAAAATAGGTTTTATATCTAAATACAAGAAAAATAAATTAAAAGAAAAAATAACTAGATATAAAGAATTAGGAAAAGAAATCGATCACAAAAAAGAAGAAAAAAGTGTTATTGAAGAAAATATTCAAGATTTGCAAAAAGAAATAAGAAAAGAAAAATTTGATATCAAAAAATATGAATATGAAACTAAAAAACAAAACATTACCATTGGTAATAATCTAATAACTATTAAAAATATTTCTTCGTTAGAAAAAAAGGCTTTAGGTATGCAATTATACAATAAATTATGTAACCGCAGTGATTTAGTTATGGAACGACATAATAACAAAATTAAAAATAACAATCAAAAAGCATCAGAAATTAAACACATTGAACCAAACAAAATAGAAGTCAAACAAGTGGTGTCACCAAAAGAAGTTAAGCAAGAAACAATGAACAATACAAATACACAAAATCAACAAATGATGAAAGAAATTTCAAATGATACAGTTAAACAATTTGAACAAATAAAAACATCTATGGACTTTCTACACCAAATTGGTATTAAGTTTGTTATGGAAAATGTTAATATTCCCCCTCAAAATAACACTAATTTATTAAATAATCCTATTGCTAAAAAAGATGCTAATACTATTATATCTATAACTGAAATAATTAAAGGATATGGTAATTACTTAAATAGTTTGGACGCTAATAATATTATTATAGACGAACAAACCAATGCTGTAGTTAGAACTAGAACTAAAGGTTATATCAATTTTACATTAGTTGTTACAATTACTTTAACCATTATTATTGCTTCCTTATTTCTTGGAGCATTTCTAGTAAAATAAAAAGCACCTCATTCAACATCGAACATGAAGCGCTTTTTTATTTTATTATTTTATTCTATTTATTATAATTCTTTATTATTATCTCAGCTATTTTAAGAGCGATTTTATCCTTATTTTCAACTAACCATTTAGCATCTTGCATATTATCACGATAACCTAATCTAATTAATATACCATTATTGGTTTTTTTAGGATTAACCTCATTAATATTATTACCTGATGTATTTGTATAAATAAGTTTCTTGGGATTAGTTCCATAAATTGAACTTAATCCATTATGTAACTTTACTGCTAATGGCGCCACAATAGAATTAGTAGCATAGACAAATGTCGATATACCATGTGTATTACCATCATCACTAGTACTACTTAATGTTAAAGTTAAATCCACTTTTTCACTGTCATTATCAAGTATAACTATAATATTATTTTTTTTCAATTCATTTTGAATAATATTAGTAATCTCACCTATAATAATTTTATCACTAGTATATGAAGAACCTATAATACCAGATTCTTCATTTTTTGAAGCCCTAAGGTTCACTTTAATTTCCTTAGTTTTAGCCTTATATTCAAATATCGCAACATCACTATTAAAATGATTTTTAGAAATAGCTATAGCCTTTATTGTTACATCTTTCATTATTTCAATTGGACTATCAAACTTTAAACTATTTTCACTAGGAGTTGAGCCATCAATTGTATAATATATTGTGGCACTTTTAGTTTCACTAGATAAAGTAATTTTTGTTCCAATAGTAACTTCTCCACTAAGAACATCAGTTTTAACTTCTTTAGCCTTCTCTTTAGTACCTGTTTTAAAACTTAACACTCTTTGGTTATTAACACTATTATCCATTTTATTATAAGCCATTACCTTTAAAACATAAGTTGTATTTTCTTGCAATTTAGAAATATTTATAGTACATAACATTTCAGTTGTTTGTTTAAAGAAAACCATTTTATTATCCATAGTATGAACACTTACCTCATATATATCAGCATTCTCTCCACCTGAAAAACTAACTTCAAAATCATCCCATGGAATTGTTGAATTATGTTTTATATTATCTATATAAACTTCACCTATTTCAGGTAAACCTACTGTGAATTCATAAGAACTAAGTTCTATATCATCATAAACTAAACTAACTTTATATTTACCTAAACTATTACTATAATAATTACTAGGGATTATCATTTTAGAACTATCTACTTCTAATTTAATAATCTCCTCTTCTCCTTTACTAAGTATTAGATAATATCCTTCCATTTTAGATTCGTCTATATCAATTCTAACAGATAAATCCTCATCAGTTCCAATATCATTTATTTCATTTGCTTGTAAAGATGGTAAAGACCAAGTGACATCTAAATTATTAGTGGCTTTTAACTTATTTTTGTTTTTATCAACTGCTTGAACTTTAATAGTAATCTCATCATTATATGCAACAGTAAGATCACTCAAAACGATACTAGTTTCCTTTGTTTCAACTTCTTTAATTAATTTATTATTACTATTATAAACATATACTATATATTTTAATGCATTTTTTGACTTTTCAAATGTAAGTTCATTAAGTTTGCTTTCATTTTTAATCTCTTGATTAAAAGATATTATTTTAAAATCTGTTAATTTTTCTTCAGTTTTGTTCATTTTTCTTATAAACAAAAAGATAAGAAAACAGCATAGCAAAAGAAATATAAAACTACAAAGTATTATTATTTTCTTTTTTTTACTCATATTTTTAAAATAATTAATAATTTTCATATCATACCTCACTTAAAATTATTTTTTAACTTTTATTACAGGACGGTATCCAATTGTTTCACTTACTGTAGTTGGTTTATATTCAGTTGTGGATTTACAAGAATTGAATGTGTAATAAGTGAAATCTTTATAACTATAAGAATAACTACCTTCATTAACAGAAGAATTTTTAGAACCGTATTTACAGCATGCTACCTCATGGCACAAATAAACTGTTTTCTTTCCTACCTCAGTACATACACTTGCAGTCTCTCTATCTGTATTATTAGAAAAACTAGATGTATACCAAGAATAACTATAATAGCTTTTTGTAGAATCTAAACAGTCAATAACATCTTCAACTGTCATTTCAACTCCGTCACCTTCTCCATAATAAACCATACTTTCCTGATCATAATTATAAGCATTTCCAAATGGATTAAATTTTAAGGCACTCCATTCTCTTGAAATAGTAGCATACCTATCCCACAAGAAACTTTGCCCCCCCACTAACTGTGCCATATGGTCCGCTTAAATAAATATTGCCCATTAAAGCTACAGTTTGTACAAATGTGTCATTCACTTCATTCCATCCTTCATATAAAGTCCCATCTACTTTACCTACTACGCCATAATTATTATCAATGCTATTCATCGTCCAAAATGGAGTGTCACTATCATTAGGTATATTTGTACTAAGTTCACTTTTAAAAGGCACTCTCACATATCCATATATCTCATCATTTATCAAACATTGCGTATCTATCGAAGACTCAGTTAAAAATTCATTTACTTTAGTTTTAACAGTACTGTTAACCCAATAAGAAGAATTTATTATAGTATATTGACCATATGAACCTGTACCGAAATTACCCGCTAAAAATAATGTTGTGGAAGTATCATCTTCGCTATTTGATACCATTTTTTACCAGCATATGTAATACTATTATCTTCATTTTTAGTAACCGCATCTCACTTATTTCCAGAGATAGCCACATCAATAACTACCTCAAATGTTTTGTCCTGTAAACTATTAGAATTATAATCAACCCCATCTATATAAAAGATTATTTTATAATAGGCGAATCTATCATCTATTTCCCCTTCATATACCGAATACACATTACCAACATCTTTATCAGTAAAATCAAATTCTGTTAATTCATTCCACGTTGTATTATCAGCACTAGACAATAATTTACCTTTAAAATACGAAGTTTTAAATTCGTTAGGTAATATTTTAGGAGTTACTTGAATCAAAGCATATATTGGATCATCTATTTTCTTTCTCACAGTAAAATCAATTATCTCACCATCATTATAGTCTAAAACTGGTCCAATATCAGTGACCTTAAGATCATTTCCTACCTTAAATACTACATCAGCTATATCTTCTACAGTTATATCTACTAAAGGATTATTATTACTTTGCCATGTAAAATAAGTAAACGTCATCCAAATTAAAACTAATATTATAGAAATAACAATACTTAAAATTATATCTCTTTTAGTAACTTTTGCTAATTTATCTACAATTTTTTCATTATTTGAATCGTCTCCCATTCTATACATAGAATACCATAAAAAAAGAAATTTTTCAATAAAAAAATAGTTCAAAAAATATTAAACTATTCTTTTTATTTCTTAATTTTTTCTTTCAATTCACTTAAAACACATAGTGCTTTAATAGGCGTTAATTCCAAAACATTTAAATCTTTTAAATATTTTTCTACTTCACTTTCATTTTCTTTAAAATCAAGTGGTAATGTTGTCTGCACAATGATATCTTTTTTTCTTTCTTTATCTTCATATATTTTTAAGATATCATTAGCACGATTAATAACTTCATTTGGTAGATTAGCTAGTTTAGCAACATTAATACCATAACTCTTATCAATAAAACCATCCAATACTTTATGTAAAAATATAATTTCACCATCTTTTTCAGTCGCAGATACATGCTTATTTCTTAAATTAGGTAATGTTTTTTCTAAATCAGTTAACTCATGATAATGTGTTGAAAATAAAGTTTTACAGCCTATCTTATCATGAATATACTCAAGTATTGCTTGTGCCAAACTCATTCCATCAAATGTTGCCGTACCACGGCCTAACTCATCGAATAAAATCAAACTATTTTTAGTCGCATATTTAATGGCATTTGACGCCTCAACCATCTCAACCATAAATGTTGATTCTCCGCTTACTAAATCATCGCTCGCCCCAATTCTTGTAAATATTTGATCAAATATAGGTAACTTAGCCTCTCTAGCAGGAACAAAACATCCTATTTGAGCCATGATTACAATAATTCCAAGTTGTCTCATATAAGTACTTTTTCCAGCCATATTAGGACCCGTAATTAATAAAATGTTAGTCTTATTATCCATAACAATATCATTTGCAACATATTTTTCTTTTAAAGCATTCTCTACTACTGGATGTCTTGATTCTAAAATAGACATACTATTATCATCAGTTAACTGGGGTCTTACATAATTATTTTTTTCACTTAAATAAGCAAAACTTTGCAATACATCGATTTCACTTAATGCTTTAGATATTTTCTGTAAAATTGGAATATACTTCTTCACTTCACTTCTTATATTATCGAATAAATAATACTCTAAATTAACAATTTTTTCTTCAGCACCAAGAATTAAATCTTCTTTTTCCTTCAAAACCTCTGTAATATATCTCTCACCATTGGCTAAAGTTTGCTTTCTAATATACCCCATATCTTCCGTAATCATTGGTATATTACTTTTACTAACTTCAATATAATAGCCAAACACTTTATTAAAACCAACTTTTAAATTTTTAATCCCTGTCCTTGCTCTTTCATCACTTTCAAATTTAGAAATAAAATCTTTTCCACCAGTTCTTAAATCTTTTAACTCATCTAATTCTTTTGAATAGCCCTCTTTAATCAAATAGCCTTCACGAATACTAACAGGCGGTTCTTCGTAAATTGCTTTGTCTAGTAAATCATATAAATCTTCTAAAGTACCAACATTTAAATAGAAATCAATTTCCTCTAAAATCTTCTTTATATCAGGTAATACTTTAATAGAATTTTTTAATTGTAATAAATCTCTAGCATTACAAGTACCAAGAGAAATTCTTCCGCTTAATCTTTCTAAGTCATATACTTGATAAAGCATATTTCTTAAATCCTCAGCCATAATAAATTCATCTAATAATTTACTAACTATATCATATCGCTTATTCAAAATACTTTTATCTAAAATAGGATTTTCAATAAATGACTTTAATTTTCTACTACCCATTGCAGTTTTTGTATGATCAAGTAACCATAGCAAAGAATAAGTTCTTTCTTTTAATCTTTGATTTTCTACCAATTCTAAATTTCTCACAGTATGAATATCCATTTTTAAATATTCATTCACCTTCTTTATAATTACTTCCTGCATATGTGATAAATCTCTCATTGAATTACTATCCAAATAAGATAAAATATGTTTAATTGAAGTGATATACCTTTCATCATTTATATTTTTATAAATGTAATCATAATTATTATTTGTAATAACATCATCAGTAATAGTAACCGCAACATGATATTTATTTTTCAAGCTAGATATAATTAACTTGTCTACCTTATCGTTTGCAATTATTTCCTTAATACCAATTTCTAAAATAGTACTTACTACCTTAGTATCTTCATGTTCTAACATTTCACTTATTATTTCCCCAGTTGTAATATCGGCATAAGTTATTACATAACAATATTCAAAGTCATAAATACTACCTATATAGTTATTTTCTTTTTCGTTTAAAGAATCATTATTAATTATCGTACCCGCTGTAATCACTTGAACAACATCCCTTTTAACTATTTTTTTCGTTGCACTAGCTTCTTCTAATTGTTCACATATAGCAACCTTGTATCCTTTTTTTATTAATTTTTCTATATAAACATCTTTGGCATGATATGGTACTCCGCACATGGGTACTTTTTCAGTTAATCCTGCACTTCTACCAGTTAAAGTCAACTCTAATTCTCTTGAAACTGTTATAGCATCATCAAAAAACATTTCATAAAAATCGCCTAATCTATAAAAAACAATTGTATTTTTATATTTTTCTTTAATCTCCATATAATGTAGCATCATTGGAGAGACTTTGCTTTTATCAACACTATTCATTTCCATAAATCACACCTTGAACTTTCTACATAAAATTATACAATTAAATTTAGGTTTTGTCCAATACATTTTCTACAAGTAAAATTTATTTGTTCTTACCGTAGACATAAACTCCGACAGTAACTGCCGTACTCATTTTTTTGCTTTTGCTCTCGCATTTTAGTGTTTTGGTTAATCATCATCAAAATTAAGTTTAAATATATAAAAATTATTCATATCATTTTCTCCTTCCATTGAATGAATTCACTATACTACAAACCTAATTATAAAGTCAAACTTTCAAAATTAAAAAACGTCCGGTTGATTTTTGAATTTTGGAATGTTTTTATGCCAGTTTTTAACAAACACCCGTGTAGTTTTTAAATTTTAGTAATTTTGATATTTTTTTAAAAAAAGATAATTCCTAAAATTTAATTTTAAATATACTTACCGATAACAGCGTAGCACAAGCATGAAAAAAACCCTTTATAGGGCTTTAATCTACATCATATTTTCTAAATCTTCAACCATTCTAATTTCCATGTTTTTACATTTAGAAATCAATTTTTTCATATTACCATTTTTAATTTGTTCATAAGTAAATGCCATCATAGCACCTACTATCAAAGTACAAAGGCAATTTTTAAACTTCATATAATACCACTCCTTTAGAAAAATATGATTAGTACTAGTACCATTAATTATTTTGAACAATATTATTGTTTTTATTCATATTAATTAATCTTTCTTTCAAAGTGGTTTTTCTTTTTACAGTATAATTGTTATTAACAGCATATATAAAACTATACTCATCCCCTAATATTATTAAATTCTTTTTAGCTCTTGTAACCGCAGTATAAATTAATTTGTTATAAAGCATATATTTATAAGAATTAGAAATCGGTATAATTACCGTGTCAAACTCGCTACCTTGAGCTTTATGTATACTAATGGCATACCCATGCGTTATTTCGACAAACTTGCTTGGAGTATAAATTACTACGTTACCATCAAAATCAACATGTATTTCATTTCTTTTAGAATTACTTTGTCTACTAGACAAAATGTTTACTATATAACCAATATCTCCATTAAATACTGAATTATCTATATCATTAACTAATTGTAATACTTTATCCCCAACTCGATATGTTATTTCACCTACTTCTAATTCTTTGGTTCTACTAGTTCTTGGATTAAATTTATTCTGCAATACTTTATTTAAATTAATGATTCCATTTTCTCCTTTATACATTGGAGCCAATATTTGAATATCTAATTCGCTATATCCTTTATTTATAGCTTTATCTAAAATATTTTCAAGGGTATTCTTTAAATCTATATTACTTGATTTTATAAAGGTATAATCATCTTTCTTTTCTAAAAAATTAGACAATTCTTGATTTTTAATTTCACTAGCAAGTTCTACAATATAAGAATTCTCGTTTTGTCTATATAAAGCAATTAATGATACAACATTAGGCACTTCACTATCAATTAAATCTTTTAGTACTTGCCCTTCTTTAACACTAGGTAATTGATAATAATCACCTACTAAAACTAATTTTACATCATCTTTTAAACCACGAAGTAAAGATGCCATTAAAGTATTATCTATCATACTAACTTCATCGACAATAATATACCTACAGTTTGAAGGCATATATTCATTAACTGAAAATGTATCATTTTCTTTATCCCATTTTAAAAATCTGTGTATTGTCATTGCCGGTAGTAAAGTACTTTCAGAAAGCCTTTTTGAAGCTCTTCCAGTCGGTGCAAGTAAAGCAATATACTCTTCATTAACTTTTTTTAAATTAAGTAAAATCGACACAATAGCTTTAACAATCGTGGTCTTACCAGTTCCAGGTCCACCTGTTATAATAGTTAAATTGTTATTAATTGCAGTTTCAATAGCTTTTTTTTGAACTTTATCATATTTAATATTGTTATCTTTTTGTAGTTTTTCTAAATACTTAGAAATATCCGTTTTATCACTTTTTAGCTCATTTAAATGAGTTAATTTACTTGCAATATATTCTTCATCTTCGTAATAATCTCTCAAATAGTATCTGTCTTTTTCTATTATTAGTTTTCCTTGTTTATTTAATTTAATCAAAATGTATTCCAAATATTCACTTTCAATTCCTACATATTTTTCAACATTATTTTTTATTTCTTCATAAGTAACATAAATATCACCATTTTCAAATAATATTTTTTTTATAACAAAAATAACCAAAGCTTTAAGACGTCTCTCATCGTCTTCTAAAATTCCTTTTTTTAAGGCGACAGAATCAACCGTAGAAAAATTAATATCTAATGAATCAATTAATTCATAAATATTGTAATCAATTATTTTTTCAGTGTCACTTTTGTATCTATTATAAATAGATAAACTTTCTTTAAAACTAAAACCTAATTCATTTAATTGCATAATTATTTGACTACTACCTTGATATTCTATCAGTATGTTATATATTTTTTCTTGTTTTTTTAAACTTAATCTTGGTATTTTATTTAATACATTAGGATTTTCTAAAATTTTATCAATACAATTATTACCTAAAGTCTCATATATTTTTAAAGCAAGAGATTCTCCTATTGGAAAAAGATCACTACTTAAAAATGTTACTATTTCTTCCTTTTTCTCTGGTTTTAAAACTTCATAACTAGTAACACTAAATTGTTCACCATATCTAGCATGAATAGTCATATCACCATTCATAATATAGTTAGTATTCTCAATTAATTCATGAAATATGCCTACAAAATTAATACTCTTCTTTATATCACCTAAATCTTTGCTACACTCATTTACTTTGAGTAAACCTACATAGTATCCATTTTGTTTATTATTAAAAATTGTCTTAACAAATTTACCTTTTATATAGGACATAATAATCACCTAATAATATTATACTTCACATTTTTTAAAAAGGCAAACAAATATATGAAAAAAAGTACTAATTTTTATTTTTAATTAGTACTTTTTCGACATAACTCACTATTAAATACATCAAATAAGAAATAATAGCCAAAATAATTACTCCTGTAATTACCAAATTTAAATTAAATACTTGTGAACCATACATGATTAAATAACCAATGCCTTCTTTAGAAACTAAGAATTCACCCATAATGATACCTATTAAAGACATACTAACATTTATTTTTAAAGAACTAATGATTACTTTATAATTGCTAGGTAATATTACCATTTTAAGTATTTGACTCTTACTTGCTTTAAATGATTTTAACAATTTAATTTTGTTTATATCAGTAGATTCAAAACCACTGTAAACAGTCATTATTGTAACTATAACTGATATTAACAGAGCCATAATTATTATTGATTTCATATTAGCACCACAAAAAATTATAATAATTGGACCGAGAGCTACTTTAGGTAAACTATTTAATATTGTTAAATATGGATCTATTACTTTAGACATAAATCTATTCCACCATAAAATAATAGCAATTAAAGTTCCAAGAATACTTCCAATTATAAAACTTAAAAACGTTTCATAAATAGTAATCCCAATATGATTATACAAACTACCTTGATTATGTAATGAAATTATTGTTTTTAAAATACGGCTAGGACTTGATGCAACAAACGCATTGATGTAACCTTTATATGCTGAATACTCCCAAAGAGATATTAAAGAAATTAATATTAATAGCTGGGATACTGCTACAAGTATTTTCTCTTTTCTAATTTTTTTCAAATATTTTTTTCTCTCTATACTACACATGAAAATCAAGTTCCTTCCATATATCTTCATAGTATTTTGAGAATTCTACACATTTTCTATTTTCAATAGGATTTTTACGATTAGTTAGTTTAATTTCAAATATCTTTTTTACCGTTGCAGGTCTATTTGTCAAAACAACTACTCTATCTGCAATAGAAATAGCCTCAGCTAAATCGTGTGTTACCATAATCGCAGTTTTGTGCTCTTTTTTTATTATTTGATAAACATCATCAGATACCGCTAATCTCGTTTGGTAATCTAAAGCCGAAAACGGCTCATCTAAAAGCAAAATATCTGGCTTTATCGCTAGTGTCCTAATTAGGGCAACTCTTTGTCTCATGCCACCTGATAAACTACTAGGATAATTATACATAAAATCTCTTAATCCATACATTTCTAACAGTTTTTTTACATAACTAATATTTTCAAAAGTAAGCTTTTTACTTACTTTTAAACCAATTAAACAATTATCTAAAATAGTTAACCATGGAAATAAAGAATCATTTTGAAGCATATAACCCAATTTATTCTTTTTAGTATCTGGAAATATAAAACTACCCCCAGTCTTATCCTCAATTCCACATAAAATTGATAATAAGGAAGATTTTCCACATCCTGAAGGTCCTACAATAGCAATAAATTCTTCATCCTTAATATTCAAAGATAATTTGTCAATAGCTATAACTTCACCTTGTAAATTTTGATATTTTTTAGTTAAATCTTTAATAATTAATACATCATTCATTTTATTTAAAGAACTTAGTATATATCAAATCTTTATAAGGTGCTTTTTCTTTAAGTTCCCCTGCCTCCATAACAATATCTTGAATATGATCCCATTCTCGCTCACTTATATTTATATTTTCCTTCCAAGCATCTCCATCTTTATATCTTTTTACTATTGATACTAAATCATTATAGGAAGTATCAGGAAAATAACTAGTAATAGATGTTGCAATCACTTCTGGACTATTCTTATGAACAAACTCTAAACCTTTATTAATTGCCTTAGTAAAAGATTTAATAACATCATTATTTTTGTCAATATAACTTTTTCTAGCATTATATGCAGTATAAGGTACTTCACCACCTAATTCACCAACATAAGCTACTACATATCCAACTCCCTCCTTCTCTATACTTAAAGCATTTGGTTCAAATAAAGTAACAAAGTCTCCAGTTCCACCCACAAATGCTCCTTGCATTGCCGAAAAAGCAATTGATGTATCAATAGTTAAGTCTTTTTTAGGGTCAATTCCATTTTGTTTAAGTGCCCATTCAAATGTCATTTCAGGCATTCCTCCAGCTCTACCCCCGATTACATATTTTCCTTTTAAATCCTCTAAAGTAAAATTCTCCATTTTTTCTCTTGATACTAAAAATGAACCATCTCTTTTTGTAAGACCTGCAAATGTCATAACATAATCTTTTTCATTTTCTTGATATACATAAATCGTTGCTTCAGTGCCCGAAAATCCAATATCCACATCACCAGATAAAACTGCAGCCATAACCTTATCAGCCCCAGGTGTTAAAATTAAATCTATATCAAGTCCTTCTTCTTTAAAATAGCCTTCGCTCATTGCTACATAAGAAGGTGCATAAAAAACAGTATGAGTTACTTCTGCTACTTTAACTTTCTTCAATCCATCATTATTATCACTATTTTTAATCGCGTAACAAGAAATCAAAATAATTATAATAGTCGTAATTATTCCAAAAATAATTTTTTTCACACTAATCCCTCCAATTCTTCTTTATTATATTCATAAATAAAAAAAAGTTAAAGGCAAAATCCTAACTTTTTTCTCTATCTTCAAGTTTTACAAATAAACGGCATTTACATATACCATCTTTAATAAATTCATCACAAGGACAAAGCGTTGTATCATCAACGTTTAACCTGCAAGGACAATGTCCATCTTTTTTTAAAATACCTGTAATGATTCTATCAACATATTCCCTATCTTTATTTAATCTAAAATTTTTCAAAATTACACCTCATAAATAATTATTCATTTTATTAACAATTGCTTCTTTACTTACAAGACCTTCTATTTTATCAACAACTTCACCATCTTTAAAAATTATCATCGTGGGTACAGCCATTATTTTGTAATTTCTAGCAAGTTCATGATTATTGTCAACATCTACTTTAACAATTTCAAAATCACTATTTTCTATACTAATTTCCTCTAAGATAGGACCAAGCATTTGACAAGGGCCACACCAAGTAGCATAAAAATCAACAAGTACTAAAGTCTTAGAATTAAGTACAACTTCTTTAAAATTATTCTCAATATGTTTTATCATTATTATCCTCCTATTTTAAATTTCTATTTACTTCTCGCATAATATCACGTTCTTTTAAACTTTGTTTCTTATCGTAATTCTTTTTGCCCTTACATACTCCAAGTAATACCTTTAATTTTTCACCCTTAAAATACATCTTTAAAGGTATTAAAGTATATCCCTCTATATCAAGTTTATTCTTAATTTTTAAAATTTCTTTTTTATGCAATAATAACTTCCTTGTTCTTTGTTCTTCATGATTAAAACTACTTCCTTCTTTATATAAAGAAATATGAGTGTTAAGTAAATAGGCTTCATCACCTCTTATAATAGCATAACTATCTTTAATATTAGCCTTTCCATTTCTAATAGATTTAATTTCCGTACCTGTTAAAACAATCCCAGCCTCATAAGTTTCATATGTAAAATAATCAAACTTCGCTTTGCGGTTAATTATTTCCATAAAACCACCATCCTATTCTATACTAGCAACTGGTAATGTATCATCATACATTTTAATAACTTTAGTATATGTTTCATATAAACTTTTATAATTTTTGTTATATGTACTATTCATTTTACTAAAAGGTATAGCCTTATAAGTATTACCTTTAATATAAGTATAAACTAATTCATTATTAGTACTTTTTAATTCTTTAGATAATACTTCTTCTCCTTTTATTGTTTTAGTAAATTCTACACTACCCATAAGTCCTATTCTTTTATTATAGTTTGAATCATTAGACTGTGAAGAAATAAAATTACCAAGCGAATAGTATACTAAAGTATTATCAATCCATTCAATTGGATTAATAATATGTGGATGTGTTCCTATTATTAAATCTACTCCTAAACTAGCCAAATATTTTGCTTGCTCCTTAGGATTTAATCCTTTAGCATACTTTGTCCAAGGCTCAGGAGAAGGATTAGTATAAGACGTTACATCTTTTCCCCAATGCATTGATACAATAACAAAATCTACCTTATCTCTAACACTTTCTATATCAGTTTTAGCTTTATCATAAGAAAATACATTTACTAAATATTCCTTCCCTTTAGGTAAAACATTACCATTCAAACCTTTAGTATAAGCAACATAAGCAAACTTAACACCATTCTTTTCAAATATTTTAACATCACTTTCTTCGAGATTTAACTTAATTCCAGACATATAAACATTATCCTTTTTAGCCCAATAATTACATGAATTAATAACACCTTTTTCCTTTTTATCATAAGTATGATTAGTTGCTGTACTTACCATATTAAACCCTGCATCAATAAACGCATCTCCAACTTCATAAGGAGAGTTAAAACTAGGCCAACCAGATAAACCAAGTTCTACACCACCAAGAATTGTTTCTTGATTATAAAATGCTAAATCATAAGTACTAGATATTGGTTTCACAAACTCTAACATTGGTCTAAAATCATATGTCTTTGTAGTACTATTATAAGCTCCTTTATAAATAGGATCATGAATTAAAGCATCCCCTACCATAAATAAACTTACTTTTTTTACTTCTTCTTTAATAACTGGTTTTACATCATCGTTATTATTATCAGTCTTATCTTCTTTAATTGGTTCTTTTTGATTTAATATTTTATATATTAAAAATCCACAAAAAATTAAAATAACACTTATCAAAATATATAAAACTTTTCTTTTTATTCTTCTTCTTGTTTTCATTATATATCCTTCCTACGTTTTTTCTTTTTGTTTATCTTATTTTCTTCTTGATTAAATTTAGCATGACTAGCTAAGATAAAATCAACATTACCATTTTCCTTACAAGCACCAATTACTTTAACTTCTAAAATATCTCCAATTTGATACCTATTATTTGAACCATACAGTATTTGTGTCTTCTCATCATAATGATAATTACTAGAAGGTAAATCTTCGATTTTAATCATACCTTCAACCGTATTTTCCAAAGCTACAAAAATTCCATAATTAGTAATACCGCTTATAATACCGACATATTCTTCACCAATATGATTTTGCATATATTCAGCCTTTTTCATTTTATCAACATCTCTCTCAAATGAATCAGCATCTCTTTCCTTTTCACTACAATGTGCACATATTTCTGGCAATTCATTATCCCATTTATTTACTTTTCTCATTATTTCTTCATTAAAGTTTTCATTATAAGACACTTCTATATCTAAAGTTTGCCCCATAGATATACCCCATCTCTTAAGTTTTTCTCTCGTTTCTTTAGGATCATATAAATAATTAAGAAAATCTTTCATAATACGATGTTGTGTCAAATCAGGATATCTTCTAATTGGTGAAGTATCATGCGAATAACACTTACTTCCCAAACCAAAATGTCCAATATTGATATTTGAATAAATTGCTTTTGACTGACTTCTAATAGCCATATCACTTAAAACTCTAGCATCAGGTCTATCTTTAAGTTCATAAATAAGTCTTTGTAAATCCTTTGCACTAAAATATTCTTTCTTTGGTCCACTAAAAGTAATTCCTCTTGCCATTAAAAAATCAATAAAAGATTGTAATCTCAATGGATCAGGTCTATCATGAACTCGGAAAATATCAGGTAAATTATTATTCTCTAAGTTACTTGCTACATCTTCATTTCTTAAAATCATAAATACTTCAATAATCTTTTGTCCAGTTCCATCAAGTCTACTTTTTATTTCATAAGGAACTCCTTTTTCATCAACTAAAATCTTACACTCATTACTTTCAAACTCAATATATCCTCTTCTTTTCATTTTTTCAAGTAAAACCAAAGACGCTTCACGCATTAATTTCAAATTATTAGTTAATTTCTTATAAGTCTCTTCCTCACTATCTTCTAAATTAACACTAGTCTCTACCTCTGGATCATAATCACTTAAATCATTGTCTAAGATTTCATTTACTTTTTCATAAGTCATCTTAAGTCTTGAAGTAATAATACTCTCAAAATAAGCATGATCAATAACTTCACCTTTATCATTAAACTCAATATAATCGGTTGTAGCAAATCTATCTTCCCTTGGATTTAAAGAACATATACCATTAGAAAGTTTTTCTGGTAACATAGGATCAGCACCACCTGGAAAATAGATACTAGTCCCTCTCTCATAAGCATCTAAATCAATCGGACTATTCTTTTCTACATAATGACTCACATCAGCAATATGAACACCAAGTAGATAATTACCATTAGCTAACTTCTTAATCGAAATAGCATCATCAATATCCTTAGTATCGGCGCCATCCATTGTCGTAATAACTTCGCCTCTTAAATCTATTCTTCCTCTTTTTAATTCACTAGCAAGTACATCAGGAGTTATTTCATTAGGAATATAATCTAATTGACTAATAGACTCATTAGAAAAATTAGTTGAAAAACCATATTTATATATATAAGATTTAATATCATCAAGAGGATTATTAACATGCCCAAGCACTTCTGCCACAACAGGATAAACTTGTTTCTTACTCTGTATTAAATCTACTCTAACGATACTTCCTATTCCAGCATTACCTAAATTAGCATTATTAATAAGCATATCAGTTGGTCTTTGCTTATTACCAATCTCTCTTAAACGCGTAACACCATTTACATTATAAACTTCACAAATAAATTGCCTTGTATTTCTTTTAATAACATTAACAACTCGTCCCTCATGTTTACCACGAAACAAGCCTTTTCTTAATTCAATAGCCACGATATCATCATTCATTGCACCGTTTAAGTTCTTTTTATTAACGTAGATATCTTCCATGCCTTCAACTATAATAAAAGCATCTCCTGTACTAGTCATATCAACACGACCCTTTAATAGATGACTATCCTCAAATAAACAATACTTATTCTTATTACTTCTATACAAAATACCATTTTCAGTCAAATTGACTAAAGACTTAGCTAATTTTTCATAATCTTCCTTATCATTTAAATTCAATTTATCATAAAAATCGCTTTCATAAAATGACAAGCCATTACTACTTCTCAATATTTCAATAATCTTATCTTCCATTTATACCTCCAAAATTACATAATAAAAAGACTTACATAGTAAGCTAAAGTGACATAAACAAACATATCACGAAAAAGGCAATGCCCATGAACATCGTAAGTCTACTCATAAATAGTTCTCCGCCTCTTTCTTTTCTATTTGAAAAAAGATCTGAATTACCACCTTGTATTATTTGAGAAGCTGCTTCTGCCTTAGAACTTTGTAATAATACAAGAATAATTAATAAAATTGATACTATAATTAATAGAGTTTCCATAACATCCCTCCTTGTGAATTTATTATACCATACTTTTTATATATTTTATTACTTTTTTACTATTTATTTTACTTTATTTTTATATTATAATTAATGTGAAAGGAAAAATATTATGAATATTAGTAATGAATGGAATGATTATGAAATAATAGCTTCAGGAAATGGCGAGAAATTAGAACGCTTTGGCAATGTCATTTTAAGAAGACCCGATCCTCAAATAGTATGGAAAAAAACCGAAAACCCAGCATGGCATAAATATGATGGATATTACCATAGAAGTAATCTTGGTGGAGGATACTGGGAATTTAGAAAAAAATTAAGCGATTATTGGACTATCAATTACAAAAATCTAACTTTTAAAATATCCCCAACAAACTTTAAACACACTGGACTTTTCCCTGAACAAGCCACGAACTGGGACTATATTATGAATAAAATTAAAGAACGAAAAGGAAAAGAAACCAGAGTATTAAACTTATTCGCTTATACTGGAGCAGCCTCAATGGCCGCTTCATCCTCTGGAGCCACAGAAGTTGTTCATGTTGATTCATCTAAAGGTATGAATGAATGGGCCAAAGAAAATATGCACCTATGCAAACTAGATAATAATAAAATTAGATTTATTCAAGATGATTGCTTAAAATTTTTAGAAAAAGAAAAAAGACGCGGTCGAACATATCATGCTGTTATCATGGATCCCCCTAGTTATGGAAGAGGTCCAAATAAAGAGGTGTGGCGTTTTGAAGACAACGTTTATGAATTACTAAATAAAACAAAAGACATTTTAGATGAAGATTTTTCATTTCTTTTAATCAATTCTTATACAACAGGAGTATCACATATATCTTTATATAATCTTTTAAAACAAACATTTCCAAGTTATAAAATAGAAACAGGAGAAATTGGTTTACCAATTAAAGAAAATAATCTTATTTTACCCGCAGGTATTTATGGAAAAGTTACCAAAAATTAATATTTTATATGAAGATAATCATTTACTCGTGGTCATTAAACCAAAAAATATTCCTGTCCAAAAAGATAAAAGCAATGATACTGATTTACTCAGTATTTTAAAAGATTATTTAAAAGAAAAATATCATAAAAATGGTGATGCTTATTTAGGATTAGTCCATCGATTAGATCGCCCTGTTTCCGGAATTATGGTTTTCGCAAAAACTTCTAAATCCGCTAAAAGATTATCTGAGCAAATAAGAAAAAATGAAATATACAAAGAATATACAGCAGTTACGATAGGTAAGATACCTAAAAAAGGAACATTAAAAGACTATTTAATCAAAGATAATAAAACTAATATAACTAAAGTTACTAATAAAGAACATGGTAAAGAAGCTAGACTAGATTATGAAATATTAGCCACCAAAAACAACATGAATCTTGTCAAAATAAATCTTCATACAGGTAGATCACACCAAATAAGGGTACAATTTTCTAACATTAATTCTCCTCTTTATGGTGATATGAAATATAATAAAAATACAAAAAAAGGTGAAAGCATCGCCCTATTTGCAAATAAAATAACATTTATTCATCCTACTACCAAAGAAACTTTAACTTTTTCTTCTCCTTATCCTAACACTTATCCATACAATATTTTTACAAAAAAAAAGACTTAAGTATAAAATAACTTAAATCTTTTTTTGCATTTTATGTTTCATTTTAGTGAGAAAATACATAAGAAAAAAAGCCAAAAAATGGCTATTTTATAAAGAAATTACTTTTAATTTAATTAATTCTATCACAGCTTGTGCTCTGCCCTTAACACCTAGTTTTTGCATAGCATTTGATATGTGATTTCTAACAGTCTTTTCACTTATTCCTAGTTCATCAGCAATTTCTTTAGTAGTCTTATTTTTAACTAGTAACATAAATACTTCTTTTTCTCTTTTCGTAAGTATACTCTTGCTCATAAATTCCTCACTTCCCTATAGGGTGGTTATATTCATTCATATTATTTTATGTATAAATATAATTAAAGTGAGTTTAAATACCTAGAAATATCTATATTTATTGAAATTTTACTGAAATATACATCTTATCATCAAATTGATTTTGAATAGTACGCATAATATTGTTAGCAAGGGAAGCTGATGTATCAGTACTTTCCACCACAACTCTTATTTGATCATTATCTATTTTAATAAACGAACCTAAGTTATAAGTACTTTTAATTAAGTCTTCTAATTTTTCCTCTTTACCTTTTAATTGATTAAGTAATTTTAATTCTTCAAAAGCACTATTTTTTTCATCAACTGATACATCAGTATTAGTTAATACTTGCTTTAAAACATCCATTTCTTGTTTTAATTGATTATCTGCTTCAACACGAAGTGATGTTAAAATATCACTTTCTTTAACACTTATATTTTTATCGCTATCATTATTGTTTATAGTCACTTTACCATTTCCTGTTACTAATAATTCACTTGGCATAGTTACATAATAAACACTTAATACTAAAACTAAACTAAACAATGTTAAAAACCACAAATTCTTTTTATTTATCATATATTCCCTCTTTTCTTATCTAATAAAATATATTAGTCTTTGAAAAAAATATGAATAAAAAGCCAAAAAAAAATAACTGCTTACTACTCAGTTACTTTCTCTTTTGAAGTTCTTTCTACTCCCTTATAAAATCCACATTTTGGACAAACTCTATGTGGTCTTATCATTTCACCACAGTTAGAACACTTAACAAGTCCGTTTGCTTCAATTTTATAATGAGTTCTTCTCATATTTTTTCTAGTTTTACTAACTTTTCTAAATGGTACAGCCATGTTATCACTCCTTCCTTTGATTAAATAATTCTTTTAAACTTGATAAACTCTTATTTATAGTTTCTAGTTCATCTTCAGTAATAACCTTCCAATTATCACCACTCAATTTTGGATTTTGACCAGTTTTCCTTACTTTAGAAGGAACCTCCAACAAAATATTTTGCCACAAAAAGGGAAATATATCAAGTGAATTATTAATAATTTTTAAATTATTTTCTAAATCATCACTAAATTCCATAAACTTTTCATCAATTTTAATGTCAAAATCATAATCAACATCTTCCAAAGTCATATCATCAGATAAAACCATAGTTCCTTGAATACTACCACTAAGGGTATACATTTCATCATTTTTTGAGATATTGCCAACAAAAGAAGTATTTTTTATATTTCTAATATTTGTATTTTTTAATTTTTCTTCTTCAATTTCAAGTGGCATATCAATATTAATAAGGTTATCTTTGCTAGTAAGTAATGAAGTTAAATCAATGTTCACTTTTGCATCACCACACTAATTATAACCTAAATCTTCTTTTTTTTCAACTATTACAATACTTTTATTTTTTAAATTTAATTGCTTTATAACTTCTAACATATCCTTATAATTTAATTTATCTATTATTTCAAATATTTTTTCCTCAAGTTTATGTTCATAAATTACACTATCTAAGATAAAATTATTTATGGCTATAATATTATTGAAAATAAACATTTGATTACTTAAATATACTTTTTTCTTTCTTTCAAAATCTTTTAGAGTAATAGTTATATTATCTAAAACTTTATCTATTTCTTCAATTAGTGTTTCATAATTTTGAGTTTCATTTACTAAAGATACTATGATATGCTCATTAGCATTTAGTAATTCTACATGAATATTATTAATAATTATACCATTTTCTTTTAGTTTACTAGATAAGTTTGAAGTATCACCAAATAAATAATTAAATAATAAAGATAAATAATAATATAATTCTCTACCCTTGATATTGAAAGAAGATATTGGTATTTTAATATTGTATGCTATCTTTTGAATCTCTGTATTCATATTAATAATATCTTTTACTTTAGCTACTTTATCTGGTTCTTCATATTTTTTCATTTTTATTGATTTTATTTCATTAAATTTTTTATTACTTTGATTTTCTTTTATAATTTCAATTATCCTTTCAGGATTAAAATTTCCTGTAATTATCATAAACATATTTGAAGGATGATAAAAAGTATAATAACAGTCATATAATAAATCCTTATCTATTTTTTCTATATCACTTAATTCTCCTCCAATAGATTCTTTATAAGGATTATTGATAAAAACATTTTGATTAATTTTTTCATAAAGTACATCTATAGGACTATCTTTATACATTTTAATTTCTTCACCAATAATACCACGTTCAACTAAAACATTTTCATCCGTAAAATAAGGTGATTGAACATAATCAAGTAAATAGCAAATATTCTCTTCTAAATTGTTGGGTCCTTCAAATTCGTATGATGTGTATTTATGAGATGTTTGAGCATTATAATTAGTACCACTTTGAGAAAAAAATTCAGAAGGCTCAATTCCTTTTTCTTGAGCAAAAAGCTTATGTTCTAAGAAATGAGCTACCCCATTTGGTATTCTAACCATTTTATTCTTATTATAAGGAATAAATTCATTATTAATCGAACCAAAATGAGAAGTTAAAGTTACATAGTTATTATGAATGTTATTTTTAGGATACATATATACTTCTAAACCATTATCTAACTTTTCAAAATAAACTTTTTCTTCTACTTTCAAAATATTAATCGTTTTCATTTATATCACCTTCTAGTATATAAATAGTATCCATTTTAATTTTTTTAGCGATGTTAACAACATCCTCTTTAGTAATATTAGAATACTTTTTTATTTTAATATCCAAATTATCAGCATTAACTAAACTTTGAGCATAATAATTATTAATAATGCCCGTATTAGAATCCTCACTCACTTCAATCGCGGAAATTATTGTTTGAATTGCATTGTTTAAATCCTCATCACTAAAAATTCCCTTTCCCATTTTATTTAATGTATCCTTAATTAATTTAATAGCCATATTTATTTTACTAGAATTAACTCCCGCATATATAATAGCAATATTATCATAAAATTGACTGAATGAATTAATATAATAAGCAAGACTATGTTTTTCCCTAATAGTATTAAATAACATAGAGTTACCTCCACCACCCAAGATTTCATTATACACTCTTAAAACATATTTTCTTTCATAATCTGTCATATTACTAATTCTAAGTCCTATTGCTAATTTACTTTGATTAACATTATCTTTCTCAATAATCTTCTTTACTTTTTTTCTAGGTAATATGTTAGGTAATAAAATATCATTTTTTACTTTTTTATATGTATTTACTTTGAAGTTATTAGTAAAATATTCTCTTATTCTTTCACTATCTACCTCTCCAACTACTAAAATATCTACCAAATCATTAGTTAACACCTTTTTATAATATTCATATAAACTTTCAGGAGTTATACTATCTAATTCCTCTATTTTTCCAAAAGGATTAAAAGAATAAGGCATATTATGATTCATTACTTCTAATACTTTGATTATTGAATATTTAGTTTTATTATCCTTAATGGAGTTAATGCTTTTTCTCAAAACATTAGTAACAACATTAAAACTTGTTTGATCAAACTTATTATCTTGAACATTTGGTTTAAATAATAAATTCATAAAGAAATCTAAAGAATATTCATTCATATTTTTTTCAGTATATTTTTCGTTTAAAAATTCTAAATTAAACGACAATATTGAATAATTACCTACACGACTACTTAAAGAAGAAACTTTTAAATCATATAAATTCTCACTTTCAATAATTAAATCTTTTTCTTTAGGATAATCTTTACATGAATTTAAAAGAATCATTTTTAAAATATTTCTAATAGTTATCTCATTTTCTAAAGATTTTGTTCTAAAATTAACTGTTACTTTAATTGTTTTAAACTTATTAGTATTTATAATATGAAGATTATATGCTCCATAAGAATATTTTTCATAATTCATATATTATCGCCTCGCTTCTTTTATTATATGTAAATATAACTCTTTTATAATTTTTTTAAAGTTTCTAAAGATAAAATTATCATCTTATCTAATCCTTTCTCTCTATCTTCACTAGATAATTTTTCATTATCATAGAATAAATCTGTTACTGTTAATAATGCTGTAGCTTCTTTTTTTAATAGTTTAGCATTACAAAAAAGGGCAAATGTTTCCATCTCTACTCCTTCTATATTATATTTATTTTCTAATCTTTGATAATCAATATTTTCATAGAAAATATCACTTGAATATACTGTTCCTTCTTTAATATTTATATCTATATTTTTTGCTACTTCTTTTATAACATCATTTAGAAAATTAGAAGAAGCAATAGTATTAAAATGTTTATTTAGTATTATACCATAATTTGAATTACTATAACTATTATTAACTAAAAAGACATCATTAAGTTTTAAATTTTCAGTATAACTACCCATACTACCTATTCTTATTATATATGACACATCAAAATTTTTAAACAATTCATAAGAATAAATACCCATACTAGGATTACCCATACTAGACGGGAAAACGGTTACTAGTTTATTATCATAGTAACCGGTGTAAGCTGTCATACCTCTCACTTTATTAACTATTTTATAATCTTTTAAGTAAGTTTCAGCTATATACTGAGCCCTTTTAGGATCTCCTGGCATAAGAACTAAAGGAGCAATATCTTCTTTTTTAGATTCTATATGTATTGTACTCATAAACCACCTACTCTACTTCAAAAGAAATATATTTAATATTAGTATAATCATCCTTATTTTTTAACATATGACTAATCTTAATATTATTAATATTTGTTTCATCAAGACTATAATCTTTATAACTTTCACTAATTAAAGTATTTGTCTTATCATATAATCTAGTTGTTATTTTATAACTATCTTTTGCCTCATCATTTATACCCAAAAACTCAGTTTTAAATGATACTTTTAAAATATTATAAACACTATTGTGTTCTAATTTAACATCATATATTATACTATTTTCATTTAAAACAGCATAGTTTTCTTTTGAAACATTTATCAAAGTCCAAGGCGTATATATTATTTCGTAAGTTTTACTTAACTCAATTTCCCTATCATTTCTTTGTGGTTCCAATTTATTTTTAACATTTATAATTACCTCAACATTTTCGTTTTCTTCTTTATATGTAATACCATCAACCTTCTTGTTGGCAAATATATTATTTACAGTATTAATAAATTCTCCCTCTTTATAGCCATTTTTTCTACCTAATGCATCTACAAAAATTTGTAAAACATAAATAGTTTGTTCCTTATCAAAACTAGCGTCACTCTTCAAAGTAAACGTATTATTTTTATAAGGTATTTCTATTTTATTTTTATCTATCATAATAGTTATAGCATTTTCTGTATTAGTAGAAGTTACTATTTTACCTTCAAAATAATGCTTTGTTATATTAGAATTAACTATTTTTTGAGTAATAATTTGTAAATCCTTTGCACTAAATGTTTCACTTACTTGATTATCTTTCTTTGTATCCTTATCAGTATCATCAATATTATAGAAAAATTTTACATAAATTACAAAAACAAACGAAGCAATAGCTAATACCAAAACAATCCCTAAAACTACGTTTAAAATCTTCTTTTTCATATTTTCTCCTTTACTGTTGGTCATCTAATTTAACCAAAACTTCCCTTGGTTTAGACCCATTCTGTGGTCCAATTATGCCACGTTCTTCCAGTAAATCAATAATTCTCGCAGCTCGATTATATCCTAAACGATACTTTCTTTGAATTAATGAAGCACTTATTTTACCCGTTCTAACTGCAAAGGAAGCAATTTCTGTATAAAGTGGATCATCATATTCTTCTTCAGATTGATAATCATCCTTAGCAGATGTCGTCTTTGGTTCCTCTGTTAAAGAATTATCATATTCAGCTCCTTGTTCTTTAGTAACGAAATCAACAATAGCTTGCAATTCTTCTTCAGACACATATGCACCTTGAATACGAATCGGGGTATTTTCACCCATTGGTTTAAAAAGCATATCTCCTTTACCCAATAATTTTTCAGCACCAGTCATATCAAGTATAGTTCTTGAATCGATACTACTACTAACCGCAAAAGAAATACGTGATGGAATATTAGCTTTAACAACACCTGTAATAACATCAGTAGAAGGTCTTTGTGTAGCAACGATTAAATGAATGCCAGCAGCACGTGCCATTTGAGTAATTCTAAGAATTGAATCCTCAACTTCTTTTGCCGCAACAAGCATTAAATCAGCTAATTCATCAATAATAACAACTATATATGGTAATTTTTGATAATCAGAATTTTTTTCACAAAACTTATTATACATTTCAATATTTTTATTATGTGTTTTTTCTAAAATACCATACCTTCTTTCCATCTCAGCTACAATATTTTGCAAAGCAATTGAAGCTTTTTTAGGATCAGTTACTACCGGACAAAGTAAATGTGGTATTCCATTATACATTCCAAGTTCAACCTTTTTAGGATCAACCATAACTAATTTAACTTGATCAGGTCTTGCTCTCATTAAAATTGATGCAATAATACAATTCATACATACTGATTTACCACTTCCTGTCGAACCAGCAATAAGTAAATGTGGAGTAGCATTAATTTCAGCATATTTTATTTTAGCCATAATATCTTTGCCTAAAGCCACGGTTAATAAAGTTTTCTCATTTATCTCAGGCAAATAAGAAACAACTTCTTTAAATGACACAGGAGCATTTACCTTATTTGGAATTTCAACGCCAATAGTATTTTTTCCAGGTATTGGAGCCTGTATCCTTATTTCCTTAGCCGACAAAGCAAGTGCTATCTCTCTTTGAACCGATAATAATTTACTAACCTTAGTTCCCGCCTTAATCTCTAATTCGTATTGAGTAACAGTAGGCCCAATATTACATTTAACAATATTAGCAACAATTTCAAAATCATTTAATACTTTAGCCAGTAATTCCATACTAACTTTTGCATTTTTAACATTCTCAGTATTATTAATATTCTTAACATCCTTAAGTAGTGTTAAAGGTGGTAAACGATAATTTTTATTAACACTTGAACTAGTAGAAGATATTACCTCTTCTTTCACAAGAGCATCATTACTTGTTTCAGAAAGCGGTTTTATATGAGTAAGTTCATTAATTGAAGATACCACAATTTTATCATCAACTTCTTCTTCACTAGCATCACTATCCTTGTTTTTCTTATCCTTTCTAGTAAACAGTTTTTTTAATCCACTTTTAATCTTAATAAATGTATCGTATATACTAACATTTAAAAATAATATAAACCCTAATACTACTAATCCTCCAACAACTATTTTAGTGCCTTCAATACTAAACAAACTAACAAAAACAAATGATAATAAGGCTCCAAAAATACCTCCTCCTGTATTACTAATAGCATCAACATTTTTAAAAGTGAGTAAAACATTGTCAATTGTTTCTTTAAAAATAGTTACTCCCTTTAAATCATTCATAGTTACATAATCAATATGTAAAAATATCAAAAGAGCTAAAATAAAAGTATATAAACCTAATAATTTAGAACTAAAATAATTAGGAGCCTCCCTTTTTACTATTAAATATAATCCAAGTAATAAAAACATTATTAACAAAACAGGATATATAGTTCCTACTAAAAAAACAGCAAAACTACTAATAAATCTACCCACCGGACCATATCGGCATATCCCAATAATAGAAATTAATATTAAAATTATACCAGTTACTTCATTATTATAGATAAACTTTTTATCTGCATCCTTTTTCTGTTTATTCTTTGACATATTATCACATCCTCACATCTTATAATAAGATTATATCATTAATTTACTTAAAACTCAAAACATTTACACTATTTTTACATTATATTTTTTTTGCTACACTATTGTAGTTCAAAAGACTATCTTTTTACAAAATTATTCTTAAAAAATAAAAACAACATAGTAGATTAAACAACAAAAAAGTGGCTTACATCTAGCCACTTACCTAATTAATAGGTTCATCTTAATTAAAAGGAGATTATAGTATTACTTATTAAATAGTTCTATGAATATATGAATACATTTTTTTAAAGTAATACTATTTAATGTATTCAGTTTTATTATTACCCTTTTCAGTTTTATTATACTTAGTTGAATTAATAGCCATACCAAGAACAAATATATAACATAGCAAATAAACCCAAATCATCAAAATAATCAAACTTGATAAATTACCATATAAAATATCATATCTAGCGAAATGTTTTAAATAATATGTAAATATTGCTGTAACTAAAACCCAAAGAAACGTCGTTGTCATAGCACCATACGATGTAGTATTACTTTTTATACTCTTAGAAGGACTTATTGTATAAATAAGTTTAATGTTAAAATATATTATCAAAAATGTCATTGGCCATTTTATACCATTATAAAGAATTGTAATGTTTTGAATAAATGTATCTAAACCATCTATATTACTTAATAAATTAAGTATTTGATTACCAAAAAGTGGTACAACAAGTAAGAAAATAAATAGTAATATAATTATAAAAAGTATAATTATTGACTTAATTCTATCTTTTATTTCTTCAGTATCTTCTATTTTATATAAAGCATTCGAAGCATTTATCATCGCATATGTTCCATTTGAAGAAATAATTAAAGCTAAAACTATAAATAATCCAACACTTTCATCAAAACCCTTACCTGATATAGCATCAATAACTATTCTTGCCACACCATCAGGTATTACTTTATTTATAAGTTCAATTACTAAATCAATTGATATCGAAAACAAAGAAGCTATATAAACTATTATAGTAATTATTGGAATAAGAGCTAAAACAATATAATAAGCTAAATTACCAGGTAAAATATTCATCTCGGGTCTTTTAACAGCATCAATAATATCATAAAAATATTTTTTTGCTTTCATAAATCCCCCTTACTATTGTTTTTCTTTAGCATCACGCATCTCAATAGTAGCTTCATTAATAGCATCATCTATCGTTTTTATATCATCAGTTATCATACTATATCCTATTGCTGCTCCAAAACCATATGGTAATTCCTTTAATTCTTTATGTATTTTTCTCGTATAAGAAATTATTTGTTTCTCATCATAACCAACCATATATATCAAAAATTCATTTCCATCAGTTCTAATAATATCCGTATTTTCTAATTGATTGATAATTAAAATACTTGCCGCCTTTTTAATAACATTATCCCCTTCTTCATGTCCATGATTATCATTAATATACTTAATATTATTTAAGTCAATGATAATTATTGTTTGAGGATAAATCACATTCTCATCCCATTTATTAATATTATAATTTAAATAATTCCTATTCTTTAAACTAGTCATCATATCAATAAATTTAAGTTTTTCCTCTTTTTTAATAGTATTTACTTTTTTTCTTTTCTTAATGCTTGTAATAATTAAAATTATAATAAGAGTCATAATTACTAAAATTCCAAACAAATATTTTAATACTTTATTTAAAATATTTGGATCCTTAATATCAAAACTTGAATTATAATTATATCTAATAGTATTATAGTTAACACTCGAAACATAGTATGAAAATAATTTAGCCACAGTATCATTATTAGAATATTTTCTAACAATAAAATTATAATTATTTTTTAACGTACCTGTATATATAAGATTATAATTACTTAACTTTTTATCGTGATAATAATTATAAGTATCATAATCAACAACTATAATTGAATCATTATCAATATTAGTTAATAAATCATTAATATTATCATATCCTTTAGCATTTGCCCCAATAGACATCAAATAATCAAAAATCAGACTATTATTTATTGCTACAACTTCTTTATCTTTTAAAGTTCTAGGAGTTGTAACCACCAAATCTTTCTTAGATAAAATAACATATTTTGCAGAAAATGGAGTTACAGTCTTAACAACATCAATAGAAGCATTATCCATATTATAATTAGCAAAGGCAAAATCAACACGAGCTCCAATAATATCATTCCTTAAATCTTCGATACTATTATATTCAACAAAACGGAAATCAACATCAACTAACTTTGAAAATTCCTTAATATAATTAGATAATGTACCTATAAATTGATTATTATTAACAGCCTCATATGGCATATTTTTTACAAAACCATATACATATTTATTACTATTATAACTTGCTTTTTCCTGATCAGAAATATTTTTACTTGAGAAAAATAAATCAATAAAAGCTTTATTCTTAGAGTCATTTAAATATTCTTTTTGAAATTGTTTTAAATACTTTTGCATAATAGTCAATAAATGCTCGTTATTATTCACTTCTAAAACATACTTTTTACTCAATTCATCAAAATGATAAATAATATTAAGATCATTTTCTAATATATAGTTTAAATATAAGTTTTGTGGTATAGCAACATATGATACACTCTCCAATTTAATAGCCTCGAATAATGAATCAACAGTATCAAATGTTAAATAACTAATGTTTTGTCCATCTGCTAAGTAATAATTAACATCACTTATATCACTAGATAATACCCCAATAGTAATATCTTTTATATCACTCACTGTTTCAAAAACTGGCATTTCAACAGATGCAATAACATAATTATCTTGATAAAGTAAAATATGTTTATCTGTTAATATATCTTTATTATTTAATACTTTAAATGATGTTTGAGTATTAGATGCAGTACTAGTATCAGCAAAATATGGTATCTTATTAAATTCTACTTCATAATCCTTAGTAAATCTCTCCAAAATATCAAAAACAATACCCTTACCATTTTGTCCATATATTGGAACATCATTAAATAAAGATACATCTACTACTTTATCTTTATAATCATTAATCCACTTTTTTTCTAAAATTGAAAAACTAGAATCATCCTTAGTATAATTTAAAATGAATATTAGCATTGAAATAAACAAAATGATACCAATAATTGAAAAAGTTATTATCTTGTTAATTTTTTTATTTTTCATACTTCACCAATCCTATCTATTCTTTAACCATGCTATCGTAGCATTCTTAGGATGCTTGTTACCCATAGTAGGATAACTATCACTATCTTTAACTTTACTTTGAGTTAAGAAATAACTAAAATCATAAAATTTTTTCTGTTCTTCTGTAAATTCAGTTAATGTCTTTGTAGCAATTTCCTTAGCTTGATCTATTGAAACATCTTCCTTATAATCAATAGTAAAATAAACAATTTTCCCTTGAAGACGAATAGTTACATTCTCTACTTTTTCACTATCAAGCAATTCTTTTTTCGCCTTATCTAATACATCATCTTTAATAGGAACTTTCTCAATACCCTCTAATCTATTACCATATACATCACCATTTGACGTAAAATACATTTTTCTAAAACCAATAAAAATAAATACTAAAAATAATATTACTAAAAATCCAATTATTACTAAAATATAATGTTCCTTAATAAATTTTTTCACTTAGCTACCTCACATTCTTTTAACTAATTATACTATAAATTTATGTAATAATCAACGATAAAATAACATTACCTCATTTAACTGTTAATTTTTATTTGAAATTCCGTTTTAAATAAAATAACTGCAATAAGTCTGTTTATAGTATAATATAAGTGTTTC
>CAJKHY010000006.1 GCA_905199855.1 uncultured Clostridium sp.
TACTATTAATATAGATAATAGTATTAAAAGATTAGAAGATACTAAGAATAAGATAAATAATGATACTAATATTACTATAGATAATATTGATATGATAAAGAAAAGTATAAGTGATAAGGAAGAGGAATTAATAAAATTAAAAGAAGAAAATAAGGATAAATATGAGGTATTTGAAAAATGGAAAAGACAAAATCAAAAGTTAGAAGAATTACTTATACAATAATAACAATTATTTTAGTAATATTGAATATTTATACTTTATATCTATATTCTTATAAATTAAGTAAATATAATAATTTACAAAAAAATAACACTACTATTCAAAATAAACTTAGTAATATGATAAAAGACAAAGAAAAAGAAGATAATAAGTTAAAAAATATAGAAGAAAATATTGATAAAATAAATAATATAGATAAATATATAGAAGATATTAAAAATAAGTTTTATTTAAATGAATCTAAGTATGAGAAATTAGTATTAGAAGGTAAAGGTAGTAAAAAAATAGCATATTTGACATTTGATGATGGTCCTTATCAAATTAGTTATCAGTTTTTAGATGTGTTAGATAAATATGATGTCTTAGCGACATTTTTTGTAATTGGTAATAAGCCAGATGATAGATTACCTATATATAAAGAAGAGGTAAGAAGAGGGCATACTATTGCTAATCATACTTATTATCATTCAATATCAAATGGTTTATATAATTCTGTTAGTTCTTTTACAAACCAAATTAAGAAAAATGAAGATTTTATTTTAAAAGAAACGGGAATCAAGACTAATATATTGAGGTTTCCTGGCGGTAGCAATCAAGCTAAGGGTTTAAAAAATGGTATTATTAAAGAGATAAGCAATATGGGGTATGGTTATGTGGACTGGGATTTAGAAACGGGAGATGGTAAAAAGGTATCTCCTACCATAAAAGAATCTATTGATAATGTTTTAAATAAAACTAATGGTAGAGATATAATAGTAGTTTTGATGCATGATTATAGTAGTATTACTTTGAGTGCATTACCTAGTATTATAGAGGGCTTAGAAAAACAAAATTATATTATGTTACCACTTTTTTATGAGAGTGTTAAAGTTAAGAAAAGTTAGGAGGTTTTAAAATGATAGATGTATGTAAAAAGAGAGAAAATTATTTGACTTGGGATGAATATTTTATGGCTATTGCAAAGTTATCAGCAATGCGTAGTAAAGATCCAAGTACACAAGTAGGGGCTTGTATAGTAGACAAGAATAATCGTATTTTATCTATTGGTTATAATGGTGCTCCAAATGGATATAGTGATGATATATTTCCTTGGGATAGGGAAGGTAATGAGTTAGAAACTAAATATCCTTATGTTGTTCATGCAGAAAGAAATGCTATTTTAAATTATCGTGGAAGTCGTAAGGATTTTGAGGGTGCTAAGATTTATGTTGATTTATTTCCATGTAATGAATGTGCTAAGGAAATAATTCAGGCAGGTATTAGTGAAGTGATTTATCTTAGTGATAAATATGCTAATACTAATTCAGTAATAGCCTCAAAAAGATTATTTGATGCTTGTGGTGTTTCTTATCATGAATTAAAAGATATTAAAAATAAAGAAGTAATTCTTTCTTTAAAGAAATAACTTCTTTTTTTGTTTTTAAATTCTTTAGATGAAATATTTAAAAAGGTATTGACACTAAAACTTAAAAATAGTAAAATTAACGTATAAGAATAGCAAAAGAAGAAGGTGTTTAAAATGAATAGAATGTATCCAATTAACTACAATATCCAAACATCTGTATGGGAAGGGCAGTTTAAATATTCTATTATTTTAAATACTAAAAAAATAAATTTAAAAGATAAACTAACTGATATTAGTACTTTTTAAGTGCTAGTTTTTAGTTAGTTTTTTTTTGCTATTTAATAAGAAAAGAGGAATAAGAATGAAAGAAGAAAGAAAAAACAACAAAATATATTATTGGTCTATTATTACAGCAATAATTATTATTTTATCTATGGGAGTATCTTATGCATGGTTTACTTCAGAAATAGTAAAGACTCCTAATTTAGTTACTACAGGCACACTACAAATTAAATATGATCAAGGAAACTATATAGATGCCTCAAACATAAAACCAGCAACTGAAGCACAAGTGCTTGAATCATATAAAAATGGTTCTTGTATTTATAAACAAGATAGAGAACAGGGAATAACTAATGAACATATATGTGCTTATAATACATTTACAATAACTAATACAGGTTCTATCAATACAAATATTTTTATTGATTTAATTGATGTTACAAACACATATATAGGTAGTTATTTACGATATAAATTATTGGAAAACGAACCACAAGAACTAGTGGTTTATGTTTTAAACTAAACTAGATTAGCTTCTAATGTAGAATTACAAACATCAAAAAGCAAAACATTTACTTTGTTAGTATGGTTAGATGAAAAAGCAGAAAATCCAGATATGGAAAAAGAATATCGAGCAAAAATAAACGTTTTTGGAAGGGAAACAAGTTATGTTACACCCGAAGAATATTTTTCTTTAAATGCAAATATAGACATTTCAACATTAAATATTGTAGATAATAATAAATGTGCTAATTTTATATTTAATCTGTTCAAAAACCATAATAATATTGAAGATTCTAAAAATTATTGTAGTGATATTGGTGATAGTGAGGGAGGAACATTTAAAAATGATATTAAAGACGCTCAAGATTTAGGAGAGTATTTCCCAGCAGGTTTTGTTCAGGAAATGATAAATAAAAATATTATTAGTTGTTCTTACGAGCCAATAATTTCATACTTTTATAATGGTGATTTTTATCAAGAATACGGAAAAGAAATTGATGTTGTCATTCCTAAACAGTTTACTATTTATACGATAGAAGTAAAAGAAAATCCTACAATAGAAGATATAAATAATTGCATAACCAGCATGAAAGGTGATGACTATAGTGAACAAGATGCTATAACAATATGTAATGGTGGAGAAGTATCAGGTACTTCATTGGAAACACTACGTCTTGAACTTTACTATATGCCTTTCAAAATGATAGAAAAAGAGTATTCAATGTATAAATTGGTACCTGCTATAACAAAAAATTTAAAAGTTACAAAAATTGGCGTATCTGCTTTTTCTAATATAAAAAGTATTATCATACCAGAAGGAGTCACTGAAATCGAGTCTTATGCATTTTACCAAAATCAACTTACTGATATTGTTTTACCATCTACCTTACAGAAAATAGGGGAAAAAGCATTTTATGATAATTATATTAATGAAATAATTATTCCTGATAACGTTGAGTTAATAGGAGAGCATGCCTTTGCTTTTAACAACATTACGAGAGTAGAAATGGGAAACAGTATAAAAAAAATAGGCAAATGGTCGTTTGCATATAATACAATTTTAAATTTAAATTTAAAAGAAAGTAAAAATGATACAACTATAGATGAGTACGCCTTTATATATAATGAAATACCTTTCCTTTCAATTCCAGATAGTATAGTATCAATAGGAGAGCAAGCCTTTTCCTTCAATGCTTTAAATACAATTTATATTGGGTCAAAATCTAAGTTAATAGAAAATGATGGAATATCAGGGGCTGCATTTTCTACTAATGATAAATATTTATACATGTCATCTTATTTGACTGGGGCTAGCAAATATTTACCAACAGCATATTATAATAATATTGAATTATCTATAGTATATAATAATTCAGGCAAAGTTTTTGATTGGAAAAATATATTTGGGAGTTATATTTATAGTGGCAATGGAATAACAGGAGTTGTAAAAATAAATGATAATAGACAAATAAATATAATAACAGGAGAAAATTCTTAAACAATTATCCAAAACTATAATAAATAAACAAGTAAAATTGAATCTAATTTATTAAAATTAGTTTCTTTTTATTTATATTCATGATATTATTAATATAAGGAATAAGTGATTATAATATGAAAAAAATACTTTGTTTAGGACATGCTTCCTATGATATAACAATACCTATGGATAAATATCCAACAGAAAATATAAAATATCGTGTTTTAAATAGAATAGAATGTGGAGGAGGTCCTGCCTCTAATGCTGCATATTTACTTGGTAAATGGGGAATGAATACATATTTTTCGGGTGTTTTAGGTAATGATATATATGGCAAAAGAATAAAAAAAGAATTTGAAAATGTAGGCGTAGACACTAGATATATAGAATTATCTAAAAAATATAAAACAACCAATAGTTTTATCATTGTAAATAAAAAAAATGCTAGCAGAACAATATTTGCTTATCGTGATAAATCTATGAAAATGGAGAATACTAATATTAGAATAAAACCAGATTATGCTTTATTTGATGGAGAAGATTTTGAAATAGCCACCAAAGTTATTAGAAATAATCCGGGTTGTATCACCATATTAGATGCTGGAAGAGCAAAATATTCAACAATTAAATTAGGAAAAATGGTTAATTACTTAGTAGCCTCAAAAAACTTTGCTGAAGATTTTACTGGAGTTAAAATAAATTACAAAGATTATAACAGTTTAGTTAAAGTATATAATTTACTTGAAAAAGATTTTACTGCAAACATTGTAATTACCCTAGAATCTCATGGTTGCTTATATAAAATAGATGGTAAAGTTAAAATCATGCCTGGCTATAAAGTAAAAGCCATTGATACAACAGGCGCAGGAGATATATTCCATGGAGCATTTGTCTATGCCTTAGTCAAAGGTTATTCATATGAAGATATCCTACGCATTGCTAATATAACTGGAGCTCTATCAACAACAAAAATAGGAGGAAGGTACTCGATTCCTGATATTAATGAAGTACTAAGTATTTATGAAAAATCAAAATGATATATTCCTAAATAACTTACCAAGTATTGATTTACATGGTTTTGATAGAGAAAGTGCCACTTTGGCAGTTAAGGATTTTATTCATGAAAATAATATCATGGGTAATAAAAAAGTTATTGTTATTCATGGCAAAGGACAAGGTATTTTAAGAGAAAGTATCTTATCTTATTTAAAAAATGATAAGTTAGTACTAAGTTATAAATTAGATAATTTTAATGATGGTATAACAATTATAGAATTGAGGTAATTATGAATTTAATAATAGGAAGTCATGTATCATTTAAAAGTGATAAACAACTTTTAGGCAGTGTCAACGAAGCACTCAGTTATGGGGAAAATACCTTTATGTTTTATACAGGAGCCCCTCAAAACACAATAAGAAGTAACATAGATGATAATCTAACCAATAAAGCATTAGAAGTTATGAAAGAAAATAATATTAATATAGATAATGTTATAGTTCATGCACCATATATTGTTAATTTAGCTAAAGAGGATAATGATTTTGCAATTTCATTCCTAAGACAAGAAATAAAAAGATGTAGTATGTTACACATTAAATATATGGTACTACATCCTGGTTCTTCAGTATCCATAACAAAAGAAGAAGGCATCAACAATATAATAAATGCCTTAAATATTATCCTAGATAATGTTTATGATGTTACAATATGCTTAGAAACAATGGCTGGTAAAGGAAATGAAGTAGGAAGTAATCTATTAGAAATAAAAAATATAATTGATAAAATAGAATATCAAAATAAAATAGGTGTATGTTTAGATATTTGCCACTTAAATGATGCTGGTTATGATATAAGTAACTTTGATAGCATATTAGATGAAATTGATAAGTTAATAGGTATTGATAAGATAAAATGTATCCATATTAATGATAGTAAGAATATTTTAGGTTCTAAAAAAGATAGACATGAGAACATAGGACTAGGAAGTATTGGTTTTGATAATTTAATAAATGTTATATATAATAAAAGAATTTCTAATATACCTAAAATATTAGAAACTCCATATGTTACAGTAGATAATAACAGTAAAGATAAAATATATCCGCCTTACAAACAAGAAATAGATATGATTAAAAATAAATCTTTTGATAATAATTTATTAGATAAGATAAGGAAGTATTATAGTAAGTAGTATTAACTTATTTTTTCTTTAAATTCTTTATATAATGTAATTATCTTATTATAAGTTAATGGTTCTACTTTATCCTTTAAATCATCCAAAATACTTCTAGCATTACCATATACTAGTGTCTTATAGTTTTCCTTAATGGTATTAAAAATAATGTTTAATTCCTTATCTTTTAAAGTAATTCCTTGTTTATATGCGAACTTAGTTATATCTTCTTTAGTTAACCTCTTCACATATTCACCAACTAAATATATATTCATTTTATTTCACCTAGTTAATGTTATGCTCTATACTTAATTTTTAAAACTAATATGTGTATGTAATCTTATATTCAAACAAATGTATGAAATAATATTGACAATAATAATTATATATATTATAATTAATATGTTAGTAATTAGTAGGAATGTATTATATTTACCAGTCCCAAACTGTAAATAATTAAAGAATATTACTGAATCGTTCTGTTTTTGAGGTAAAACTACCGGTTTTTGAAGTAAGAAATTAGAAAGGATGGTTTTAATGGCTAAGAAAAAAAGAAGAAATAGTACTAGATATTTAAAAGACATTATGGAAAAAAGATGCATGTTTTTAATAGTTCTAATTATTTTACTTTTTACAGTTATTTCTTTTCGATTATTTAAATTACAAGTACTAGATAATGATAAATATCTTAATGCATTAGCGGAAGTAGTAGAAAAGCCCATACTAGGTGAATCTGCTCCAAGAGGTAGAATATATGATAGAAACCATAACTTACTTGTAGATAATAAAGCCATTAAAACAATATATTATAAAAAAGAAAAAGGTGTTACTACCAAAGAAGAAATAGAACTTGCTTATAAAGTTGCCAACATAATTGATTTAGATTTAAATAAATTAAGTGATAATATGTTAAGAAACTTTTGGGTTATTAACAATAAAGAAAATGCAAACAAAAAAATTACCGATGCGGAATGGAAAAAGTATAAAGAAAGGAAACTTACTACTGACAATATTGATAGCCTAAAAAAAGAAAGAATCACCGCAGAAGAACTAAATGTTTATACTGATACAGATAAAAAAGCAGCATATATATATTATTTAATGAACAAAGGATATTCTTATGCTTTAAAGATAATTAAAAATGAAAATGTTACTGAGCGTGAATATGCTATTATAAGTGAAAATATTAATGAATTAAAAGGATTTAATACTAAACTCGATTGGGAAAGAGTATATTTATATAATGATACCTTCAAAACTATCTTAGGTAAAGTCTCATCCGAAAAACAAGGTATACCAGCCGAATTAAAAGACTATTATTTAAAAAATGGATATTCACTTAATGATAGAGTAGGTATTAGTTACTTAGAATATCAATATGAAAATTATTTAAAAGGTGAAAAAGCAAAATATAAAGTATTGCCTGATAATACCTATGAATTAGTAGAAAAAGGTAAGCGTGGCAATGATATTATATTAACTATTGACATTAACTTACAAAAAGCTTTAGAAGACATTTTATCGTATGAAGTCATGAAAACTAAAGAAGATAAAAATACAGAGTATTATAACCGTAGTTACGTAGTTATAGAAGATCCCAAAACAGGTGAGATTTTAGCAATGTCAGGAAAACAAGTTATCCAAAATGAAAGTGGAAGTTATGAAATCGTAGATACCACTTCTGGAATCATTACATCTTCAGTAACACCTGGTTCTATTGTAAAAGGAGCCTCAATGAGTGTTGGTTATAAATATGGGGCAATAAAAATAGGAACTACTATGAAAGACGAATGCATAAAAATAAAAAGCACACCTCTTAAATGTTCATGGAAGAATTTAGGAACTTTAAACGATATCACGGCTTTAGCATATTCTTCTAATTCCTATCAATTTAAAATAGCTATGAAAGTAGCCGGAGCAAGTTATAAATATGATGCCCCCTTATCAATAGATACAAGTGCATTTACAAAATATAGAGATATGTATGCATCATATGGTTTGGGCGTAAAATCAGGGATTGACTTACCAAATGAAAGCCTTGGTTATAAAGGAACCTCCTTACTAGCAGGGCATTTACTTGACTTTTCCATTGGACAGTACGATACCTATACCCCAATAGAACTTGCTCAGTATATTGCCACATTGGCTAATTCAGGCACAAGGGTAAAACCTTATTTACTTAAAGAAGTATATGCTCCAAGTGAAGAAAATGCACAGTTTGGTAATTTAATATATCAAGCAAAAACAGAAGTACTTGGCAGAGTTGATTTAGATATTGTATATATTAAAAGAGTACAAGAAGGCTTTCGTGCTGTTATGAGTGCTTTAGGAAGTGGGTATATGGGTAATTATACAAACTCAGCAGGTAAAACAGGAACCAGTCAAAGCTTCTTAGATACAGATAATGATGGTGTAATAGATACAGAAACCGTAACTCAAACCTTTGGAGGTTATGCACCATATGATAATCCTAAAATGAGTATGGTCGTAATATCCCCAGATATTAGCCATGCCCAAAATGGTAGTAACTATAATAGCAGTGTCAATAAAAGAATATCTTCTCAAGTAGCAAATAAATTTTTTGAACTGATAAAAAAGCAATAGCACTAAGAATAAAACTAGGATTTATTTCATATTATTTAGTTCCACGGATTATATAACAAGTAATGAAATAAATCAATCTGATTCTCGTATACCGCTAAGTACAGTAATTAGGAAACCCTGTACTAAAAAAAACTTAATCAAGCTCAGCCAAAATGTAAAATAAAAATAAGCCAAAATGTAAAACAAAAACAAGCCAAAATGTAAAATGATATTTACAATTACAATTTATTATGTTAAAATTATATTGTAGGAGGGAAATTTATGAAAGAATATATGCCAAGAATTGCAGATAAAATATTAAAAAGAAAACTAGAATATATGGGAGGAGTACTTATAGAAGGTTGTAAATGGTGCGGTAAATCAACAACAGCAAAGCAAATATCAAAAAGTTATATAGAGTTTCAAGATCCAGATAAAAAAATACAATATGACAAAATAAGTACTACAAAACCATCTTTATTTTTAGATGGAGAAAAACCAAGACTTTTTGATGAATGGCAAATGTATCCTGTTATTTGGGATTCAATAAGAACTGATGTTGATAGAACTGGATTAAAAGGACAATATATATTAACAGGATCGGCTAGACCTAGGGAAAATAAGGTTATGCATACAGGAACAGGTAGAATCACAAAATTACTTATGAGACCTATGTCTTTGTATGAATCAAAGGAATCAAATGGTAAAGTATCACTAAAAGATATTGTAGATAATATTGATATAGAAGGGATATCTACTTTAAGTTTTGATGGAATAATTAATGCTATGATAAGAGGTGGCTGGCCTGAAAGTCTTAAAATTAACGGAGACAACAAATATGAAATAGCAAAAGATTATATAAAAAGTCTTCTTTATGAAGAAGTATATACTCTAAATAATGTTGAAAGAAATCCAATAAAAATGGATGCAGTTTTAAAAAGTATATCAAGAAATATATCTACTAGTGTAAGTAAAACTACCATTGTAGAAGATGTAATAAATCAATTTATGGAAAATATAAGTAGACCTACCTTAGATGCTTATTTAAGTACTTTAGAAAAACTTTTTATACTAGAATATATTCCGGCTACTAATTTAAATCTAAGATCTAAAACACCTCTACGAGTATCACCGAAAATAGAACTCGTAGATCCTTCATTAGTAATAGCATCACTAGGTTTAAAAAAAACTGATTTAATAAATGATTTAAATTTTACAGGATTTATTTTTGAAAATTTATGCATGAGGGATTTAAAAATATATGCCGAAAGTTTAAACGGGAATTTAAGTTATTATAGAGATAAAAATGATTTTGAAGTAGATTGTATCTTAACACTAGATAATGGGAAGTGGGGGGCTATAGAAATAAAACTAGGAGCCGGTGAAATACCATATGCAGTAGAAAATTTAAATAAATTTAAAGATAATATAGATATAGAAAAATATGGAAAACCAGCATTTCTTATGGTTCTAACCGGTGGTGAATATTCTTATAAAAGAGAAGATGGAATATATGTTGTATCTATAGGAACACTAAAAGATTAAAAAAATATTCAAGTGAGATAAATTTATACAAATATAACAAATTATATTAAAAACTATTGCAATAGTAATTAAATTATAGTAAAATTAAGACATAAGAATAGCAAAAGAAGAAGGTGTTTAAAATGAATAGAATGTATACAATTAACTACAATATCTAAACATCTGTATGGGGTAGGCAGTATAAATATTCTATTATTTTAAATACTAAAAAAATAAATTTAAAAGATAAACTAACTAATATTAGTACTTTTTAAGTGCTAGTTTTTAGTTAGTTTTTTTGCTATGCTGTTCTAAGAATGGAGATGTGTTATGAAGAAAATAGTTATAAGTAAAAAGAAAAGAAGTTTAATTATAGGAATTAGTTTATCATTAATAATAGTGATAATAGGTACTGCATATGCATACTTTACTTGGCAAAGTAGTAATAATCCCCTGGTAGATATAACAGTAGAAGATAAGGCAGATGTAGTATTTAAAGGCACTAGGAGTATGGCGACTTTTCTAGCCAAATTACTTTTGGGCACTACAAAATAAGGTAAGAATTTAATTAATTACACTTGTTTTAATAAAAATAATCTAAAGAACTAAAATTGCGAGTAGCAAAGGCTTATAATAAGTACAGTAATAAGGGATATCTGTACTTTTTTTTGTTTTTAGTAAAAAAATGTTTATTTTTATCACAATAAGTGCTATAATAAGCAAGTATTTTTAAGGGGTGAACTTATATGAAAACAGATGACTTTGATTTTGAATTGCCACTAGAACTAATTGCCCAAAGTCCTATTTTAAAAAGAGATGAATCCAAATTATTGGTAATGGATAGAAAAACAGGTGAAATAAAACATGAACATTTTTATAATATTATCTCTTACCTAAATAAAGGAGATGTTTTAGTATTAAATGATACTAAAGTAATCCCAGCAAGGTTATTTGGAATAAAAGAAGAAACAGAAGCACATATTGAAGTATTACTTTTAAGTGAAGAAGAAAAAGATACATGGAAATGTTTAGTAAAACCTGCCAAAAGAGTAAAAATAGGAACCATTATTAATTTTGGAGATATCTTAAAAGCTGAATGTGTCAAAGTACTAGATGATGGTATAAGATATTTCAAATTTAAATATGAAGGTATATTTTTAAATATTTTAGATAAACTGGGTACTATGCCACTTCCACCTTACATCCATGAAAAATTAAAAGATAAAGATAGATATCAAACAGTATATGCTAAAAATCCTGGAAGTGCCGCGGCTCCTACGGCAGGATTGCACTTTACAAAAGAATTGCTTAATAAGATAAAAGAAAAAGGCATAACTATCTGCTATATCACATTACATGTAGGACTAGGTACATTCAGACCAGTTAACGTAGAAGATGTTACTAAACATAAAATGCATAGTGAGTTTTACTACATGAGCAAAGAAGTTGCAGATATTTTAAATAAGGCCAAAAGCGAAAACAGAAACATTATAAGCGTTGGCACTACTACCGTTAGAACACTAGAAACAATAATGAATAAATATAATATTTTCAAAGAATGCTCAGGTTATACTGATATATTTATCTACCCAGGGTACCAATTTAAAGCGATTGATAGCCTAATTACCAATTTTCACTTACCTAAATCAACTCTAATTATGTTAGTCTCAGCATTTTCTACCAAAGAAAATATCATGCATGCTTATAGTGAAGCTGTCAAGAACAAATATCACTTCTTTTCCTTTGGAGATAGCATGTTTATAAAAAAATAACGGTATTCTCGTTAAAAAAAAGAAAAACGACAAAAAAAATAGAATATTATATATAGGTGGTGATTTTCATATGACCATGATAAATAATGAAATAATAAATGAAATTAGAAACAATACAGATATCGTAGAAGTAATTTCTAATTACGTTAATCTCACCAAAAGTGGTAAAAATTACTTTGGTATATGTCCTTTTCATGATGATAATCACCCAAGTATGAGTGTTAGTCCCGATAAACAGATATATAAATGTTTTTCATGCGGAGCAACAGGCAATGTTTTCACCTTTGTTTCCCAGTTTGAACACATCTCGTTTATCGAAGCAGTTAGACTCTTAGGTAACAAACTTGGATATGAAATAAAAGAAAATACTAGCAAAAGAAACAACAAAACATCCTATGAAATATATGATTTAGCAAATAAGTT
This sequence comes from uncultured Clostridium sp., assembly GCA_905199855.1. Classification (GTDB taxonomy): domain Bacteria; phylum Bacillota_I; class Bacilli_A; order RF39; family UBA660; genus CAG-762. The sequence goes on from CAJKHY010000006.1 coordinate 12,308, forward strand.
TTTCCAGAACAACATAAACACATCCTTAGGAAGAAATGCTATCAATTACTTACATGATAGAAAAATAAACGATGAAATGATAAAAAAGTTTGGTATTGGCCTGTCACTAAATAAAAACAAATTAACAGAAGTATTAGAAAACAAAAAATATCCATTAAACAAACTAATAGAACTTGGACTTACTACCGAAAGTGGCAATGATTTCTTTCAAAACAGAATCACATTTCCTATATGGAATTTAGAAGGAGAAGTTGTAGCTTTTTCAGGTCGTATTTATAACACTACAGATAATAGCAAATATGTTAATTCCAAAGAAAGCATTATCTTCAAAAAAGGCAATATTTTATATAATTATCACAACGTAAGAGAGTTTACCAAAAAAAATGATAAAGTCATTCTCATGGAAGGCTTCATGGATGTAATAAGAGCCAGTTCCGTTGGCATTAATAATTGTGTCGCATCCTTAGGTACCTCGGTTACCAAAGAACAAGTAGAACTTTTAAAAAGAATGACCGACAATGTAATCTTATGCTTTGATGGAGATAAAGCAGGGAAACACGCTAGCATAGTAGTAAGTGAAATGTTTGAGAAAATAAATACTTCAGTCAAAATAGTCTTACTAGAAGATAATCTAGATCCTGATGAATACATCTTAAAATATGGCTATGATAGATTTAAAAATAAAATAGATAATCCCTTAAACCTAGTAGAATTTAAAATGCAAGTTTTAAAAGAAAATAAAAATTTAAATGATATCAGTGATTTAACCGAATATATCAACCTATCTTTAGAAGCATTAAAAAAAGAAGATGATCCCATATTATTAGAATTAACCCTAAAAAAATTATCTTCCACATATGAAATTGACTATAACACATTAAAAGATAAATATAACTTATTAAAAGTAAACGTAAAAAAAGAAGAAAAAACAGTTATCAATAATAAACCCAATATTAAATATAATAAATATGATATAGCCCAAAGAAATTTACTATTTTACATGCTTAGAAACAGCAAAGTATTAAATATGGTAAAAAATAAAGTAGCATTTTTTCCTACCGATACATATAGGCATCTATTCAGTGAATTAATATATTACTTCGACAAGTATGGAATAGTAACTATAGCGGATTTTATTAGTTATGTATCAAGTGATGAAGAACTTAGTAACACATTAACTGAAATATTAAATATAGATAAAGAAGAAGAATATAAAGAAGAAGAAATAGAAGATTATATAAAAGTCTTATGTAATTATAACAAAGAATTAAAGAAAAAGAAATTAGAAAATGAATTAATTAAAGAAATTGATCCATTAAAACAAGCTAAAATTATTGAAAAAATCATGGAAATAAGGAGTGAAAAGAAATGATTGAAGAAATTAAAACTTTTGAACAAAGAAAAGAAGAACTTGTTAAAAAAGGAAAAGAAAGAGGTATTATTACTTATGAAGAACTAGCTCAAGCATTAAAAGGCCTAGAGTTAGACAATGATTCATTAGATGAATTATATAACGCTTTTATGGAGAATAATATCGAAATAGTAACCGAAGACGTAGGCGAAATACCAGAAGCAGACGAAGCTGATGGAGACGAAACCGGTGGTTTAGAAAAAATATTAGAAGACACCACAATAGCAAGAGAATTAACTATAAATGATCCAGTTAGAATGTACTTAAAAGAAATTGGTAAAATAAGTCTATTATCATTAGAAGAAGAACTAGACTTATCAGAAAGAATTATGCATGATGATGAGGAAGCTAAGAATAAATTGGCTGAATCTAACTTACGTTTAGTAGTATCTATTGCTAAAAGATATGTAGGAAGAGGAATGCTATTCTTAGATTTAATACAAGAAGGTAACATTGGTCTTATGAAAGCTGTTGAAAAATTTGATGCTTCAAAAGGATATAAATTCTCAACATATGCTACATGGTGGATTAGACAAGCTATCACAAGAGCCATTGCCGATCAAGCAAGAACCATCAGGGTGCCTGTTCATATGGTAGAAACGATTAATAAATTATCCCGCTGTCAAAGACAATTAACACTCGAATTAAATCGTGAACCTACTGATGAAGAACTTGCTAAAAAAATGAACATGTCAGTTGAAAAAGTAAGAGAAATTATTAAAATAGCTCAAGAACCAGTTTCTTTAGAAACACCAATAGGAGAAGAAGATGATTCGCACTTAGGAGATTTCGTCCCAGATGCCAACAATATGTCACCAGAAGACTACACTACTCATGAAATGCTAAAAGATGAAATAGCCGATTTGCTTCTAACACTAACCGAAAGAGAAGAACAAGTTCTAAGACTAAGATTTGGGCTTGACAATGGTTCTCCAAAAACACTAGAAGAAGTTGGACAAATATTTGGAGTTACTAGAGAACGTATTAGACAAATCGAAGCAAAAGCCTTAAGAAAATTAAGACACCCTTCACGCAGTAGAAAGTTAAAGGACTTCATGAATGATTAAACTATCCAAAAGATTAGCCTCAATTGCATTGAACATAGATAAAGAAGACAAAGTAGTAGACATTGGATGTGATCATGGTTATTTAAGTATTTATCTAAAAGCCGTTAATGGAAACAAAATAGTAATAGCCACAGACATTAACGAAAATGCCTTAAACATGGCTAAAAAAAACATTAATAAAAATAGAATCTTAATAGAAACAAGATTAGGTAATGGTCTAGATGTTATAAATTATAATGAAGTAGACACCATCATAATATCAGGCATGGGTGGTAATACCATCTTAAATATACTAAAAAAAAATAAATTGAAATATATAAAAAAAATAGTTATACAAAGCAACACTGATATTCCATTAATTAGAAAATATATAAATAAATTAGGCTATACAATTAAGAATGAACAATTAATAATAGACAAAAATATATATTACATAATCATTACCTTCAGTAAAGGAAAACATAAATATACCAAAAAAGAATTATATTTTGGACCTATCTTACTAAAAGAAAACAATGAATTATTTAAAAAGAAAAAAACAATTGAATTAAATAAATTAGAAAAAATTTTGGAAAAAATACCAAACAAAAAAATAATAACCAAATATAAATTAAAAAAATTAATTAAACTATATAAAAACTAGAGTTAAGACTCTAGTTTTCTCCTTCTTCTAACATCTTTGTAATAAAAATACCATATCCTTGTTTAGGATTATCAACCACCACGTGAGTAACTGCCCCAATAATTATATTATCCTGAATAATTGGTGAACCACTCATCCCCTGAACAATACCACCAGTTTTTTCAAGTAAGACAGAATCAGTTATTTCAAACAAAATATTTTTCATTTGAACATTATCATTACTTATTTTTAGAATCTTAATATCGTAAGAATCAACAACATCATCATTTGTAACAGTAAGTATTTTTGCACTTCCAAGTTTAATTTCATCAGCTTTAGCAACTTTGTATAGCTTTTCATTACTAATATCCTCTGTATATTTACCAAAAATTCCCGATTTAGTATTTTCAGTAATATTACCTAAGGTGCTATCGCGGTTATATTTCGCATTCTTTTCTCCTGGTTTACCACGATTACTTTTGTTAATACTAGTTACCTTAGAGTCATAAATCTTACCATCCTTAATTTCCAATTTCTGTAAAGTATTCTTTTCGATAATCTCATGACCTAAAGCACCATAAATCTTCGTATTTGGATCAATATAAGTAAGGGTACCAATTCCTGTAACACTATCCTTAACATACATACCAGTTTTATAAATATCATTTTTATTTTTAACTAATTTTAAAGTAGTATGATAAGTATTATCACCACGAATATAAGTAATTTTGATATTTTCTTTATCACTTAAACTTTCTATAACATTAATCATTTCAGTGATATTATGAACATCTTTATCATCAATTTTTATTATCTTATCACCATTTCTTAAATTAGCTTGTAAAGCAGGCGAGACTCCATCAACTAGATATGTACCTACGATTAAGATTCCCTTTGAGTTTAGCTCAATACCGATAGTTTTACCTGAAGCAATAATATAATTTGAATAGGCAAGGACATTAGTTGGTATAATAAATAATGATAAAAGAAGAATAGTTAGGTAGTTTTTTAAATTTTTAAAAAACATAAAAATTTCATCTCCTTTAAAAAATAATTCATAGAACTACATTCTTATTATTTACTTAAATTAGTTTATTATTATATTTAAAATATGGTAAAATATATTAAAATTTTATATAAAGACATAGTTATAATCAAATTATATATCTTTTTATTATTTATGTATATTTTAAAATAAAGAATATATATTATAGTATGAATAAAATTATTATAAGTTTTATATTTACATTTCTAGCAGGCTTATCAACCTTACTAGGCACCATATTTATATTCTTTAAAAAAGATAAAAATAAAAATATTCTAATTTCCTCCCTAGCATTCGCTTCCTCCGTTATGTTAACTGTCTCCATATGTGATTTAATCCCCGAATCAATATCTCTATTAAAAAGTAATAATCAAGGTATTATTGTTATTATTATCTCTTTTATCAGCATGATAGTAGGTATTATTATATCCATGTTAATTGACAAATATTTACCTAGCAATAATAATGATAACTTATATAAGGTTGGGTTAATATCTATGGTAGCAATTATATTACATAATATCCCAGAAGATTGTAGCCCCTATGTATCACACTAGAAATATAATATTGGTTTAAAATTAAAAACTACCAATTATAATTTATATTATTATTTTGGTAGTTTTTCTATTAATTATTATCTTCTAATAGTAATTTTTTCAATTGTATCATTATCTTGAAGTTCAGTTTTTGCCTTATTTCTTATTTTTCTTAATATTTCAATAAGTTCTTCTCTATAATTTCGATTAGTTAGTTGTCCGTTAAAACAAAATTCTCTTATACCATCATTATATATTCCATCAACTATTTCAGTTAATTCCCAATTATATTTTGTAACAATTTTTTCAAACATAGGTAATTTGTCTTCTGTGAATGTTACTAACGGTTTTGTTGTTTCTAAAAATTTCATAGACTCTTCAAACAATAAACTTCCCAGTCCTTGTTTTCTATATTCGTCTGAAACAAATAATGTACATATTTTCTTTTCTTCTTCATCTTTTTTTAAGCAACTTAGTGCAATTATTTTTTCTTCTTCATTTTTTATAAAGATTATATTTCTATTAGGTGTCAAACATCCTTTTATTTGTTTATCATAAAACCATTCTTTATAACCTGGATAAGTACCATTCAAATGAATAGTAAGTTCATATATTTCATTAGCAAGTCTCATAAAACTATCTTGATTTGTTTCTGAAATATAATTTTTAATATTATCTATTTTTATTGTAAATACCTCCTTTAAATCAATTCTATTTCTATTGCTAGTACACCATATTTATCTTGTTGTTCTGTTGTATATATTTCGTTTAATGTATGTAGAAGTTCCTCTTTTGTTATACTTTTATCACCAATAACTTCAATATCAAAATCATTTAATAAATCATCAAAATTTTTATATTTATATATTTTTTTTACTTTTGTATTCAAATATTCAATATCTTCACTTAATTTTTCAAAAATAATTATATCATTTATTTCTAAATCTTTTCTTTTTTCATCATTTAACCTTAATTCTAATCTTTTTGTTCCATTTTTAATGTAATTAAAATATTGTGGTAATAGTTTCATTTTATATGTTTTCATAAACTTTTTCCTTCCTTTAGTTCTTCATAGATATATTCATTTTCTTTTATGTAACGATAAAATTGTGGCACTACAAATTTTTTTTCTTCCTTTTTTATTTCACTTAAATAAATGGGGTTTTTAAATTTAACTGCTTTAGCTATTTTAAGAGCATAACATTTATCACAACCATTAAAATAATCTAATATATCACTATTATTTTTATTATTAGTCGCTTCTAATATATAATTGATATTTCCTTCAAGGATTTTATCTACAATTATATATCCTACTATTGCTTTTTCTTCTTTGGAAGAATAAACAAATATTTTTTTATTACAATTTTTTTCTCCAATACTTTTTCTTCTATATTCATATAACTTTGTTCCATTAAATATTTGATTTGCATATTTTGTTTTTATTGAAATTAGCATAATTGGTTCCATTACAACACCTCATAAACATTATACCATTAAAACAATATTTTTTGCTGATTTTTAATAATTAAAAATTAAATATATCAGTCAACACGGCTTTATCTTACAAAGTATCTCTTTTAAAAATCTTAGTGTTTACGAAGATTTTATACAACATTTTTTGCATAATTTTTCCGACATTTGTTACATATTGACTATCAACAATCTTATGATACAATATAGTAGAATATGAAATAATTGTATTTAAAGTGCTAATTTTAGGTTAGAGATTAGTACTTTTTTCATATTCTAATACCCCCTTAAATTTAATTTTTATGACCGAAGTTTAGGCCATTATTTATCTAAAAAACTATTGAAATTTGGTCGAAAATCAAGGAAAAACATATTAAAAAGGTGTGTACATTTGTATAACACTTTTTTTTAAACCTTTTATTTATAAGTGTTTGTGAAGATTGCAAAATTAACGATTGTATAACACTTTTTATAAAAGTAAACACTAGTGTTTTTTGCTAATACCTTATAAAATAAGGGAAAACTAGCCACTGGCTAGTTCTTTGTAAACAGGTTTATCCTGCTTAACTGTGATTTTAAAGTTTAATAATTTTTGACGACCGAAAGTTTGGCCATTTTGTAGCTATAGTTATAGTTATTTTTTTTATAAATAAATGATTACACTTTCACATAGATTTAATTAGATAGTAAAAAAAATAAAGGGGGTATTTTTATAAAGCAAGAATTAAAATTTAATTTATTTTATGACAATGATAATGAAGAATTAGAAAATTTATTAATAGAAGTTATCATAAATTATTTAAAAACAAAAAAAGAAATGGGCTATAATTTTGGTTAAAGCGCGTTATTATAAATATAAGCCAATATTATATTTCTTTTAAAAGGAGGTAAAATGTATAATACATTAAGAAATATAGTAAAAGAATATTTGGTTGCAATTTACATAAGACTATCTAAAGAAGATGATAATTTAGGTGAAAGTGAAAGTATTCAAAATCAAAAAATATTATTAACTAAATACGTCAAAGAACAAGGATACACTCTAGTTGATATTTATATTGATGATGGGTATACTGGTACTAATTTTAATAGACCAAATTTTCAAAGAATGTTAAAAGATATTGAAAATGGAAAAGTAAATATGGTTATTACTAAAGATTTATCAAGGTTATCAAGAGATTATATTGGTACTGGTGAATATGTAGAAAAATGGTTTCCAGCACATAATGTTAGATATGTTGCTCTAACAGATAATATAGATACATTTTTAGATAATTCTAATAATGATATTGCACCTTTTAAAGCAATATTAAATGATATGTATGCTAAAGATTTATCTAAAAAAATTAGGACAGCACTTCATACTATGCAAAGTGAAGGCAAATGGGTTGGTGGTTGTCCACCATTTGGGTATAAAGTAGATCCAACTGATAAAAATCATTTAGTTACTGATGAAATAGAAGCTCCAATTGTTAAAAGAATATTTGATATGTTTGCTAGTGGTATTAGAATCAATAAGATAAGAGATACTTTTAATAATGAAAATATACCAACGTTTTCTACGACTAGAAATAGAAATTTTACAAGAAATGGTAATAATGGAAATATATATGGATATTGGTGCAATACTACAATAAAAAAGATATTACAAAATAGATTATATACTGGAGATATGATTCAAAATAGACGTTCTAGATTAAGTTATAAATATCGTAAAATAATCTGTAATCCAAAAGAAAATTGGATAATAGTAGAAAATACTCATGAACCTATTATTGATAAAAATATGTTTAACAAAGTTCAATCATTATTACCAAAACAACATCAACGAAATGATAAAAAAGAATTATTTTTATTAGATGGACTACTTAAATGTGCTGATTGTGGTCATAATATTAGTATACGAGCTAGACGAGCTAATGGTAAAAGTACTACAGTTTGCAATTATTATAGAAAATATAATAAAGATTTTAGACTATGTACTGCACACGGCTTTGATTATGACACTTTAGAACAAGGTATAACAAATGAAATTAAGAAAATAATATATTTAGTTAGTAATGATAAATTAGAGTCAGAAATACTTAAAAAAAACAAAAATAATAATACCTATGATACTTATACTAAAACAAAACAAAAATTAGAAGTTGACATTGAAACTATCAAAAATAATTTAGATAATATGTATATTGATAAACTACAAAATAAAATAACTGAAGAAATGTATCAAAGAATACAAGAAAAACTTAATAAAGAAATATCTTTAAAAAAGGATAAACTTAATGAAATAAATGAATATTTAGAAAAGTTAAATAAAGATGAAGATACTTTTAACACTATAAAAAAAGAAGTCTTAGAATTTAAAGATAGATATCCAACTAGAGATATAATATTAAAATTAATTAAAAATATTTCCATACACGAAGATGGAAACGTTGATATTTATTTTAACTTTAAAGAGTTAAATTTTATTTATGAAACCCATGATGCCTGATAACTCCAATCAGAGGGTATCGCTACCTTTTTAGCAAGTTCCACTAATACTACTCTTGGTCTTAATTTAACCTTAGCCATAGCCATGCATAATATCCCAGAAGGAATAAGTATCTCCATACCTATATATTATTCTACCAAAAGTAGAAAAAAAGCATTCTTATATACTTTAATTTCAGCATTAAGTGAACCTTTTGGAGCCCTACTAGCATATCTTTTCTTATATAAAATAATTAATAACCTAATCATGGGCATTCTTTTATCGTTAATCGCAGGCATCATGACACATATATCTATATGTGAATTATTAAAAGAATCACTAAATTATAAAAATAAAAAGCTAACCATTATCTTTTTTCTAACCGGAGTAGTCTTTATATTAATTTATCTTTTTTTTACTTGATAAATAAAATATTTTATGCTACTATTAAAGTAGAAAGGATTTAAGAAAAATGAAAAAATTTAGAAATTTATTTATATTAATAGCATCCTTAGCATTAGTAGGGTGTAGCAAAGATAAGAATTTAGAATGTGAAAAAACCACATCAGTTGCCGAAGGAAATTATAGTGAAAAAGTGATTCTAACATACCAAGATAAAAACATTAATTATTATAAAAGCATTGTAACATTTACTGCAAATTCAGGAAGTTATTTAGAAGAAGTAAAGGACATTTATCTAACTGACGAACCCAGTTATAATAAATCAGGATTAAAAAGCAGTTACAAAGTAGAAGGGAATAAAATCACCATTACCCTTGAAGGCAGTGCCGAAGACATCAAAGCCGCAGCCATTAATAACAATGAAGAATCATTAATAAAAATAGATAAAACAATAGAAGAATATAAAAAAGATATTATAAGTGATGGATATACTTGTAAATAAAAATGAGTAATTACATTAAAGTGTATAATTTAAAATATAGTATTAGAGTTTCGTTAAAGAATTTTGGCTTTAGAAAATAATATAAAGAAAGATAATTAATAAATCTATGAAAGTGTTAAAATAACACTACGAACTACAACAGCATAGCAAACGCAAATAATATAATCTGAATAGATAATTTTATCTATTTTTTTTCTTTTAAAAATAGATATTATGATGTATAATTAAAAAGAGAGGATGATTATATGAAACCAGTATTACTTTGTATATTAGATGGAGTAGGAATAAGAGAAGAAAGATTTGGCAATGCGTTTAAAAATGCTAACACACCAAACTTTGATTTTCTGTGGGAAAATTATCCGCATGCCGTGTTAAATGCTAGTGAAGAATATGTAGGTTTACCAAAAGGACAAATGGGTAACTCCGAAGTGGGACACACAAATATTGGAGCCGGTCGTATTGTCTATCAATCTCTAGAATTAATAAATAAAGGTTTTAAAAATCATGAAATAGATAATAACGAAAAACTATTAGAAATAATATCTTATGTCAAAAAAAATAACAAAAAATTACATATTATGGGACTTGTCAGTGATGGAGGAATTCATGCTCATATAGATCATTTAAATGGCATTATTTCAATAGTTCAAAAACATGGCTTAGAAGACAAAATATTTATTCATGCCATAACAGACGGAAGAGATACCTTATATAACAGCAGTTATTCATACATAGAAAAATTAAAAAGCCAAAACATTGCTTCCATTTCAGGAAGATATTATGCAATGGATAGAGATAAAAGATATGAAAGAACTAACTTTTACTTTGATACAATTACAGGAAATAACATCACTAATATAAGCATAAAAGATTATATAAATAACAGTTATGCTAATAACGAAACAGACGAATTTATTAAACCAGCACTGTTCATTAAAGAGGGAAAAATAGAAAAAGATGATGCCCTAATATGGATAAACTTTAGACCTGATAGAGCAATTCAAATAGTTAATAAAATTATCTCATATGGTGTTAAAGTTCTAACGATGATGAAGATAAATAATGAAATTACTGCTCCATATCTATTCAGCCATGAAAAAATTAAAAAAACCTTAGGAGAATACCTATCTAATCTGGGTTATACTCAAGCTAGAATCGCCGAAACCGAAAAATATGCTCATGTTACTTATTTCTTTGATGGAGGAGAAACACTTAATTTAAAAGGATGTGATCAAATACTAATACCTTCCCCAAAAGTAGCTACTTACGATTTAAAACCAGAAATGAGTGCTTATCAAATAACAGATACATTACTTGAAAAAATAGATAATTATGATTTTATTATCCTAAACTTTGCTAATGGTGATATGGTAGGTCATACTGGTAATTATGAAAAAACCATAGAAGCAGTAGAACACGTAGATATTTGCCTAGGTAAAATAATTAACAAAATAAAAGAAAAAAAAGGTTTATTAATAATAACTGCCGATCATGGTAACTGTGATTACATGTTTGATAAAGAAGGCAACATTATCACTTCCCATTCACTTAGTGTAGTACCATTTATTGTCATGAAAAAAGATTTAACCCTAACAAATGGTAATTTAAGTGATATAGCTAGCACTATATTAGAATTATGTAATATAGATATACCTAGTGAAATGACAGGTAAAAGTTTAATAAAAAATAGTTGATAAAAATATATAAAATATGATAAAATGAAGATATAAAAGGGTGGATGTATATGATAAAAGAAACATTTATAGAAATAATAAAAGATATTTGGCCAATGCTAGTAATTATTACAGTAATAGTAACCAGTTTAAGAATAGCATATCTAATAAAAACAGGGAAAAAACTATCCTTGTACAAAGACTTATTATACCTAGTATTTATAATCTATATATTATGTTTATTCCATGTTGTAACATTTCAAGACGTTAACTTTGGTAAATCAAATTTTATCCCATTCAAAGAAATGTTTAGGTATGAATTATTTTCACCAAAATTCATAAGAAATATAATGGGCAATGTTCTATTGTTTATTCCTTTTGGTTTATTCATATCATATATTTTAAAAAGTAGAAGACTATGGTATCCAGTTACCCTTACTTTAGTAGTATCTACAACCATTGAAATAGTACAATATTATATAGGTAGAGTCTTTGATATTGACGATATTATCCTAAATATACTAGGAGGTTTTATCGGTTATTTAATTTATGTTGCATTAGATGCCATCAGTGATAGACTACCTAAAGCCCTAAAAAGAGATGGTTTTCTAAATCTTATCGTCATAATTTTAATAATCATTGTACTAATTTATATATTTAATATTAATATATTTTCATTTTGGGGGAATTAATTATGTTTGAAATTATTAACGAATATAGTAAAAAATTAGATTTAGATAATTTTTCTGATTACACCAACTTCTTAGTTAAAGAATTAAGTTTAAATAATTGTTATTTCAATATTATTTTTGTAGATAATGATTATATCCAAAAATTAAATAAACAGTACCGTGGTATAGACAAAGTAACAGATGTTATTAGTTTTGCTTTAGAAGATGCCAAAGATGATATAAATATAGATATTAGAATGCTTGGAGACATTTACATTTGCTATGATAGAGCAGAAGAACAAGCTAAGTCTTTTAACCATTCTACTCTTGAAGAAATAGAATTTCTAATAACACATGGCTTATTACATCTACTAGGTTATGACCACATGAACGAAAATGATGAAAAAATCATGTTTGATAAACAATATAGTCTATTATCCATGTATCAAAAATAGGAGGTTTTTATGGAGGAAAAATTAAAAAAATTACTTGATCATGCGTATGCACCATATTCTAAATATAGAGTAAGTGCAATAGTGGTTATGAAAGATAATCGTGAATTTTATGGAGTAAATGTCGAAAATGCTTCATACGGAGCCACGATATGTGCTGAACGCAATGCTATATTAAATGCCATTACTAACGGATATAAAAAAGGTGATTTCAAAAAATTATATGTCATGACAGATAGTCCCCGAATAGGTAATTGTTGCTTTCTATGTAGACAAGTAATAGTAGAATTCATGGATAGCAAATGCGAAGTAATCAATTATAACAATAAAGGTGAATATCAAATAAAAAAAGTAAGTGAACTATGCCCTTATATATTTGGGAGTGAGGATTTGCTATGAAAAGTGGTTTTGTAGGAATAATAGGTAGACCAAACGTTGGCAAAAGCAGTTTATTAAACAGCATAATGGGTAAAAAAATTGCTATCACCTCAAACAAACCCCAAACAACTAGAAACAATATCCAAGGGATATATAACGATAAAGATACTCAAATGGTTTTTGTCGATACCCCAGGTATTCATAAACCCAAAAATAAACTAGGCAAATTACTTAACAAAGAAGCATATTTTTCCATGAATGATACTGATGTAATATTATTTGTGGCAGATATATCAACCCCTTTAGGTAAAGGAGACAAATTTATCATAGACATGTTAAACGAAGTAAATAAACCAGTTATTCTTGTTCTAAACAAAATAGATAGACTATCCAAAGAACAAATATTATTAAAAATAGCAGAGTATAAAGATTTATATAATTTTACAGAAATAGTACCAATATCTGCAATCAAAAAAGATAATATAGATAGATTACTTGACGTAATAAAAAAATACTTAAACGATAACATGAGATACTATGATGAAGAAACCTATACAAATAGTAGTACCGAGTTCATAATTGCCGAATTAATTAGAGAAAAAATACTTAATTTAACAGACGAAGAAATACCTCATTCCATCACCTGTATTGTAGAGAAAATAGAATATGAAAAAAATATAGTCAATATAAATGGTTTAATAATTGTTGATAGAGAATCATTAAAAAAAATCATTATAGGCAAACAAGGAACAATGATTAAAGAAATAGGCACTTTAGCAAGAAATGATATTGAATTATTACTAGGTAAAAAAGTTTATTTAGAATTATATGTTAAAGTTTTACCAAAATGGCGAGATAAAGACAGATATTTACAACAATTAGGTTTTACAGAATTTAACAATTAATATGAATAAAAAATAATTGTTAATCACATTATATAATAGGTGATTATAATGAATAAAAAAGATATGTGGTTGTTATTTAAAAAAACAGGTAAAATAGAATATTATCTAAAGTACAAAGAAGGTAAGTAATATGATTAAAAAAGTAGAAGGAATTATTGTAAAAGAAATACCATACAAAGAAACTAGCAAAATACTAACAGTACTCACTAAGGATGGCATGATTGGTATTATATCTAAAGGTTGCAAAAGAATGAAAAGCCCTTTAAGTGCCGTATCAAATAAACTATCATATGGGGTATTTCATATAAATTATCGAGAAAATCTTTCTACTTTAATCGAAGTTGATATAATAGATACATTAAGTCAAATAAGAAAGGATATAACTAAAATTAGTTATGTTTCTTTTTTGACTGATCTAACAATCCAAGTATATAAACATGAAAAGAACAAAGAAATATATGATTTATATATAAACAGTGTCCTAAAAATAAACGAAGGCTATGATCCCATGGTAATTGCTAACATCTTAGAATTAAAACTATTAGATTACTTAGGAATAAAACCCATTATTGATCGATGCTGTGTATGTGGTAATACCACTGATATAGTAACTATATCTAGTTACAAAGGAGGATATCTTTGCAATCATTGTCGAGGCAACGAAAAAATATATAACACCAGAACAATAAAACTAATAAGAATGTTTTACTATATAGATATTAGTAAAATTAATAAAACAGAAATATCACTAAATATAAAAAAAGAAATAAATGAGTTTATAGATGATTATTATAATAGATATACAGGACTTTACTTAAAAAGTAAAGAATTCCTAAAAAATCTAAATAAAATTAGTTATGAGTATAATGATATCATGAATAAATATATATTTTTAATAGTTATCTTTACTTCCTTAATACTATCCCAAGTATTAAAATTTATAATTGAAACAATAAAAAATAAAAAAATAAATATCATTAGACTATTAGATGGTTCAGGAGGTATGCCTAGTTCCCATAGTGCAGTTTCTTCTTCACTAACCATGACATCATTACTCTTATATGGAATAGATAGCCCATTTTTTGCCATATCCTTAGTATTTACTTTAATTACAATGTATGATGCCATGGGCATTAGATATGAATCAGGTAAACAAGCTGAAGCCATTAACAAATTAAATAAAAAAATAGGTAGCCTTAGTGTTAGAGAAGATTTAGTTAAACTAAAAGAACAAATAGGACATAAACCAATAGAAGTATTATGTGGTATGCTTCTAGGTATTATAGTTAGCTATATCATGATAAATTTAATTATATGAGGATAAATTATACAAAAAAATATATCCAAAATAGAAAAAAATATGATCTAATAATATAGAGATTTTAATAAATCTGAAAATAAAATTAATTGAAGAAAAAAATAAGAAAAGTAGATGTTGCTATGGTTCAAGAAAGTATGCTTTTAACTGACGATTTTAAATAAATATTATAATAGGTAAGACCACTACAAGAATAGAAAGAAAAAAATAATTGAAGCAAATAATAAAGTATTAAAAATCAAACTCCCTTAGAATTAATTCATGAACTAGATTTTTCCTTTTTATTCCTAAAAACATTTACTTTCATTCGAGCATATGATATAGTTATTATTTTTTCTATCTAAAAAACATGGACAAGTAATCTTTTTTGTGCTAAACTTGTTATATAAAATAAATAGGGAGATAAAAGAATATGAATAGAAATAGGTTGTTTTGTTTTAATAATTATGATGTATATTTTATCGTAGATAATAATTTAACTTACTATGTATCCATACCAAAAAAAATAAAGAAATGTATTATGACTATCAGCATAAATGAAAATGCTTATATTTTAAATAATAATATTACAGAAATCAACAACGCCATCAAAAACTCATACAAAGATTTTGATAACACAAATGCCATATTATTAATACCTAGTATTAGTAATCAAGAATATCATAAATTAGAAGATATTAATAATATAGATACATACAATGAAACCGCAAAGTATATAAGTAAAATAGTAAATTCAGCATATAAAATACTTAGAAGCATGGATATTACTGTTGATTCTAATATTAAATTCTTAAGTGATGGTGTACCTTTTATAGACTGGTTTATTAGTAAATATCAAAGCAGAATTGCCAAAATAGACTTACTTGATTTACTTAATAAATATAACTTAAAAGAAGATAATGACTTAAAAAAAGTAAATGCCCTAGGAGTTAATTTTATAGTAGGAAATAAAAATAATGAAGTAGACAAAGAATTACCTAACCAATTAATCGAAATAAAAAATCCATATGATGACTTTAGCGAGATGTACAAAGAACCAGAACATAAACCTAGTATAGCATATTCTACTGGTAATATAAGTTATTATTTCATAGGCACTTTAGTAGTTATTACTTCTATTATTATATTAGTGCTATTAATAAAATAAAAAAATCTCTTTAATTAATTGTTTATATATTGATACAATTGATTAAAGATTTCTTTACCAAAAAACAGAAAATAGAAAAATTCAAAAAAGTAAGAAAAAAGGCTTTATTTTTATAAAAACTTGTGCTATAATCAACTAGTATTTCTTATTTGGACCGTTAGCTCAGTTGGTAGAGCAACTGACTCTTAATCAGTGGGTCTAGGGTTCGAGCCCCTAACGGTCCACCAAATTTTAAAAAAAAAATACAAAATTTTACTTGCATGTAATCATATCATATGTTATAATGTGATAGACACACACAAAATGGGCTTGTAGCTCAGGTGGTTAGAGCGCACGCCTGATAAGCGTGAGGTCGATGGTTCAAGTCCATTCAGGCCCACCATTTTGTATATAATATGGCCAGTTGGTGAAGTGGCTTAACACACTGCCCTTTCACGGCAGCATTCATGGATTCGAATTCCATACTGGTCACCAAAATTGCTTATAATTAATATATAAAAACGATGCGAAAAGACAAGACATATAATTCTTATTTCAAGAGAGTTCGTGTTAGCTGAAAACGAATAATAAGATTATATAGTTACTACTTTTCAAGTTGTACTCGAAAGAGAAAACCGGAAAATCCGTTATCAAGATTAAGGTAAAATAAGAATGGTACCGTGTCAAAAAACACTCCTTATATGGAGTGCTTTTTTGTTTAATTTGATTAGAAAGAAGAAGTAGTATATGGAAACAATAAAAATAAAAGATTATCAAGGTAATTTAATTTATGTAGATATTACCAATCATAGTTTAGGAGAGTTAATAGAACTTAGAAATTCTTTAGTAGGTTATGAAGCATATACAGTACTTAATAGTTTGATAGTAAATGAATGCATGCAAAGTAAATACACTAAGAACTATAACCGCGTAGCAAAAAGAATAAGAAAAACAAAAAAAGTATATAAAGAAAGGAATGATTAAAATGATAAATATCAAAGAAGATAAAGAATTAAATGTAATGAACCATAGCTGTGCCCACCTTTTAGCTCATGCTATTAAACATCTATACCCACATGCCTTATTTTGGGTAGGGCCAGTAATTGACGATGGATTCTACTATGACATTGATTTAGGTGGTGACGTTATTCGTGAAGAAGATTTACCTAGAATCGAAAAAGAAATGAAAAAAATCAGTAAAGATAATAAATTAATCAAAAGAATGGAAATAAGTAAACAAGAAGCTTTAGAAATGTTTAAGGATGATCCATACAAAATAGATTTAATTAGTAGAATGGATGAAAAAGAACAAGTAATCTCAGCATACAAACAAGAAGACTTCATTGATCTATGTCGTGGACCACACGTTAATTCCACAAAAGAATTAAAGTATTTTAAACTCCTAAAAGTATCCGGTGCTTACTGGAAAGGAGACTCTAAAAACAAAATGCTTCAAAGAATATATGGAGTATGCTTCAAAGAAGAGAAAGACCTAGAAGAATATTTAAATATGTTAGAAGAAGCCAAAAAAAGAGACCACAAAAAATTAGGCAAAGAACTAGAATTATTTATGATGAGTGAATATGGCCCAGGATTCCCATTCTTCTTACATAATGGAATGATATTAAGAAATCAACTAGAAAACTTTTGGTATCAAGAACATACCAAAGAGGGTTATGAGTTCATAAAAACTCCAATCATGCTAAACAAAGATTTATGGGAACTATCAGGACACTGGTTTAACTATCGAGAAAACATGTATACCAGTGAAATTGACGATAAAATATTTGCAATAAAACCAATGAATTGCCCAGGTGGAATGCTTGTTTACAAAAATAGTCTTCATTCCTATAAAGATTTACCTCTAAGAATAGGAGAATTAGGCCAAGTACATAGACACGAAGCAAGTGGAGCCCTAAACGGTTTATTTAGAGTAAGAACATTTACCCAAGATGATGCTCATATATTTATGAGAGAAGACCAAATAGAAGAAGAAGTAATCAGATTAATTAATTTCATTGATAGAATGTATAGCATCTTTGGATTAACCTATAACATCGAACTATCCACAAGACCAGAAGAAAAATATATTGGTTCTATAGAAATATGGGACAAAGCCGAAAAAGCCCTAGAAGAAGCTTGCCACAAAGCAGGAAGAGATTGCAAAATTAATCCTGGAGATGGCGCTTTCTATGGTCCTAAACTAGATTTTCATATTAAAGATTCACTTGGTCGTGTATGGCAATGCGGAACAATCCAATTAGATATGAATTTGCCTGAAAGATTTGATTTAACTTACGTCGACAAAGATGGCTCTAAAAAAAGACCAGTCATGTTACATCGCGTTATATATGGTTCAATTGAGAGGTTTATTGGTATTTTAATCGAACATTTTGGTGGGGCCTTTCCACTATGGTTATCTCCAGTTCAAGTAAATATCATTCCCGTTAACAATGAATATCATTTAGAATATGCTAAATCATTAGAAAACATCCTAAAAGAAAATGATATTCGTGTCAAAATGGATGCTCGAGAAGAAAAATTATCTTACCGCATGAGAGAATCACAAACTAAAAAAATCCCTTATACATTAATTATTGGAGATAAAGAAAAAGAAGATAATAAAGTAAGTTATAGAAAATTCGGTAGCAACGAAACTACAACAGTTGATACTAAAGAATTTATTAATATCTTAAAAGATTTAATTAAAGATTTAAAATAGAATTACTTAAATGTAGTTCTTTTTTTTCGTTTGTTACGCTGTTAACAGAAAAACAGTAAATTTACCCAAATAACTCTCTCGTTAATAAATTAACTATAAGTATTTTTACTTTACACATAAAAGTGTCAAATTTTAAAAAATTTGAAGAAAATTTAGAAAAAAAAAGTAATCTCGATTTTTTTTAACTATATATATAGTTAGGAGGGTAAAAAAAGATGCAAAAAAAATTAGTTATTAGGCAACAAGGAATAAAAGAGTGTGGAGCCTCATGCTTATTATCGGTTATTAGATATTATAAAGGAGATATTTCCTTAACCAAGTTATTAGAATTAACCAACACAAATAAAAACGGCACAACATTTTATGACCTTAGATATGCTTCCAATTATCTAGGCCTACCTGCAGAAGGCTATAAATTGGACAAACTATCTAACGAAATAAAAACCCCATTCATTTCCCAAGTTCTTGTTAATAATTATACCCACTTTATTGTAGTTTATGAAATAAAAAAAGATAGTTTATTAATTATGGACCCCGGCCAAGGTTCAAGAGTTATTAAACTTGAAGATTTTTATAAAACATGGACAGGCAATATCATGATCTTTAATTATAACAAGAAACTCCCAATAATAACATCAAAAAATTATATTAAAAATATTATCATGAATGTCTTAAGTAAGAACAAAATATTACTTACTAATATCTTCATTTTATCAATAATTTTTACACTATTAACAATTATTAATTCCTACCAAATGAAGTTTATTTTAGCTAAGGTTTCTGTGAGTACATTTGTTATTTCATTCATATACATAATACTTATGCGGTCTCTTGCAAATGTTTTCAAAAATATATTGTTATCTTACCTAAACATCAAGCTAGATATTAGCATCTTCTCGTCATCTATCGATAATATAATTTACTTTCCTTATAGTTATTACAAAAATAAAACAACTGGTGAAGTTACTTCAAAATTAAGTGATATATCTCATATTAGAAATTTAATTAATAAAATAATACTCACAGTACTATTAGATTTTCTAATACTCATTATCGCAGGAATATTTCTTTATTCCATTAATAAATTCTTATTCCTATTATCTTTATTAATTGTTTTAATCTATGTAATCACTATGCTTTTATTAAACCCATATATGAACAAATTAGTCAAAAAAGACCTAGAAAATAACAGTATTATCAATACTAATTTAATTGAATCAATTACTAATTTTGAAACAATAAAAGGTTTAAATATAGAAGCAAAAATTATCGATAAATTAGAATATCTTTACAGCAAAAAACTAAAAAACGTATTAAAATTCAGTAATATTATTAATTTCTGCAATTTTATTAAAGAATCAGTAGAACTAACTATCTTACTTCTAATAAATCTATATGGTATTTTAGAAGTAACAAAAGGGAGTATGCAACTAAGCACCCTCATTGTATTCAATACTATTCTAATGTATTTCTTAGATCCAGTTAAAAATATTATTAATTTAGCAAGTGATTATTATATGGCTAAAAACGCATTAGATAGAGCAAATACCTTATTTGAAATAAAAAAAGAAGATATGCTTACCAAAACCGATTTAATAATAAATGGTAATATTAATATTCATAATTTATCATTCTCATATGGACATAGCAAAATTCTAAACAATGTTAATTTATCTATTAAAAATGGAGAAAAAGTTTTAATATTAGGCAACTCCGGAAGTGGCAAAAGCACTTTACTTAAAATATTATATAAATATTATGAAGTTAGAAGAGGTATGATTAATATAAATAATAATGATATTAATGACTATAGTTTAAAAGATATTAGAAGTGAAATTACATATATTAGTCAAAATGAAATGCTTTTCACAGATAGCATTAAAGATAACATCATCTTAAATAGAAATATTAAAACTGAAGAATTCTTAAACGTATGCAAAAACTTTTACGTTGATAAAATAATAGAAGGTAACATTTTAGGTTATGATATGTTACTAGAAGAAAATGGCATCAACATCTCAGGTGGCGAAAGACAAAGAATAATCCTTGCAAGAAGCATGCTCAAAAAAAGCAAAATAGTATTTATAGATGAAGGATTAAACCAAATAGATATTAATTTAGAGAGAAAAATATTAAAAAACAGTTTTAAAAATTATCCAAACACAACATTTGTAATTGTATCACATAGATTAGATAATATGGATTTATACGATAAAGTAATTAAAATGGAAAATGGACAAGTTATAGATATTTTGAAAAGGAGAGTAAAATGATTAATTGTAATAAAGAAATAATTTTTAATATAAAAAACAAATTAGTAATATTATTAAGTAGCATTGTTATTATAAGTTTTATTATTATGATTATTTTAGCACACCTTTTAAAAGTAGAAAAATATTATCAAAATAAAGGTATTGTCGTTTTAGACAAAGATAACTATTACTTAAAATTATATGTGGATTTTGAAAATATCGAAACTATTATAAATAACTCTTCAATCCTAATAAACGAAGATGACTATCAATATAACATTGTAAGTATAAGCAATTTATTAGAATCTAATTATGATAACTACCAAATATTCTATCTACAAATACCAAACCTAAGTAAAAATTTATTAGTTAATAATCTAGTTATCAATTACAAAATACTAACAGGTAATGAGATACTAATAAAATATATAAAAAATATAGTAAAGGAGTAAAAATATGAAAAAATTAAACGAATTAGAATTAAAACAAATTAATGGAGGCATTGGATTAGGCTGGCTAGCCACAGGATTATTCGTAGGTATATCATTTATCTCAGGCATTTTGTCAGGATATACTAACCCAACAGCATGTAATATTAGTAGGAGTAGGGGGTAAAAAATGAGAAAACTAAACAAAAAAGAATTAATTAACATAAATGGAGGATTTAAACTCTCCGGGGCAGTTCTCCAATACGGAAGACTATTCGTTTTAGCATTTTATGATATTGGTGTAGGAGTAGGAAGTGCTATAAGAAGATTCAGTAAAAGAAACTATTGTCCACTTAACTAAAATAAATTTATATTAATTATTTATCGGTCCAAAATAGATATAAATATAAAAAAGATGCATTTTGTTAAAAAAAATAAACAAATTTTGTATCTTTTTTTCTTATTTTGTTGAATATTTCCAAATATAATGATATAATTTAATAGAAAAACCAAGAAGGGAGGGATTATAATGTCTGTTGAAGTTCGTGGAAATTTAGAGATTGCGATGAAAAGGTTTAAGACGCAGTTAGCTCGCAGTGGCTCCCTTCAAAAGGTTAGAGAACGCAGTGATGGTTATAAAAAACCAGGTATTAAAAACCGTGAAGCAATAAAACAAGGTATCAAAAATTCAAGAAAAAAAGGAAATGCACATAGAAGAAGTGCAGCTTAAGGGTGATAATATGACTTTATTAGAAACAATTAAAAGCGATATGATTACTGCGATGAAAGAAAAAGATAGTTTTCGCCTTGGTGTTATTAGAATGGCTAAAGGTGCTATTCAACTAGAAGAAATAAATAAGAAAAAAGAACTAACTGACAGTGATGTCATCGATATCATATCAAAGCAAATTAAATTAAGAAAAGATGCCATAAATGAATTTCAAAAAGCAAACCGTCTTGATTTAGTTAGCCAAAACGAAAAAGAAATAGAAGTATTAAATAAATATATGCCAACTCAATTAACTGAAGAAGAAATTGATAAAATAATAAATGAAGCTTTTGATACAGTAAAACCTACAAGTATTAAAGATTTAGGAACCATTATGAAGTTTGTTAACCCTAGTCTAAAAGGCAAAGCAGATATGAGTATGGTCAACATTAGAATTAAAGAAAGATTAAATAACTTATAAAATTAATCTTTCTTTTCTTTTGCTACGCTGTTATCAGTAAAAAAAATATAAAGACACCCATATTTTGACAAACAAAAACAATTCAAACAAGTGTACGAAAACATCTTGACAAAGAAAATAACATATGATAAGATAAGAACATATTAAAAAATAGTTTTTGCAAATTAGGAGGGGGATTTATGAGCTTAACTTCATTAAAAGGTGTAGGACCAAAAACCTTAGCACTTTTAAACAAATTAAACATTAATAATGAAAACGATTTAATCAATTATTATCCTTATCGCTACGAAGTAATAAAAAGAAGCAATTTAAATGAACTAAATGATTTAGATAATATCATTATAGATGGCGTAGTAGAAAGCAAACCTACTATCTATTACTTCGGTAAATTAAAAAGGATAAGTTTTCGCATTAATGCAGGAAATCAAATATTTAATGTAAGCGTTTATAACCAAGTATATCTAATGAAAGAATTAAATTTAGGAACAAGCATCACTGTCGTAGGTAAGTATAGCAAAAAGAAAAATGCTATAATTGCAAACAAAATAAAATTAGAACCATTACCAGATATCCCCGTTATAGAAAGTATTTATCATACAGTGAATGGTATTAATATTAAAACCATCAGTAAAATCATTAACAATTTATTAGAAACAACATATAACTATCCTGATTTTATTCCATCTTACTTAATAGAAAAATATGATTTTATAGATAAAAAAACTGCTATCAAAGAAATACATAAACCAACATCACTTAGCCTACTGAAAAAAGCCAGACTAAGATTAAAATATGAAGAATTATTTAGATATATGTTAAAAATAACATATCTAAAAAACAAAATTAAATACGATGATAAAGCAATAAAAAGAGATATTGATTATGAAAAAATTAATAGTTTTATTAATAATTTATCATATGAATTAACTATAGATCAAAAAAAAGTTATCAAAGAAATACTTGATGACATGTCTTCAAACAAAAGAATGAATCGTCTATTACAAGGCGATGTTGGAAGTGGAAAGACAATAGTATCTTTTATTGCCAGCTATGCTAACTATTTATCAGGTTATCAAAGTGCCTTAATGGTACCTACCGAAATACTTGCTAAACAACATTATGAAAATGCCACTGATATTTTTAAAGATACAGGCATGACTATTGATATATTAACTTCTAGCACAAAGGCAAAAGAGAAAAAAGAAATATATAATAGACTAAATACTGGAGTAACCAATTTAGTTATAGGGACACAATCCTTAATTCAAGAAGCTATCACATATCATAATCTAGGCTTAGTAATCACTGATGAACAACATCGTTTTGGAGTAGCCCAAAGAAATAACTTAAAAAATAAAGGAATAATGCCTGATATA
The DNA here is from genome assembly GCA_905199855.1 of uncultured Clostridium sp. GTDB lineage: Bacteria > Bacillota_I > Bacilli_A > RF39 > UBA660 > CAG-762. The sequence continues at coordinate 36,330 of CAJKHY010000006.1, forward strand.
TTATCCATGAGTGCGACCCCCATACCAAGAACGTATGCCTTAACTATCTATGGTGATTTAGATGTATCTAATATTAAAACTAAACCCGTAGGAAGAAAAGAGATAATTACCAAAGTATTTTTAGAAGAAGACATTATAGGAGTCTTAGAAGGCATGAATAAAGAACTTTTATCGAAACATCAAATATATGTAATCGCGCCTTCTATCGAAGAAAATATAAATGATACTGAAAGTGTAGCATCATTAGATGCAAAAATGAATAAAGCGTTTGGCCATAAATACAAAATTGGAGTTGTCCATGGCAAACTAGATTCTTTGGAAAAAGAAAAAGTTATGGGAGATTTTGAAGAAGGAAAAATAAATATTTTAATATCAACAACTGTTATTGAAGTAGGACTTGATATTAAAAATGCCTCAATGATAGTTATCTTTGATGCCAATATGTTTGGTTTATCAACACTACATCAACTAAGAGGAAGAGTAGGTCGAAGTGATATTCAAAGTTATTGTTACTTAGTGTCAAAAGCATTTGATAAAAGACTAAATATGCTAGAACATACAAACGATGGCTTTGAAATAGCCGAGTATGACTTTAATAATCGTGGTGAAGGAGAATTATTTGGAATAAGACAAAGTGGTACAAATAGTTTTCTTTTAGCAGATTTGAGAAAAGATTTCAAAATATTATTACATGCCAAAGATGATGCCGTAGAATTTTTAAATAATAACAAGCAAGAAGAGTATCCAAACATTTACGATGAATTAACAAGTACAAATAATTTAGAATAAAAGATTATTATCTTGTACTTTTTTATATTTTTTGCTATAATTTTAATAGAATAAGAGAAGGGTGATAACATGGCTAGTTTATCAAAATATTTTATTAAAGATGATAATTGTACTATAGCTAGAAAAGATACAATATTTCAAGGATTAAAATATCGTATCACAGTTTTAACAGAAAGACTAGTAAGATTAGAATATAACGAAAAAGGCATTTTTGAAGATAGACCAACACAATTGGTAGTTAATCGTAATTTTGAAAAACCAGTATTTAGTGTTAAAGAAACAAATAATAGCCTAGAAATTAAAACTAAGTATTTCACCTTAAACTATGCCAAAGAAAAACCTTTTAAAGGTAGTAAATTAATGCCTGGGAAAAACCTAACCATAAGGTTACGTAACAGTGAGCGTTTTTGGTATTATAATCATCCTGAAGTTAGAAATTTTGGTGGAACAAATATTAGTTTAGACGAAGATAATAAATTACAAAACGGTTTATTTTCTATGGATGGATTCGTTACCCTAGATGATTCTAAAAATTTAGTTATCAATAATGACGAATACGTAAAAAGAGAAAAAGACCTCATTGATATATATGTTTTCTTATATCGTAAAGACTTTGGCTTATGCTTAAGAGATTATTATGATCTAACAGGAATGCCCTCAATGATACCAAGATATGCTTTAGGCAACTTTTGGAGTAAAGATGAACCATACACTGAAGAAGAAGTATTAGATATTGCGAATAAATTTAAAACCAACAACATCCCATTATCAGTAATACTTTTAAGAAATAAATGGCATGATAATCTATCTAATTATAACTTCTCTTCATCACTATTTAATAATCCTAAAGAAATGATAAGCAAATTAAATGAAGAAGGAATAATTTTAGGCTTAACAGTAAATCCTAACAACTTAATAACAAATAAAGATATTAATTATAACAATATTAAAACATTACTTGGTATCAACGATGAAAAACCAGTTAGTTTAATCCCGTTTAATAATAAAACATTAGCTATTTATTTTAAAATATTAATTAAAAACCTAGAAGATATTGGCATAAATTTATTTAACATTGATTATTATAACAAAAAAGATTTAAATGACATGTGGCTTGCTACCCATTATCATTATGCTAACAGCAATAAAGGAGAAGCACTAAGAGGATTAGTCATGGCAAGAAATAGCATGATTGCCGCGCACAGGTATCCTATCTTGTATTCAGGCAACACCAAAGTAAGTTGGGAAACACTAAACAAACTGCCATTTTATAACTTATCTTCTTCCAATATGGGTATCTCTTGGTGGGCTCATGCCATCGGAGGCTACTTAGATGGTACCGAAGATGGGGAATTATTTATGAGATATGTCCAGTTTGGAACATATTCGCCAATTATGATGCTTGCCAGTGAAGGTGGTAAATATTATAAAAGAGAACCATGGAAATGGAATGCTAGTCATCTCGTAGTAATAAGAGATTATATGCAACTAAGACAAAAATTAATTCCTTATATTTACAGCGAAGGTTATGTCTACTATAAAACAGGTCTGCCTTTAGTACAACCATTATACTATAAATATCCAGTCATCTATGATGAACCAGTATACAAAAATGAATATTACTTTGGTTCCCAATTACTTATCTCTCCAATTACATATCATAAAGAATACCTAATGGATAGAGTAATTCAAAAATTATATATACCTGAAGGCATATGGTATGATTTTAAAACAGGTAAAAAATTTCCTGGGAATCATTACTATATCAGTTTCTATAAAGATGAAGACTATCCAGTATTTTGTAAAGCAGGAGGAATAGTAGTCTTATCTAATGATTATATGAAAACAGCATTACCTACAAATTTAGAGATACATATCTTTCCAGGCATGTCGAATACTTATAAATTGTATGAAGATGATGGAATAACCAACCTATACAAAGAAAACTATTATTTACTCACATCAATAGACTATAATTATCGGGCTAATAACTACACAGTAATAATTAGACCACTAGATGGTAAAACAGGCATCGTACCACCTTTAAGAAACTACAAAATTCGATTTAGAAACACAAAAAAAGCCGATGATGTTATTGTTTATATAGGAGAAAATAAAATTGATGTTAAAAGTTATGTAGATGGCAATGATTTCATTTTAGAAATAGAAAACGTATCTACAATAGAACAATTAACCATCAATTGCAAAGGAAAAGATATAGAGATAGATGCTACCAGAGTTATCAACGAAGAAATAATAAGTATCCTAAGTGATGTAAAAATAGAAACAAAACTTAAATTAAAAATAGAAAGTATTTTCTTCAGTAATTTATCTATTAAAAAGAAAAGAATTGAAATCAAAAAACTTAAAAATGATGGTTTAGACAAAAATTTCATTAAAATGTTTATAAAACTACTTGAATATATCAGCGAAATATAATATAATTAGTAAAAAGCAAATGCAAAGAAGTAGTAATAAATTAGTATTTTGAAAGAGAGTTCGTGATAGGTGAAAACGAATAAATACGAGTTTATGAACTTGTCTTTAATAGTCATTTGTCGGGGAAACCCGTTATCAAAAAAAAGCTATAAGGTAGGATGGTACCGCGTAAATAACAATACGCTCCTAAAAAGGGGTGTATTTTATTTTTTTAAAAGGAAGTGAAATTATGCAAATATTATATGAATTTATTATTGTTTATTTTATATTATTTATTGCTTATTATTTATTACTAGGGCTGAAATATCGCAAGTATGATAAAAATAAATTGCCAATTGAAATTACATATTTAAAAAATTTATATAAAGTGATAATTAGCAAAGATAATTACCATAAATACTATTTAATATGTATAATTGTTAATCCCTTAATCATGACTATCATATACATGATAATAAGTAAGTTAATCAAAGGCTTTATATGGCAATTACTTGTTGGTTTCATCTTATTAATGCTACTAATTATCATAGTTTATGGCTTACTTGGTAGAATTTATGAAAATAAAGATCAATAATTAAAGGAGAATTATTATGTACAATTTTAGAAAAGTAGAAAAAAAATGGATAAAATATTGGGATGAACACGATACATTTAAAACTGATATTCATGATTTTAGCAAACCAAAATATTATGTTTTAGATATGTTTCCATACCCATCAGGAGTTGGTCTACACGCTGGCCATCCAGAAGGCTACACAGCCACAGACATCATGGCTAGAATGAAAAGAATGCAAGGATATAATGTCTTACATCCAATGGGATGGGATGCTTTTGGCTTACCTGCCGAACAACATGCAATTACCACGGGTAATCATCCTTCGACATTCACAAGTAAAAACATCCAAACTTTCAAAGAACAACTAAAATCTTTAGGTTTTTCTTATGACTGGTCGCGTGAATTATCGACCGCAGATCCTAAGTTTTATAAATGGACCCAATGGATATTTAAACAATTATTTTTAGACAATTTAGCAATATACAAAGATATGCCTGTTAACTTTTGCGAAGAATTAGGAACAGTATTATCAAATGATGAAATAATTGATGGCAAAAGTGAACGCGGTGGATACCCAGTAATTAGAAAAAACATGAAACAATGGGTTATCGATATTCCTAAATACGCTGAAGTATTACTTGATGGTCTAAATGATATCGACTGGCCCAACTCCACTAAAGAAATCCAAAGAAATTGGATAGGTAAAAGCATCGGGGCCCATGTTAAATTCAAAATCAAAAATATCGATGAAACTTTTACAGTATTTACAACAAGATGTGATACCTTATTCGGAGCAACTTACTGTGTCATGGCTCCTGAACATGAACTTGTTGACAAAATTACCACGAGTGATAGAAAAGAAGAGGTTCTTGCTTATAAAAAAGAATGTGCTAGCAAAAGCGAACTAGAAAGAACAGATTTAAACAAAAACAAAACAGGTGTCTTTACCGGAGCTTATGCTATCAATCCTGTAAATGACAAAGAAATACCTATTTGGATAAGTGATTACGTTTTAGTCTCATATGGAACTGGAGCTATCATGGCTGTTCCAGCTCATGATGAACGTGATTATGAATTTGCTAAAAAATTCAACCTAGAAATTATTCCTGTCATCAGTGGAGGAGATATCACCCAAAATGCCTATACAGGTGATGGAGAGCACATTAACTCAGAATTCTTAAATGGTTTAAACAAAGAAGATGCTATTAATAAAATGATAGAGTACTTAACTACCAATAAATGTGGCAGTAAAAAAATCAATTATAGATTAAGAGAATGGATCTTTGCAAGACAAAGATATTGGGGAGAACCTGTTCCTATTATTCACCTAGAAAATGGCCAAGACATAGCCTTAGAAGATAAAGACTTACCACTTATACTGCCAATTTTAAAAGATTACAAGGGCAAAAATGGTAAAGCACCACTTGATAATGATATTACTTGGAAAAATGTTACCATTAATGGAATTAAAGGTGAAAGGGAAACATCGACAATGCCTGGAGCCGCAGGTTCATCATGGTACTATTTAAGATATATAGATCCACACAATGATGAGACATTAGGCGATTATGAATTACTAAAACATTGGATGCCAGTCGACTTATACATAGGTGGACCAGAACATGCAGTAGGCCACTTACTATATTCAAGAATGTGGAACAACTACTTATATCAAAAAGGACTATCACCAGTTAAAGAACCATTTAAAAAATTAGTCCATCAAGGAATGATTCTCGGTGAAAATGGCTTAAAAATGGGTAAAAGATTTCCAGAATACGTAGTAAATCCTAGTGATATTGTAAATAGTCACGGTGCGGATGCTCTAAGATTATATGAAATGTTTATGGGACCACTTGAAGCAGATAAACCATGGTCTAATTCAGGAATTGATGGAGCCAAGAAATTTATTGATAGAATATATAGAATCTTTGAAGAAAACAAAATAGTTAAAGATAATAACAAAAACCTAGAAAAAATATATCATCAAACCATAAAAAAAGTAACTGAAGATTATGAGAGTCTAAACTTTAACACAGCAATATCTCAATTAATGATATTTGTAAACGCCATTTATAAAGAAGGCACCTTACCTTATGAATATGCCATAGGATTCGCTAAAATACTTAGCCCTGTCTGTCCATTCTTAGCAGAAGAGATATGGCAAATGTTAGGCAATAAAGAAACCATCACATATGAAAAATGGCCTACATACAATGAAGCAATATTAAAAGAAGATAACATAACCATGGCCATTCAAGTAAATGGTAAACTAAGAGATACTATCAATGTAAGCATCAACGATAATGAAGAAGAAATTAAAAACAAAGCACTTAATGCTAGTAACATAATCAAGCACACAGAAGGAAAAGAAATAATCAAAGTAATTATAATACCTAAAAAAATAGTTAATATAGTGATTAAATAGAAGAGTACTATAGATTTAGTATTCTTCTTTTTGCTATTACTACGTCGTTTTAGTTCTATAAATTCACTTATTTAATTTTAAAATATTTTAAAAATATGGTATAATTTATCTATATTTAGGAGGAAAAACTATTATGTTATGGTTTAATAATAAAGAAAGAGTTAAATTAAAAGAAGAAATAAAAGAGATTGATAAACAAAAAGAAGAAAATAGAAAAGAAAAAGAACACGAAACATTCCACCGCTCTAAATACAAAAATTAAAGGACGGCAAAAAAGGCATGGGAAAATATAGAACCATACCGCAGGCGTCGCAAACGAAACAGGAAATATACATTCGGACAACAATGGAGCGATAAAGTAACGTTACCGGACGGAAGAACGATAACCGAAGAACAATATTTGAAAGAACAAGGGAAAGTCCCCTTAAAAAACAATCTGATCCGTCAACTGGTAAAGAACGTCATCGGACAATTCCGAAGCACTCAAACTCAACCGGTATGCATCTCCAGAGACCGGAACGAACAACAATTAGGAGAACTGATGAGCATAGCCCTCGAATATGTTTATCAACATAACCGAATGTGGGAAATCGACGGCAGGACTCTCGAAGAATTTCTGATCTCGGGAAGCTGCTTCCACAAAATAGTTTACGGCAAAAGGCGAAATAAAACGGATGTATGGATCAACGAAATAAACCCGAACCGAATTTTCTTTAACAATATGGAAGATATACGACATTGGGATTGCACAATGATAGGTGAACTGCATGATGTACCTATCGCAACAATCTTATCCAATTTTTCGGGAGGCTCTCGCAAACGGGCTTCCCGTCTCCGGGAAATTTACAGTAATGCCAATCAAGAAGAACTGTACCGTCAATATTCAAACCTGACCACGGAGCGGATCGACAATCTCGACTTTCTGATTCCCGGAGAAGACCACCTCTGCCGGGTAATAGAAATATGGAGACTCGAAAATCGTGAACGGTTAAAATGCCATGATACTTTGACCGGAAAACTTTATAAAGAAGAAATAGACCGTTTACCGGCCATCGAAGCGGAAAACAGAAAAAGAATCTCCGATGCCGGAAAAGCAGGTATCGACAGTAAAGACGTACCGCTGATCCGCACCGAATGGTTTATCGACCAGTTTTGGTATTATCGCTTTTTCTCTCCTTTCGGAGACATTTTGGATGAAGGAGAGACCCCGTACTGGCACGGAGAACACCCTTACAGCATGCGGCTTTATCCGCTTATCGACGGAGAAATTCATTCTTTTGTCGAAGACATCATCGACCAGCAACGATATATAAACCGACTGATTACATTGGTTGATTTTATCATGGGATCGAGTGC
>CAJKHY010000007.1 GCA_905199855.1 uncultured Clostridium sp.
CACTTATATTATACTATAAACAGACTTATTGCAGTTATTTTATTTAAAACGGAATTTCAAATAAAAATTAACATATTAATTTTAAAAATCAAAAAATAATTGCTTATTTCTCGCAAAAATGTTATAATTCAAATAGCTAGTAATTACTAGTAAAAGGAGGAATTATGGAATTAAAAGGAAGTAAAACAGAACAAAATCTAATCGCCGCTTTTGCTGGAGAAAGTCAAGCTCGCAACAAGTACACATATTATGCATCAAAAGCAAGAAAAGATGGCTATGAACAAATCGCAGCTATATTTGAAGAAACTGCAAACAACGAAAAAGAACATGCTAAATTATGGTTTAAAGAACTTCACGGAGGAGAAATTCCAAAAACAGAAGAAAACCTAGCATCTGCCGCGGAAGGTGAAAATTACGAATGGACAGACATGTATGCTGAATTTGCCCGTGTTGCCAAAGAAGAAGGCTTTGATAGAATAGCATATCTATTTGAAGAAGTTGCAAAAATCGAAAAAGAACACGAAGAAAGATATCTAACCTTACTAAAAAATGTTAAAGAAAATAAAGTTTTCCACAAAGATGGTGATAAAATATGGATATGTCGTAACTGTGGACATGTTTATATAGGAGCAAATGCCAAAGAAGTATGCCCAGTATGTAATCACCCACAAAGCTTCATGGAAGTAAAAGCCGAAAACTATAAATAAAAAAAGGAATATGTTAATTTAAACATAGTCCTTTTTAATATTATCAATATAATCCTCAATCTCAACAACTGTTTTATTAAAATCGCTAAAACAAACCTCAAACCATTTAATATCCATCTTATTATTCATAAAAGTATATTGCCTTTTTGCATAATGCCTAGAATTCTTCTTAATTAACTCAACCATTTCTTCATAAGATATATCCCCTTTAAAATAACTTATTACTTCTTTATAACCAATACCAGTAAGAAGAGGCCTCTCTATTAAATTGTTATCATAAAAATACTTAACTTCATTAATTAAACCCTCATTAATCATATTATCCACCCTTTTATTAATAAGATCATAAAGCTTATCGCGTGATGTAGTAAGACCAATAAAAATAGTATCCTTATATAATAACTCATTACCATCATCATTTTCATTAATACTAGTACCATTTTCCAAAAAATAATTGAGTGCTCGAATAATCCTCCTACGATTATATCTATCAACATCAATATCTTTATCTAACTTAATTAATCTCTCATATAATTCCTCCGTACTAATATTATCATAATTATTATTAATCATATTTTCCTTAAATGTATAATTATAAAGCAAAGCCTTAATATATAAAGCACTACCACCAACAATAATAATATTCTTATTTAAAACAATAAACTTATCAATAATCTTTCTACCATCTTTTTGATAATCATAAATAGAATAAGATTTACTTATATCAAGAATATCAATTAAGTAGTGTTCTATATTTTCCATTTCTTCCTTCTTAACTTTAGCAGTTCCAATATCAAGCCCTTTATATACTTGCATAGCATCAGCATTAATAATAACAGCATCATATTTTTTAGCGAGGTTAATGCTCAGCTTAGTTTTACCTACTCCAGTAGGCCCTGTAATAACTATAATCATGTTACCGCCCTTATTGCTTATCTTCTTTGTTTAAACTTAATACCCTAACCTTACCGGTTCCCTTTTCACAAGAACTAAGTAAACTAATCAAAGCCTTTAAATTCTCATTTAATTCCTTAATATCACAATCTAATTTAGAAGCATTATCATTAAACTTTCTAATATCATATTTCAAATCACTAGCCCTTTTCAATGAATATATAAGTGATTCCATAACATCTCTATCATAACTCATACCAATTCCTCCTCCCAAAACTTTGATTTATCATAACAAAAAAAACAATTATTGTCAAAGGTATTTTGTGAAAATACTAGAAATAATTTATTTTTTAGTATATAATCATAATATTAAATTAAAAAAACTTCTTCGTGTATAGTATTCTTAATTTTTACATACAACGGATTAAAATAATATGATAAATCATTAAAATCATCATATTTAACTTCCAGATCTATTACAATTTTTCGAAGTTCTTCTAATTTGTTGTATGTAGGAATTTGATTTTCGATTTTTTTCAATTCGTTAGATAAATATTGAATTTTTTGTTTATCTTCGCCAAAATCATTTTTTTCAAAACCTGTATTAAAACATTCAACATTTGTTTTAAATTTTCATTTTCGATAAAAATAGTTATCCTCTCTTAAAATATATTATATACTAAAATTATACGTTTACAAGTTGTTTAAAAAGGAAGAACTAATAATTATACGATTATTTTTAATTATCTCTGCAAAACTATAACAGTAAAATCTAATTTTTTTGAACAATTGTATGTTTTATCTTGACTTTATATTTTACCTGTATTATAATGAATGTACTAGAAAGTGAGAAATTATGAAAACAAGAACAAGATATGCTCCAAGTCCTACTGGCTATATGCATATTGGTAATTTAAGAACCGCAATATTTGAGTATCTCGTTGCTAAACACGACGGTGGAGACTTTATTCTAAGAATCGAAGATACCGACCAACAAAGAAAAGTTGAAGGAGCCATTGACTTTATTTATGATACTCTAAATCTATGTAATATCAAAATAGACGAAGGCCCTAATAATCATGGAGAATATGGCCCATATATCCAAAGTGAAAGAAAAGAAATCTATAATAAATATGCTCATGAATTAGTAGAAAAAGGTAAAGCATATTATTGCTTTTGTAGTGAAGAAAGACTAGAAGAATTAAGAAGAAAAGCAGAAGATCATAAAGTGGCCTTCATGTATGATGGACATTGTAGTAAACTAGGGAAAGAAGAAATAGAAAAAAGATTAAAAAACAAAGAACCATATGTAATTAGACAAAAAATGCCCAAAATAGGTAAATCTACTTTTAATGACCTAGTATATGGAAAAATAAGCGTTGAAAATAAAATTTTAGAAGACCAAATATTGCTAAAAAGTGATGGCTATCCAACATATAATTTTGCTAATGTCATAGATGACCACCTAATGCAAATAACTCATGTCATAAGAGGAAATGAATATTTAAGTCAAACACCTAAATATAACTTATTATATGAAGCATTTGGCTTTGAACCACCCAAATATATCCATGTTCCAATGGTTCTTGGCGAAGACAAAAACAAACTATCTAAAAGAAATGGTGATGCATCATTCATGGATTTATACCACGAAGGCTACTTGCCTGATGCCATCGTTAACTACTTAGCATTACTTGGCTGGAGTCCCAAAGAAAACAAAGAAATTTTTAGCATGGAAGAACTAATAAAAGACTTTGATCCCACCAGAATAAGTAAATCTCCCGCAGTCTATGACATCAAAAAATTACAATGGATTAACAGCCATTACATAAAAAACATGAAAGAAGAAGAATATTTAACCTTTGTAATGCCTTATCTAAAAGAACAATATAAATTAGAAAACTATGATAACAACTGGTTACAAGACCTAGCGCTTCTATATAAAAATGAACTAAAATATGGCAAAGAAATAGTCCTGCTCACCAAAATGTTCTTTGAAGATAATTACACCCTTAACCAAGAAGAACAAGAATTTATGAATACTGAAGGGATAGAGAAAACCATTAATTGTTTTAAAGAAAAAATAAAAAACATAAAGTGGACTACCGAAAACATCAAAAACGCTATCTTAGAAGTAAAAAGCGAATGCAATGTTTCGGGGAAAATGTTATATATGCCAATTAGAATAAAAACAACAGGATTAATGCACGGCCCTGAACTAGATAAAACAATATATTTACTTGGTGAACATAAAATTATGGAAAGATTAAGTAAATAATCACATATTTTAAACATAATTTATTAATATAATGAAATGGAGGGAAATATTATGAAAATATATAATACCAGAACAAGAAAAATAGAAGATTTTATTCCTTATGATTCCAAAGAAATAAAAATGTATACATGTGGCCCAACAGTGTACCACTATGCCCATATTGGTAACCTAAGAAGCTACATAATGGAAGATGTCTTAGAAAAAACATTAAGATTTCTTGGATACAATGTTAAAAGAGTTATGAATATCACTGATGTAGGCCACTTATCTAGTGATGCTGATACAGGCGAAGACAAAATGGTTAAAGGCGCTATTCGTGAAAACAAAACAGTTATGGAAATCGCTAAATTCTATGAACAAGCCTTCTTTAATGACTTCAAAAAAATTAACAACAAAAAGCCCGATGTTATCGAACCAGCCACCAATTGTATTCCCGAATATATTAAAATGATTAGCAAACTATTAGAAAAAGGGTATGCCTACCAAAAGGGAGGCAATGTTTACTTTGATACATCAAAATTAGATAATTATTATGCCTTAACTAATCATAACGAAAACGAATTACTCGTAGGAGCAAGAGACGATGTCGAAGAAGACTCTAACAAAAAAAACAAAACAGACTTTGTTTTGTGGTTCACAAAATCAAAGTTTGCCTCTCAAGAATTAAAATGGGATAGTCCGTTTGGTACAGGATATCCTGGTTGGCACATCGAATGTTCTTGTATTTCAATCAAACATTTAGGAGAATATTTAGATATCCACTGTGGAGGTGTAGATAATATATTTCCCCACCATACTAACGAAATAGCACAATCCGAAAGTTATTTAGGACATGAATGGTGTAATTATTGGTTCCACGTTGAACATTTAAATGATAGCTGTGGCAAAATGAGTAAAAGCAATGGAGAATTCTTAACATTATCACTATTAGAAAGTAAAGGCTATAACCCATTAGTATACCGTTTATTTTGCTTACAGTCTCATTACCGTAAACCATTGCTATTTACCTACGACTCCCTAGATATAGCCTCAAATACATATAATAAACTTAAAAATAAAATAAACAGCATTAACAGTGACAATAGTATTATAGACGATAAAATAATTGGTAAATATAGATATTTATTTAAAGAAGCATTATCATATGATTTAAATACTTCAAATGCCTTAACAGTATTATATGATTTATTAAAAGATAACGAGACCAATAATAACACTAAACTAGAACTAATTAAAGAATTTGACACCGTATTATCACTAGATTTACTTAAAGATAATACAAATGAAATAGATAGCGGATTAAAATCATATATTGAAAATATGATAAGCAAGAGAAATGAAGCTAAAAAAAATAAAGATTACGAAACAGCAGACAACATAAGAGAAGAACTAAAAGAAAAAGGTATCAGCATTAAAGATACCAAAGAAGGAACAATATACGAAATAATAAAGTAGGTGTATATAATGAATGAAAATGGAATATTATTAAATTATATGTTATATTTTTTAGGAATTTTAATTACCATAGGAGCTCAAATATATATAAAAGTCTCTTACAATAAATACAAAAAAGAAAGCACAAAAAGCAATATGACAGGATTTGAAGTAGCAAGAAAAATACTTGATGAAAACGGACTACAAGACATTCATGTTGTAGAAACTCCTGGTAATCTAACTGATCACTATGATCCACAAAGAAAAGTAGTAAGATTATCAAAAGAAGTATTTAACGGGCAAACAATTGCCTCTAACAGTGTCGCAGCTCACGAAGTAGGACACGCCATTCAAGATAAAGAAGGATATACATACATGAAAATAAGATCAACCCTAGTACCTTTTGTTAACTTTTGTTCAAAATTAGGATATATAGTATTAGTAATTGGTTTCATCGCCAGTGCTTTTGATATTGTATATGTTGGAATTATTTTACTTGCCACAACACTAATATTTCAATTAGTAACATTACCTGTTGAATTTAATGCCTCTAAAAGAGCGGGTATTCAACTAAAAAAAGAAGGCATCCTAAACAAAGAAGAACAAGAAGGAAGCAAAACCATGTTAACGGCCGCAGCCTTAACTTATGTTGCATCACTAGTTACCACATTATTAGAAATATTAAGACTCTTTCTAGCGGCAAAAGATAGGAATTGATTGGTGAAAAAATGAAGACAGATGGCTTGGGTAATCATTTATCCCAAATAAGCAGTGAATTTGGGGATATTGATGCTGTATTACTCTTTGTAGCAATTCTAACCAAAATGAAAATCAACAATATCAATATCGTAAAATTAAAAGAATATTTATATAAGTGCATTGAACAAAACAAGTATCAAGAATTACTTAATAACATTGATCTTGATAGTAACTTAAACTCAAGATGCTTAAACGAATGCTATTCGCTTTTAAAACTATGCAAAATTCTTATTATCCACGATGACTACTTATACATAAATGATAAAAACCTAGATTATAATGGCATAATAACAGAATATCAAGAATATTATAAACTTTGTAAAAACTTAATAGAAGAATATCTTCAACCAGCCCCCAATGAATTTAACTATGCATCTTATTGTGATTATAATTTAGTAAATAGTTATTTTGATATTAAAAATAATGTACTAGTAAAAAAGAAAAAGAATAAAAGAGAAATCAAATGATTTCTTAAAATATTCTTTTTTCTTTAGTGGTATTCAATTTTTCTTTAAACATTTCAAGAGACAACATCAAAAAAAGAATGGTATACTTAAAAAGTCCCACAAATTATAAAATACGTTTAAGTATTTGTCAAATTGTGTCGAATGAAATTTAGTGCATTTTTAAAATAACTGTTTTATAATAAAGAAGTATAGGAATTACTAGAAGGAGAGGTGGGGAGTAAAATGAGTGGAAATGTCAAATGGTTTAATAACGAAAAAGGTTATGGCTTTATCGATTATGTTGACGGAGAAGATATCTTTGTACATTATTCGGCTATTAAATGCGATGGATATAAGACTTTAGTAGAAGGACAATCTGTTAATTTTGAATTAATAGAAACTCCTAAAGGTCTACAAGCAGTTAATGTTGAAGTAGATTCAAAAGTTAAAGAAATAGTTAGATAATATTTAATAAAGTGAAATTAATTTTTGATAGTAGTTCAGGAACAAAAATTAGTTTCATTTTTAATTCTAATAACACATATTAAAGACTATTAATTAGTTTTATACTAATTTAACCATATTATTAATTAAAGGAGTTATTATGAGAATAGACACAATTATATTTATTCTATCCTCTATAATTGGAGCAATATATGAAGACTATTATAAGGCATTTTTAACCTGAAAGCAACAGGAGAATTTACCTTCCATGTTTATCATAGTGAGATGTATGATCGCTTAAATATTATTTATGGACTAGGAGCTATCTTGATGTTTTATCTCCTTGCAAGAAGCAGTGCACCATGGTACAAAATATTCCTAAAAGGAACCCTAATTGGAGGAATCTTGAATATACAGTCAGGCACATACAAGAATATTTTCTTGGCACCAAATCATAGAACTATAGTAAAATGTATTTAAATATCCGGGGCAAAACCACCATACCTATTATGCTTTTCTAGAGACTTGCCTGCTTATTTTTAATAAAAACGATCCTTCCCAAACTAATCAATTTAGTCGAACTCATTCCCTTAAACATCTTGAATATACTATATATCATCCTTATTATCTTTTTATCTTTATATATGCTTATCTCATGGAGTGCCCTAATAAGACAAACAATAAGACACAAAAACATCTCCCCATTAACATCAGTTGGATCTTTTTACGATAAATACAACACAGATGAATTTCTAAAAAAAATACTTTGATAACATGAAAATAAAATAAAAAAGATAACACAACTAAATATCTTAGTCAAATTATCCCACATAATAGTTTTATTATCAATTTCACTAGTTATAGCATCGATTTCCTTTTGCACATCATTATATTTTTTCTTATCCGTATATACCTCTTTTCTCGACAACTCATCATTTAAATTCTTTAACTTACCCTCTAACTTAACAATATCATTCTCTATCCTATTAATCTCTTTCTTTATATTATAAGAAACCACCTTCTTAACCTTAACATTTTCCACATTTTTTTCAGGGCCAAGTTCCCTTTTCTTTTCTTCATATTCGCTATAACCATATTTATATAAAGAACTCTCCCCATTAGATAAAACAAGCAACTTATTACAGACTTCTTTAATTAAATACCTATCATGACTAACCACAATAACAGTACCTTGATAATCAGTAAGCATCTTCTCGATATTATCCTTATTAATAATATCCAAATGATTTGTAGGTTCATCCAAGATTAAAACATTACATCTATCATTCAATATCTTACATAAACTAACCCTCACCTTTTCTCCACCAGACAAATCCCCTATTCTCTTAAAA
This sequence comes from uncultured Clostridium sp., assembly GCA_905199855.1. GTDB lineage: Bacteria > Bacillota_I > Bacilli_A > RF39 > UBA660 > CAG-762. Next base: position 8,315 of record CAJKHY010000007.1, read on the forward strand.
ACCTCATCTCCAGTAAAATTAAAAGCACCAAGAAGACTCCTTATTTCATTTGAAGTCATATTAGGATAGCTATTTACTATTTCCTCATAAATAGTATTATTAACATCTAAATTATCAAGATTTTGAGAAAAGTATGCAATTTTAGTATTTTTTCCAAAAACAAATTTACCACCCAAAGGCTCCACTTCACCAATTAAAGTCTTAATTAAAGTAGATTTACCAACACCATTCTCGCCAATAATACCAAGTTTATCCCCACGTTCTAACTCAAGATTAATAGAACAAAAAGGCTGATTATAACCAATACTTAAATTCTTGATTTTTAAAACATCAAAATAACTTTCCATAATTGGGGAAAAATTAACTTTAAAAGTCCTAGTATTTTCCTTCTTCGGCTTATCTATAATAGACATTCTTTCTATTTGCTTTAACTTAGACATAGCCATCTTTGCTTTCGTAGGCTTATATCTAAAACGATCAACAATAGCCTGTAACCTTTTAATTTCCTTCTGCTGAAATTCATAATCCTTTAAATTCTTATTATACTCCTCCTTATAAGCCTTCAAAAATGCCGAATAATTACCCGAATATCTTTTCAAAGTACCATAAGAAATATTATATATAACATTACAAACATTATCTAAAAACATCCTATCATGACTAACCACGATTACTGATTTTTTATAATTCTTAAGATAATCCTCTAACCACTCTATCGCGTTAATATCCAAATGATTAGTAGGCTCATCTAAAATCAAAAGATCTGGCTTAGACAAAATTAACTTTATTAAAAATAACTTAGTCAATTGCCCACCCGAAAATTCACTTAACTTCTTAGACTTATCATCATTATTAAAACCAAACTTTGAAAGAGCCTTATCTATTTCCTTCATATAAGTATAACCACCCAAATAGTCAAAATTATCGAGCAAAGAATTATACTTATTTAATAATTTCTCATCATATTCATTTGCTATTCGCAGTTCTAGTTTCTCAGTCTCATGCATAATATCAAGCAATTCCCTGTAAGCATCCTTAATATAATCTAACATAATAATATCCGTATCAATATTATCATTTTGCTTAACATAACCTATCTTAAAGTCATGAGAAGATTCTATCGTTATCTCCTCATAACCATCATCCATTTCATATTCTGAAGTAATGGCCTTTAGTAAAGATGTTTTTCCTTCGCCATTTCTTCCAATAATGCCAATTTTTTCCTTATCCTTAACGCAAAAGTTAATATCCTCCAAAACTGTTTTAGTACCCAAAGTAATACTACCATGATTAATTTTATAAAACATCTTTTCATCACCTAAAAACATTTTATCATATAGAATACTTTTTTTCATAAAATTTAACAAAAATGTTTACTTATTAATAAGTTTTTGCTATAATATGTTTCGAGCTTAAGAGCTCCCTTGCTAGTCAAGACTAGCCGATTAGTCCAAAAGGAGGTGTAAAGGTATGACTAAATATGAAATCATGTTTATTGTTCAACCTAATTTAGAGGAAGAAGCTTTAAAAAAAGTTGTTAAATCTTTAGAAAAGACTTTAACAAGTAATAATGCTGTAATTACTTTATCTAAGGAATTAGGACAAAAAGAGTTTGCATATGAAATCAAAAAATACAAATCTGGTTATTATTTTCTATACAACATTGAAGCAAAAAATGATAAAGCAGTTAAAGAATTTGATCGTGTTGCTTTAATAAATGAAAATGTTATTAGACATTTAATTATTAATTTAGATAAGTAAGAGGTGTATTTGTAATGATGAACAAAGTATTTTTAATAGGCAGACTTACAAGAGATCCTGAACTTAGATACACAGGGTCAAATAAAGCTGTTTGTCAAATAACCGTGGCAGTTAATCGTGGTTTTGGAGGACAAAATTCAAACGCCGAAACCGACTTCATTAATGTCGTGTTATGGGACAAAACAGCAGAAAATGTTGCCAAATATATGACTAAAGGTCGTTTACTTTTAGTTGAAGGCAGAATTCAAACAAGAAATTATGATAATAACGAAGGTAAAAAAGTTTATGTAACCGAAGTAGTGGCATCAAACGTCCAATTCTTAGAATCAAAAAATAGTCAAAGTAATAACAGTAATAATAATTACAATAATGTTAATGAAAATCCATTTGATAATTTTAGTACCAACAGTACTAATAATACTCCTCAAATGGAAACTGTAGATGTTGAAACAGATCCATTTGCAAACTTTGGCAAAACTGTCGATTTAAGTGATGACGATTTACCTTTTTAAGAAAGGAGATTAAAATGGCTGAGTTTTTTAAGAAAAAGAAAAAAGTATGTCATATGTGTTCTGGTAAAGATTTAAATTATAAAGATAGTATTATTACAAAATATGTAAATATGGAAACAGGGAAAATACTACCTAGAAGATTCACTGGAACATGTGCAAAACACCAAAGATGTGTTGCTAAAGAAGTAAAACGCGCTAGATTTATGGGATTCATTCCATATTGCAAATAAATAGAAAAACAAAACTGATACAAAAAAAAGTATCAGTTTTTTACTTGAAAAAAATGTCTCTTTATGGTATTATTAATTATGAAAAAGAATAGGAGGTATATTAATGGAATTTAATAAAAAAGCATTTACTAAGAATATGCCTTATATGTTACTTGGTATTAGCATTATTGTATTATCAATAATTGTTACCATTTTTTTATCTAAATCCAATTTAGAAAACGAAGTAGTCGACTTAAATGATAAAGATATAGATATAAATAAACTTGTTATCAGTGAAGTAATGTCTTCAAATAAAGGAGTACATGTTGATAAAGAAGGAAATCTGTATGATTATGTAGAAATATATAACGGAACAGACCATGATATTAATTTAAAAAATTATTCCCTTAGTGATAATAAAAAAGATAGCAAATGGGCTTTCCCAGATACAGTAATTAAATCCAAGGAATACTTAGTAGTTTACCTATGCAGTGAAAAAAAAGAAGGGCTTTATGCCAATTTTGGACTCAGCAGTAGCAAAGAAGAAGCTATTGTCTTAAAAAAACCAAATGGCAAAATAATTGATGCCATTGATATATCTAAATTATCTAAAAATGAAGTTATGATGCGTGATGGAGATGGAAAAATAGTCATATCCAAACAAGCTACCCCTGGCTATGAAAACACCATATCTGGCCACAAGAAATATTTAGAGAATTTAAAAGATAAAGAAGATAAAACTATCAAAATAAATGAATTTTTACCTAGAAACAAAGGGAATTTTAAAAATAATGATGGACTTTTCAGTGGCTACATAGAAGTTACCAATATAAGTAATGATACCATTAACCTAAAAGGATATAGCTTATCAAATGATTACAATATTTTATATAAATGGCAATTTCCTGACATAGTAATTATGCCAAAAGAAACAATATTTGTATATACTTCTAGCAATAACAGAAGCGAAGACTATTATACAGGATTTAAATTAAATGAAAAAAATGGCAGTGTTATCCTTTCATCCAAAAACGGAAAAATTATTGATGAAGTTACCTACGAAGGACTAGAAAATGGCATGGCATATGTAAGAGACCAAGACGACTTTTATACAACAAATAGTATTAGCCCAGGATATAGTAATGATAATGATGGAGTTAATAAATTTGCAAATAAATACTTAACCAATGAAAACGATTTAATAATAAACGAAGTTATGAATTCAAACAGTAGTTATTTACCTCAAAACGGAGGCGAATATTATGACTGGATTGAATTAAAAAACAACTCTAAAAAAACAATTAACCTAAGTGATTATTACCTAACTAAAAACGAAAACATTAAAGATACATATAAACTACCAGATTATGAGTTAAAAGCAGGAGAATATTATGTTATCATGACTTCAGGAGACAGTAATTTGTCTAATAATTCATATAAACATGCTAATTTCAAAATAGGGAAAACTGATTCCATATATTTAGTTAAAGATAATAAAATCGTTGATTCTATATTCGTGGCCAATATTCCAACTAATTATAGTATGGGAAGGAATAATAATTCAGGATACTTTTACTTTAGTAAACCAACACCTTTAAAATCAAATGGTGAAGGAACTAGGCAAATAGCCTATATTCCTAGTTTTGATACGAAATCGGGAGTATATAATAATGTTTCCAATATAGAAGTAAAAATCAAAGGGAGTGGAACTATATATTATACTTTAGATGGAAGCATACCTAACAAAACATCTAAGGTATATAATGGTTCCCTTTTTCTTGATAAAAGCACAGTAGTAAAAGCAATGAACTACGTACCAGGACAACTTTACAGCGAAACCATCGTATCCTCTTATATTATCAACGAAGACGACCACTTACCAGTTTTATCTATTTCAATGAATCAAAGTGATTTCAATTATTTAACTGCAAATGCTTGGACAGTTGACGAAGAAAGAGAAGCATATGCTGAATTATTCGAAGATGGAAAAGGCTTTTCAATACCATGTGGCTTTAAATTGTTCGGTGCCTCAACAAGAAGTCTACCTAAAAAAAGTTTTGCCATAAAATTCAAAAAGAAATATGGAGCATCCAAGCTAAATTACCAAGTATTTCCCAACAGAGATTATTCAGCATACGATTCTCTAGTTATTAGAAGTGGGTCTCAAGACTATGAAACAACATTCTTTAGAGACATATTAATGACATCTTTAGTAGAAGACTTAGACACTGTAGATGTTCAAGCATATAAAAGTGTTTCACTATATATAAATGGTAAATACTGGGGCGTCTATAACATAAGAGAAAAAGTTGATGCTGACTTTATATCTAACCATTATAACGTAAATGCTGAAGATGTTAAAATTGTTAGAATTGACAATGATGTTACCGTAGGAGATAATATTTGGTACAAAAACTTAACCAACTATTTATCTACAAACAATATGGCTAACAGTAAAAACTATGAATACATCAAAACAAAAATAGATATTGATAGCATCATTGATTTTTGGGTAACAGAAACATATTTTACCAACAATGATATAGTAAACGCTAGATTTTATACCCATCCATCAATAAATGGAGGAAGAATGCGTGGCATCCTATATGACTTTGATTGGGCAATGTATAATTATAGCAAAAATTATTATGAATTTTCCACCAGTGCCACCCCAATGAGTAGACTACAAATAAGCACTGTCGTTCTAAGAAACCTGATGAAAAATGAAGAATTTAAAAAAAGATATGTAGAAAGACTTGCTTATCATATGAAGAATACCTTTACCGAAGAAAAAGTACTTGCTAGAATAAATGAAATGCATGACAAATTAAAAGTTGATTTAAAAAAGGACTTTAAAAGATGGAACTTAGACTTTAGTAAATGGGAAGGTAATGTCGAAGATTTAAGAAAATATGCAAGACTTAGAGGTGGTTATATGATAAAACAGGCAAAAACATTCTTTAAACTAACCGACAGTGAAATGAAAAAATATTTTGGTGATTTATATGGCTAAATATAGATATGAAATAAAATATATAATAAATAAAGACATGGCAGAAGTCTTAAAACAAAGATTATCCTTAGTAATGGATAAAGATATAAATGGTGCAAGTGATGGGAAATACCTAATTAGGAGTTTATATTTTGATGATATGGAAAAAACAGCATATTATGAAAAAGTAGATGGAGTCGAATTTAGAAAAAAATATCGCATTAGGATATATAACAAAGATAAAAAATTCATAAGATTAGAATGTAAATATAAATGTAATAATATGACATATAAAAAGCAACAGTTGATAAGTTATGATATTTGTAGTAAAATTATAAATGGTGATATAATTGACATTGATATGGAAAAAATAAGTGGTACTCTATTAGAACAATTCTTGCTTGATTACAGAATAAAACACCTAATACCATCAGTAATAGTAGATTATGATAGACTTGCTTACACCTACCATATATCGGATATTAGAGTTACTTTTGATAGTAAAGTAAAATCAGGATTATATAATTATAATCTATTTGATAAAGACTCATCACTTACGCCAATAATAAGTGATGATGAAGTAATACTAGAAGTTAAATTTAACGAAGTATTACCAGAACATATACAAACGGTACTCAGCACAGTGCCATTAATGAGACAAGCCTTCTCTAAGTTTGCCTCATGTGCTAGCATAAAATAAGGAGATGTAAATATGGGATTTTTTGATATTATAAAAAAAAGTGTGGTTAGTGAATTTACTGGGACAATATCTATTGGAGATATGATGTTATCTTTAGTAACAGCCTTCGTAATAGGGTTACTAATAGTATGGGTTTATCGTAAAACTTACAGTGGAGTTGTCTATTCCAAATCTTTTGCCCTATCAGTAATATTACTAGGAATGGTCACAGCATTAATTATTAGAACAATTAACTCTAACTTAGCATTATCACTAGGTATGGTTGGTGCTTTATCCATTGTCCGTTTTAGAACCGCGGTAAAAGAACCAGTAGATACAGTATTTATGTTTTGGGCCATCAGTGCAGGTATCATGGCTGGTGCAGGATTATATATTGTTGCCATAGTTAGTTCTATTGCTCTTGGAATACTATATTTTATTAGTTATACAATGAGCTTTAAAAGAGGTAGCAAATACTTATTTGTCTTAAAGTACAATATAGATATGGACGAACAAATAGAAAAAGTAATAAAAAAATTACCTAAATACAAACTAAAAAGTAAATCAATTACAGGAGACACTATAGAACTTACTTTTGAAATAGAACTAAGCGAAGGGAAAACAGAATTACTTAATAAATTCAAAGGAGTAAATGGCATAATAAGTGCAAGCTTAATCAGTTATCAAAGTGATTTTGGGGCATAAATCTTTATAGAATTGGGTGAATTATGAAAAGACGTTTAAGATATGACAAGATTTTTATATGCATAAGTGTAATATTTTTACTTACACTTATTTGCATTTATGGATATCGCTTAATTCATTTTTATAAACTAGAAAGAAGCGAAGTAAACACACCGACAGTTGTTGAAAACAAGAATTTTTATGATGTTTTAATTAGTAAAGTTAGCAATGAAAATGATGATGTAATAAGTGCCAAAGATAATAATTTTAAATTAGACGATAGTACCAATGAATACTATTTTTATGGTAAAGTTAATAACAATTATGTATATTATTCAGGCAGATACTTTAGAATATTAGGAATAGACAAAGACAAAAACATTAAACTAATTACTGAAGATGTACAAACTAGTTTATCATATGGAGACGAATATAATTTTAATAATTCATTAATTAATAAGTGGTTAAATATTGGAAACAAAAATGAAGGAATATTCTATTATTCACTAGAAGATACAGATAAATATTTAACTAACACTTATACCTGTAAAGATATAGTTAATGACATAAAAAAAACAACCTGTAAAAAACTTGATAATAGCAATTTAATTAGTACAATAAGTGCTTACGAATATGTAAGAGCCTTAGCAAATGATAGCTACTTAAATAATAATAGTTATTATTGGACCAGTACTAATAGTACAGATTCTGCATACTATGTCTTTGATAAAGGTGGCATAACAACCTCCAACGAAAGAGATATACTTGGAATAAGACCAGTTATCACATTAAAAGGTAACACAATAGTATCAGGAGATGGAAGCAAAGAAAATCCTTATACATTTGAAAATAAAACCGTTAACACCTTATATGATGCTAGTGTAGGAGAATATCTAACTTACAGCAATAATACTTATAGAATAATAGAAAAAGATAAAAATGTTATGAAAATTGCCATGGAAGGATACATTGAAGAAGATAATAATATAGTAAAAAAAGTATTCAATACTAAAAACAACATCTTCAACATTAATTCAAAAAACAATATTGGTTATTACCTAAATAATACCTTCTATGAATCACTAGAAAATAAAGATTACCTAAAAAAAGGATACTTTTATATAGGAAGTTTCAAAACAGACGATTATAGCTATAAACTTACATTTGAAAACAAAATTAACACCTATGTAGGATTATATCAAGTAGGAGAATTGTTTATTAATGATTATGAAGAAAACTTTACCTTAAATGGATTAAGTGATAACATGGATAATACAATATTTGTTATTGATAAAGATAAAAAAATATATGGTGATAATATTACTTCTAAATATAAAATTAGACCAGTATTATATTTAGATAGCAATTTAAAAATACTAAAAGGAACTGGTAAAATAGATAATAAGTACGAAATTGGGAAGTGATAATGTGTTTAGAAAAAGTACTAAGAAATGGGTTATAACCTTTATAATATTAGATATATTTGCAATAATATGCTTGATTACTTTTTACGTTCCATTTTTTGGTATTAGAGATTTCTTAATTACTAATGCCATGCCCACGATGAGCCACAAGTACATAGCCAGAACATTTTATTCAAATAAAACAATTAAAGAAGTATTAAACAGTAACAAAGTAATTGAAATAGAAGATAGCACAGATCCAACTAAAATAGATTTTACTAAATTAGTGGACACAGGTCATTATTCTTCTATCTATGAAGAACAAGTACTAAAAAGGGACAAAGGCAATGACTTATATAAAATAATTACAGTAGAAGAAGATGGATACAAAGCTTATATTGCCGTAATATATGATTCCAAAAGAGTCCATCTAGTAAGTTCTAGTAATTCAGGTAAACAAAAAATAGATGAAATTGCCGAAGAAAATGATGCTAAAGTAGCTATCAATGCAAGCGGTTATACCTATGGGAAAAATTATACTAAGATACCTTCAGGAGCCGTTATTATGGACGGAAGAATTGCTTCAAATGTAGGAAAACCTTATTATGGTGGAGGCATCGTTGGTTTTAATGAAGATGGCGTATTAATGCTAATTAATGACACGGCAACCGCTGCAATCAATGCAGGTATGGTGCAAGGCATGGAATTTGGTCCATTCCTAATAGTAAATGGTAAAATGGCCGATATTAAAGGTGATGGAGGTTGGGGCAAAGCTCAAAGAACAGCAATAGCCCAAAGAAAAGATGGCATAGTACTCTTTCTAGTCAGTGATGGAAGACAATATAACAAAGGTATAATAGGCATGAGCATGAAACAAATAGCCACTTTATTACTTAAATATGGAGCCTATAATGCTAGTAACCTCGATGGAGGAAACTCAGCAATAATGTACGCAAATGGTAAATATATAAGTACCCCTTCAACCCAAGAAGGCGATGGAGGTAGACATTTACCTAATGCTTGGATAGTAAAATAAAGATTCAAAAAGAATCTTTTTTTATGCCCATTTTATAAGGGTTTGCGAGGCATCAGTGTTGTCAAAATAATTTTAGGTACAAAAAAATGAGTTTTAAAAAATAGTTCATTTAAGAAAAGTGCCGAAAGTGGCAAAAATTCTCAATGAAAATAATCTACTTTTTGACAATTAAACTGAAAATGCTTAATTTATCAGTTTTTATCATATTGACAATAATACGGATAAATGGTATAATGTCCGTATGAATGAACAAAGAGGTGAAATTATGGATTTTATGACAAAAGAGGAGTTTATAAACGAAAGTAATATAGAAATCATTCAAAAACTTATGGAAAGAAATAATGGATATATCACTGCAAAAGAACTCGAAGATTTTGATATAAGCAGAAATTATCTATCTATCATGACTAAAAAGAATATGATAGAAAAAGTGGCTAAAGGAATTTATATAGATTCAGCTAAGATCGAGGATGTATATTATGTACTTAGTGTAAGTACTCCAAAAATAATTTATTCTCATATGACGGCACTTTATTTTCATAATCTTTCAATTAAAGCACCAGATAGTTCTTTTGATATAACTGTTACAAAAAAATATAATAATCCTAAGCTAAAAAAGCATAACGTTTTTTATGTAGATGATAAGTTCTATGATATAGGTGTCACAGAAGCTAAAACACCACAGGGTAATAAAGTAAGAGTTTATGATGTGGAAAGATGTATTTGTGACATAATTCGTTCTAAAAAAAGAATGGATATAGAGCATGTTAAATATGCAACTAAAGAATATCTTAAAAGAAAGGACAATGATCTAATAAAACTTTCAAAGTATGCCGATATGTTTGGTATAAAAGAAGAAGTTATGAATTTTATGAGTATGATGTATGAATAGTATGCAAGTAAAAGATAACTTAAAAAATATAGCTGTTAAACGAAACTTGGATTTTAATACATTACTTCGTTTATATATGTATGATAGATTTATAGAAAGATTAGCAGTAAGTAAGTATCGTGATAATTTTATTTTAAAAGGAGGCTTCTATTTAAGTACGTTATTTGGATTAGAAAGCCGATCTACTAAAGATATAGATACTGCAATAAAAGATGCTAATTTTACTAAAGAAAATGTTGAAAAGATGATTAAATCTATTATTGCAATAGATATTAATGATGGTGCTTTGATAAGCTTCATAGAGATAGGTAACATACGAGAAGAAGATCAATATGGTGGCTTTAGAGTTATTTTAAATGTAAAGGTAGATACAATTAGAGAAAATTTTCAAATTGATATCGCAACAGGAGATCCTATAACACCCAAACCTATTGTATATAAATACCGCCCAATATTAGGGGATAGTTATGTAAATGTATGGTCATATAATATTGAAACTGTAATTGCAGAAAAGCTAGAAACAATTTTAAGAAGAGCTGAAGCTAATAGTAGAATAAGAGATTATTATGACTTATATTTGATATATACTAAGGGTTGGAATGACGTTAAAATAGATGATTTGCGTAAGGCAGTAGATAAAACATTTGAAAAGAGAGATTATACTGGAAATATTGAAGAAGTTGTAGCAATATTAAAAGACAGTGAGATTATTAAAAATAGATGGGATTCATATAAGAAAAAATATGAATATGCAAATGACATTGATTATGAAGAAATAATGAAATGCATTGCAGAAATTGTTAAGGAAATAGTACCAGTCGCAGTATAGGAGGTTTTGTATGAGTAAAGTTAATCAAATGAAGAGAGATAATGATGAAGATATTAATTCAATAAAAGATGTTTTAAACAATAAAAATATTGAAGAAATGTTGAAAGTTCATAAATACATGGATAGTAAATATCAGTCAAAAATTAATACTTGGGGTTTAAGCCAATATGGATGGTCTGATGACTTAGGTTTTACATATGAACTTATTGGAGAAAGTGGGATATCTGAAAATCTAGAAAACATGAATTGCATAATATTAAAATCTTTCAATTTAACAGTAAAGAAACACTCTATAAACTTTTCATTATTATCATAACCATACTTAGTGGTATCTTTCATTATTTCATCGTTATGCATTCTAAAGTCATCATATAAATCTTTAAATGTCATATTGTTATCTTCAACTTTATCAGTAGAAGTAACTAAAAACATTCTTTCTGCATCAGATGCGTCCTTTTTAGTTAAATATCTTTTAGATCTATATTGTTTAGTAGCACCAAATGCATCTTTATAGCTAAACTTAAAATACCAAGCTCTACCATTCTTAGTAGGCTTAGGATCTTTGTAAACTGCCATTATTTCACCAACTTTCTTGTAGAAATCCCTAATTGGTGATATAATTAAATACGAGAAATCTCCAAAATTATACTTTGTTATAATTATTTAAGTTTACCGAACTTTAAATTAGGAATTTTTCACTTGATCACTATTCCAGCAGTGGTCTTTTTTTATTAAAAACACTTAATATAATTATCTAATACTTCTACATTATTATTTGTATATTTTATGTAAAAAATATTCTTAGAAATAAAAAAATTTAACTCACGAATTGATTCTAAAAAAAGTAATTTTTGATACAAATTAACACTATTATCTTATAAACCCACATTAATACTTGTTTTTTAATATATTGTTTTGTATAATTAAATTAAGCGAGTGTGATATGTATGATAAAAGTTAGTGTTATTGTACCAGTTTACAACACTTCAAAATACTTAGAAAAATGTATTGATAGCCTAATCAATCAAACTCTAAAAGAAATTGAAATAATCGTAATCAATGATGGCTCCACAGATACAAGCGATACCATTATGCAAAAATATTTATCTAATAAAAAAATTAAATACTTTAAAAGAACTAATCATGGCATTGGAGAAACAAGAAATTTTGGTATAAAAAAAGCAAATGGTGAATATCTAGCATTTGTTGACAGTGATGATTATGTAGATACTAATACCTACTTAGATGCCTATAACTATGTGAAAAAAAACAATCTAGACCTCTTAATATGGAACTATTATCAAGTATATGAAGACAAAAATAACATTCAAAAAATAGATATTCCTTATAATAACATCACCAACATGAAAAAAGATAGCACATTATTATTTAATATTAACTATGCTCCTTGGAATAAACTATTCAAAAAAGAAATCTTTAATAAATATAAATTTCCTAAATGCAAATATGAAGATTTTGCTATTTTACCATACATCTTATGTGAAGCAAACAATATTGGCAAACTAAACAATTATTATAATTACTACTTAATTCGTGGTAAAAGCGAAACCACCACAGTAGATAAAAAAATTTTTGACATCCTAGATATACTAGACAAACATTATTGTTATTTTGTCCAAGAAGGCTATTTAAAAACCAGTTACGAAGAAATAGAGTATTATTTTATTAAAATATTAACCATGTATATTATAAAACAAAAATATCAAATCAATTATAAAGATGCCATTCATTTTATAAATAATGCCTATGACTATTTAAATAATCATTTCCCTAATTGGAGAAAAAATAAATATTATCAAAAAAATAAAATAAAAAAAATAATCGAATGTAATAAAATACTATCAAAGAGTTATATAACTATATATAGAATATTCAGGTGAAAAAATGAAAAAAATACTATTTACCTCTTACAATTTAGGTATAGGAGGTATTGAAAAATCCTTGGTTAATTTACTAAGCGAGTTTGATTATAATAAATATCAAATTGATTTAATATTACAAGATAAAGATGTATTTTATAATATTGATAAAAATGTAAATATTAAATATTATAAAGTACTTAAATGTGGTAATATTATAGTTAGAAAGATAATTAATAGACTAAAAATTATGCTAACTTGTATCCTTAATTATCACAAATATGATACTTCCATATGTTATGCAACATATGATATACCATCTTCAATTATAACCAGATACGCCTCAAAAAATAACATTCTATGGGTTCACAGTGATTACTTACTATTGTATAAAAATGACATTAACAAAACTAAAAATTTCTTCAACAAACTCAAAATAAATAAATTTAAACACATAGTATTTGTATCTGATGAAGCAAAAAATAATTTTACTAAAATATATCCTAATTTAAAAGAAAAAACAATAGTTATAAATAACCTAATTAATTATAAAGAAATAGAAGAAAAAACTAAAACCAAAGAAAAACTATATAACAAAAAAAATAATCTAGTATACATAGGAAGACTAGAAGAAGAAAGTAAATGCCTAAGTAGACTATTTAAAACCATGAAAATGATTAAAGAAAATAATAAAGATATTCATTTGTGGTTAATAGGTGATGGACCTGATAAAAATAAATATGAACAAATAATAGAAGAATATGATATTAAAAACTATGTAACCATGCTAGGCAAAAAAAACAACCCATATCCTTATATAAAACAAAGCGATGCCATTATTTTAGTATCTAATTACGAAGGCTTCCCCGTTGTTTATCTTGAAGCATTAACTTTAAATAAAAATATCATTACCACAATAGATGTTACTTCAGGTAGTCTACACATCAAAGATTATGCCCAAATATGTAAGAAAGATAGTGAGGATATATATAATAACATTGTCTCTTATTTTGAAAAAAAATTAAAAGTTAAGAAATTTAACATAAATGAATATAACAAAGAAAACATAAAAAAAATAGAAGATATTATAGGTGGTAAAAATGATTAAATATAGTTTTATAGTACCATGCTACAATGGAGAAAAATATATAGTTAAATGCTTAGATAGTATATTAAAACAAACTGGTAATAACTATGAAGTTATTGTTATCAACGACGGATCTACTGATAACAGCATAAACATAATTAATAAATATAAAAACGATAAAAGAATAGTTGTTATTAACCAAAACAACATGGGGCTAAGTTTAACTAGAAATAACGGAATCAATAAAGCAAAAGGAGAATATCTTATCTTTGTTGACTGTGATGACTACATTCAAAATGACTTTTTAAAAACAATAGATAAAAATCTAAACGATGAAGATATGCTAAAAATAGGATATACCTTAGTATACGATAATAAAGAAGAAGTAATAAATAATATATCATTTGAAAGTAATGGAGAACAAGCATTTAAAAAACTAATTGATTCACGTCTTATGTTTGAAATGTCTCAACAATATATAATAAAAAAAGATTATATGATTGATAACAATTATTATTTTGAAAAAAATAAATATCATGAAGACCTAGGATTAATACCATATATGATTATCAATGCTAAAAAAGTTAAATCAATACCTTACAGTGGATATATGTATGTACAAACTAATAACAGTATCACAAGAAATAGTGATGCCAAAAAAGAAAACAAAAAAGCCTTAGATGTATTATACTTCTTTGATAAATATAAAAACACAAACAATAAATTATTTCAAAGCTACATGGCTAACGCATGTATTAATAAGTTAAAATATTTAGATAAAGAAGATAAAATTAAATATAAAAAAGAATTAAAAACAAGAAAAATATATAAATATTTACTAAGTAACAACTTAAAAAGAAAAATAAAAAAAATATTAGCATTTATTAATCTAGATTTAATAGTTTACAGATAAAAGTGTATTTGACACTTAAGTGTATTCAAAAATTGCAAAAAAACTAAATATTTGCTATAATCTAAGTATGAGAGTTAGGTGAAATATAAATGTTAGGAATTATAACTAATTTTAAAAAATATTCCTTCTTAATGAACCAAATGATATCAAGGGATTTTAAAGTAAAATATAAAAGAAGTGTACTAGGCGTAGTATGGAGTCTATTATACCCACTTCTTATGATGTCTGTTATGGCTGTAGTATTTTCTCAAATGTTTAAAATGAGAATGGAAGGAGTAAATTATCTAGTTTACTTAATGACAGGACTTATCATGTTTAACTATTTTAGTGAAGCATCTAATTCAGCCATGAGTTCGGTAGTAGGAGCATTTGGTCTAATAAACAAAGTATACATTCCAAAATATATATTCCCTTTATCTAAATGCTTATTCGTAGGCATCAACTTTTTACTTACACTTGTACCTTGGCTTTTAATAATAGTACTTTCTTATTTTGGCTTAGGACAATATACCTGTCATATAAATTGGTATTATTTGTTATTACCTTACATATTTGCTTGCTTATTCTTATTTACTGTAGGTATATCTTTTATATTATCTACTGTATCAGTATTTTTAAGAGATATGTTTTATATATATGGTATTATTTTAACAATATGGCAATATTTTACTCCACTATTTTATAGTATAACAATGTTACCATCAAACTTGCAAAGTTTATTTAAATTAAACCCATTATATTTATTTATAGATTCAGTTAGAGAAATAGTTTTATATAGTAGAATGCCTTCGGTTACAACCCTATTTATGTGTGGCATTGTCGCAGTACTAAGTACCATAATTGGGTCTATTATATTTAAATCAAAACAAGACAAATTTATATATTATATTTAGAGGAGTGATGTCATGATAGATATTGACAATGTATCTATGAGATTTAATCTTGGAATAGAAAAAAATTTTTCATTTAAGATGGCATTTATAGGTATATTTGATAAAAGCAAAAGGCCAAAAAAAGAAGACTTTTGGGCTTTAAAAAATGTAAGTCTACACGTAAACAAAGGAGAAGTCGTTGGTTTAATAGGCTCGAATGGTGCAGGGAAATCAACTCTATTAAAATTGGTAAGTGGAGTCATGAAACCTACAAAAGGCAAAATAACAGTAAACGGAGCAATATCTCCAATGATAGAATTAGGAGCGGGTTTTGATCCTGAATTAACCGCAAGAGAAAATATTTATCTAAATGGAGCAGTATTAGGGTATTCAAAAAAATTTCTCGACGAAAAATTTGAAGAAATAGTAGAATTCTCGGAACTAAGAGATTTCTTAGATGTACCAATAAGAAACTTTTCTTCAGGTATGACAGCAAAACTTGCCTTTTCAATAGCAACTATAGTTAACCCAGAGATATTAATAGTAGACGAAATATTATCAGTAGGAGATATCAAATTCCAAGAAAAAAGTAAAAGTAAAATGCTAGAAATGATAAAAGGTGGTACTACTGTTTTGTATGTTTCGCACTCATTAGATTCAATTAAACAATTATGTGATAGAGCTATGTGGCTAGAACACGGTGAGGTACAAATGATAGGCAATGCCAAAGAAGTGTGTGATAAATATTATGAAAGGCAACTTGGGTGATGTGCATGGAAAATAAAAATATTCTTTTTTCAATTATTGTTCCTGTATACAATACTGCTAATTATGTAGAAAAATGCTTAAATTCAATATTAACCGCGATTAAAGAAGATTGTGAAGTGATAATTATAAATGATGGGTCAACAGATACTTCAGAAGAGATTATAAAAAGATTTATAAAAAAACTACCAGATGACACAAAAAAAAGATTTATATATAAATATAAAAAAAATAAAGGACTTGCAGATACAAAAAATGTTGGTATAGAATTAGCGCATGGTAAATACATAAGCGTGATAGATTCTGATGATACTATAAGCGAGGAATTTTATAACAATGCTAGAAAAGCAATAAGCGAAGGATATGATATTATTATATATGATTTATATATTGTTTTTGAAGATACAAAAAAAACAAACTACACTACACGTGCTATAAGAGAAGATAGTGAAGGAGGGTTGTTAAATAAACTAATGCACGGAGCAATGCTTGGATCATCATGTAACAAAATAATAAAAAAAGATTTATATAAATATCCTTTTCCATTGGGACAACAATATGAAGATGTTGCAGTAACTCCTTTTATTTTGTGCGATAGCAAAAAAATTAAATATATTCCAAATCCCAATTATTATTATTTACAAAGAAAAAACTCTATAGTAAATAACAATACATTAGATAAAGCGTTTTATAAAATTTGTAAAAATCTAAGTAATGTATTTAATAATATTGAAAACAAAAATAAATATAGTAATATAATAAATATATTTTTTGTTGAAAGAACACTTGATATGTTTGACTTAACCTTAGTTAATAACAGAAGAAAATTTTGTATAAAAATGAAAGAATTTTATAATGATAATTGTGATATAATAAAATATATTATAGATAACGATATTATATACAAGTATGATATGTTTTCCACAAAAAATCAAAAAAAAGTAATATCGATGATATATAACAACTTATATAATAAAAAATTCTTCAAAATTAAAATGCTTTTAAAATTTAGAAGATATATAAGATGGAACAGAGCAATGTATGGAACATTTAAAATATTTATTAAATGTGTAATAGGAGGTATTTATGGATAAATATATACATTATTGTTGGTTCGGTGGCAAGAAAATGCCTAGAAAGTTCAAAAAATATATTAGAACTTGGAAAAAATACATGCCTGATTATAAAATTATGGAGTGGAATGAAAATAATTTTGATATTAACATTACTAAATTTTCTAAAGGAGCCTACGAAAGTAAAAAATGGGCATTTGTTAGTGATGTAGCTAGAATATATGCATTAAAAGAATATGGTGGTGTATATTTTGATACAGACATTGAAGTAACAAAAAAAATTGATAATATTTTAAATAATTCTATGTGGTTTGGACGCGAAGATGAAAATTATTTAGCTTCAGCCATGTTTGGAGTAAAAGAAAAAAATAACAAACACATAAACAATATTTTTAACATTTACAAAAAAGCAAAATTCAATAAAGAAGATTTGTATTCCATAACAAGCCCAAAAATAATAACAAACTATTTTAGAAATTTAGGTCTAACAAATGTGGATGAAAATCAGGTTTTAGAAGATGACATACATATTTAT
The DNA here is from genome assembly GCA_905199855.1 of uncultured Clostridium sp. Lineage (GTDB taxonomy): Bacteria > Bacillota_I > Bacilli_A > RF39 > UBA660 > CAG-762. The sequence goes on from CAJKHY010000007.1 coordinate 26,437, forward strand.
AAAAAAGAGTATTTTAACCCGAAATCATATGATGGCTCTAACGAAACGTTTAGTAAAAACACTTGTATTGTACATCACTTCGATGCCACTTGGACATCTATAGATGAAAAAGTTGCAATTTGGTTTGTAAGAAGGAGAATGGGGTCTCTAGCAAAGCCCACTTTCGCAATTTTTAGATTTTTAAGAAAGGTTAAACATAAAATCAAGAAAATATTTAGGTATGAAAAATAGAGAATATTAAAGGAAAACATACATTAAAACAACTTTTATCAAAAAAGAAAAAAGCAATAAAAATGTATGAATGCAAAATGAAATGAGAAAACAATTCTTACGAGGTGAAAAAAATGAATCATATTGTTACTAAAATAGGGGAAATACTAATAAAGAACAAAAATATGGTTTTAGTATTTATGGCATCATTGACATATTATGTAATTTGTATGTTAAATTCTTTAAAGGCCTATGATGTCTGTTCGTGGATAATATATTTTGGATTAATTATTTTATATTTAAAAACAGATATATTTAGTAAAAAAATGCAAAAAGAAAGTATTACTTTAGCTATATTATTTTCTTTTATAATCGTATTTGGCGGGATAGCATATAAGTTGATGGACAATAGAGAATTGAGTCTCTTTAGACAATTATTAACGATTAAAAATTTAATAGATTTTTTTGGAATATTTAATTTATTGTTTATTATATTAAAGAATGTTTTAGTTTATTTATATGATTTTATATTAAAAAAAACAACAAGTAAAATAAATAAGGAAAGAATTGTTTTTGCTCTTAGTTTTGCTATTATTTTTATTTCGTGGATACCATACTTTTTAGCATTCTATCCAGGAACTATAACTCCAGATTCAATGGAAGAGTTAACTACGATTATAAATAATTTTACAAATATATCAGATCACCACCCAGTAATTCATACGCTTTTTGTTGCATTGCCGTATAAAATTGGATTTAAATTTTTTGGGAATGTTATAGCCGCAGTGGCAACATCAACAATTTTCCAAATGACTACATTAGCATCAATATTTTCTTCACTTATTGTATTTTTACATAAAAGAAAGGTGAATGACTATATACTATTAATAATTGTTTTATATTATTCTTTGATCCCGGTGCACGGATATTATAGTATCGTTATGTGGAAAGATGTTATGTTTGCTGGCACTTTACTTTTATTAACTATGGAAACTATTAAAATTATTGAAAAAGAGGAGAAGTTACAATTTAATAGTGTTGTTAGTTTTATTATTGTTTCAATTTTCTGTGTATTTTTTAGAAATAATGCAATTTATATGTACATTATTTTAGCATTTGCAAGTTTAATTATTTTTAAAAAGCATATTAAAATATTTGGAGTTGCATTCTTTATAGTTTTTTCTATATACCTAATTATCAAAAAACCTGTCTTCAATTACCTAAATATAACAAAAAGTTCATCTGCAGAATATATTGGTATGCCACTTCAACAAGTAGGTAGGATGGCTTTTAAAAATGTTAAATTTACTGAAGATGAAAAAGAACTTATTAACGAGTTAATGCCTCTCGAAGTTATGGCAGTTAGTTACAATCCAAGATTATCTGATGGGATAAAATTCAACGAAAATTATAATAGTGCTATATTTGATAATAATAAACTGGAATATTTAAAATTATATCTAAAATTAGTATATGAACATCCCAGCGTAGCACTAGAATCTTATGCCATAAGCACATTGGGTTATTGGTACCCTGGAGTAGAATATTGGTCAGTAACTAGTAGCATAATAGAAAACAATTATGGATTAGAGATGCATTCCAAACTTCCTGAAAATGCTAAAAAAGTTATTACAAAATTGGAATCAAGAGAATTACCTATTGTAAATATTGAATGGAGTATAGGCTTTTGTTTTTGGATTATTTTGATTTTTGGAGTTATATCTGCAGAGAAAAACAAAATTAAAGGAGTGTACCCATTTGTGCCAATATTTGGGATCTGGTTGACTATGATGATAGCATCCCCTGTTTTTGCTGAATTTAGATATATATATGGAGCATATACTTGTCTGCCATTACTATTGTTATCTCCCTATATTATATCAAATGAATGCAGTAAAAAAATCATAGCAAAATTATAAGTTGCTCGTTCCTATGATATTAGTATTTGCACTATGGCTTACTCTGGTTGCCTCTCCTGTGTATGCTGAATTTAGATATTTATATTGTATTTATGTTCCGCTACCATTATTTTTAGCAATAATGGTAGATACTAAAAAATTTAATTGTTAATACAAAATATTTTTGCTATAATAATTATGTAATTGAAAGGTAGTGTTTTAAATGGAAAAGAAAAAAATAGCAGTTTTAATACCATGCTATAATGAAAGTAAAACTGTAGAAAAAGTAATAAAAGATTATAAAGAAACCTTACCTGAAGCGGACATTTATGTATATGATAATAATTCTACTGATGGTACTGACAAAATTGCAAAAAAAGCCGGAGCTATTGTTAAATACGAATATAAACAAGGTAAGGGTAATGTAATTAGGTCAATGTTTAGACAAATTGATGCTGATTGCTATTTAATGATAGATGGGGATGATACGTATCCAAAAGAACATGCCCGTGAAATGTGTGATTTAATTTTAAATGGTAAAGCAGATATGGTTATAGGAGATAGATTATCTTCCACATATTTTACTGAAAATAAAAGACCATTTCATAATTTAGGAAATAGACTAGTTAGATTTTTAATTAATAAATTATTTAAAAATAATATTAAAGATATAATGACAGGATATCGTGCATTTAGTTATGAATTTGTTAAAGGATTTCCTGTATTATCAAAAGGATTTGAAATAGAAACCGAAATGACTATTCATGCTGTAGATAAAAATTTTAAATTAGTTGAGGTTCCAGTTACTTATCGTGATAGACCTGCCGGTAGTGTTTCAAAATTAAACACTTATAGAGATGGATTTAGAGTGTTAAAAACAATAGCTATTTTATTTAAAGAATATAAACCAGGGTTTTTCTTTAGTATATTAGGAATTTTGTCCTTAATGTGTTCTTTATTGCTAGGAGTACCTGTAGTGATAGAATATATGAATACTGGTATTGTGCCAAGATTTCCTAGTTTGATAGTATCAGGTGTGTTTTTAATTATCTCTTTACTTTTATGGATAACGGGAATAATGCTACAAGTCATTGCCAAAAAGCACAAACAGTTATATGAATTATATTTAAACATGATGGTGAAAAACAGAAATGAATAACAACTTAATTAAACAAATATTAAAATTTGGTGTAGTTGGAGGAATTGCATTTATTATTGACTACACTTTGCTATATGTTTGTACTGAATATTTAAATATATATGTATTGTATTCCTCAATAATATCATTTTCTATTTCGGTAATATTTAATTATATTATGAGTATTAAATGGGTATTTGATGTTAATCATAAGCAAACGTATAAAGACTTTACCATATTTATTATTTTCAGTATTATAGGACTAGGGATAAATCAATTAATAATGTATCTTGGAATAGAAAGATTACATATATATTATATGCTTGTAAAAATAGCATCAACAGGTATAGTCATGGTATATAATTTTATTACAAGAAAGATATTTATTGAAAAGAAAAACTGGTGATTATATGAAAAAAATAACATTCTTAGTATTACATTTAGGTTATGGAGGAATCGAAACCGCTACTATTAATACAGCTAATAGCTTGTGTGATAAATACGATATTGAAATTATGTCGTTTTATAATTTAGATAATAATCAAGCAAATAAACTAAATAGTAAAATTAGAGTAAAATATCTTTATAATGGAAATCCCAATAAAGAAGAATTTCTTAAATCATTACATAATCATAAGATATTTAATACATTAAAAGAAGGAATTAAAGCAGGACAAATACTACTAAAAAAGAGATTTAAAGTAATTGAATACATAAAGAATTGCAACAGCAATTATATAGTTTCCACAAGATGCGAATTTAGTACTTTGCTAAGTAAATATGGTAATAATAATACCGTAAAAATAGCACAGGAACATAGATATCATAACAATGATAAAAAATATATTAACACAATAAAAAATAAATATAACAACATAGATTACCTATTTGCCCTAACAAAATGCTTATATAATGATTATAAAGAATTTCTTAAAAATAATAAACATACTAAAGTAGAACTTGTACCTAACATGTTATATGAAATACCTAAATGTAATAGTAAATTAGATAAAAAGAATATCATTACTATTAGCAGATTAGACTATGGCAAAAAAAATGATGATATTATAAAATCTTTCTCTAAAATAAAAGAAAGCAATTGGAAACTATATATTATTGGTGATGGCAAAGAATTTAATAGCTTAAAAAAATTAATCAATGATTTAAACTTAAATAATAAAGTTATACTCACTGGTTATAAAAATAAAGAAGAAATTAATAAGTACATGTTAGATTCCAGCTTATTTCTAATGGCATCCATAACAGAAGGATTACCAATGGTTTTACTAGAAGCAATGAGTTATGGTATACCTTGTATAGCATACGATGTTCCAAGTGGAGTAAATGATATAATTGAAGATGGAAGAAATGGCTATATCATTAAAAATAGAAATGAATTAGAGTATATAAAAAGAATAGAAGAAGTCATAAACGATTCTAAGTTAAGAAATAAATTAGGTTTAAATGCCAAAGAAAAAGCAAAAGAATTTTCCAAAGAAAAAATAGTTAATATATGGAAAAATATTTTGAAATAGATGAGGTAATGTATGAAAAAAGTTTTATTTATCGCTAGTTCAGGTGGACACCTAAGTGAATTAATGCAATTAGAGAAAATGTTTAAAAATTATGATTCTTATCTAGTTACCGAAAAAAGTAAATCAACCTTATTTTTAAAAGATAAATATACTAATAAAGTTCACTATTTAATATTTGGAACAAGATACCATCCATTTACTTACTTTTTTAAATTAATATACAATACTTTTAAATCCTTGTTTATTTATATTAAAATAAAGCCTAAATATATAGTTACAACTGGAGCCCATACTGCAGGGCCAATGTGTCTTATTGGAAAAATATTTGGAAGCAAGATAATATTTATTGAAAGTTTTGCCAATTCTTCTAGCAAGTCCATAACAGGTAAAATAGTATATAAATTTGCTGATTTATTTATTGTACAATGGGAAAACATGCTAAATATATATCCTAAATCAGTATACGGGGGGTGGATATATTAATGATATTAGTAACACTAGGAACACAAGACAAAGAATTTAAAAGATTACTTGATATTATCGAAGATGCCATTGAAAATGACATTATCAAAGAAGAAGTCGTTGTCCAAGCAGGTTCCACCAAATATGATAGCAAAAATATGAAAATATTTGATGTTATACCAATGAATGAATTTGATAAACTCATGAAAAAATGTGATATTTTAATAACCCATGGTGGTGTAGGTTCCATAATTACAGGACTAAAAAACAACAAAAAAATAATTGCCATGGCAAGACTTAAAATTTATAAGGAAAGTGCCAATGACCATCAATTACAGATAATAGACAACTTCAGCAAAGAAGGTTATCTCTTAAAACTAGATAACAACAATTTAGCTGAAGTATTAAATGAAGCCAAGCACTTTAAACCAAAAAAATTTATCAGTAATACAGATAACATGATTAAATTAATTAGTGATTACATAAGTAAAAATTAGGAGGAAATATATGGAAAAAATATTAGTAACAGGAGGTTGTGGTTACATAGGAAGCCACACCTGTGTAGAATTGTTAAATGAGGGATACGAAGTTATAGTTATGGACAACTTATCCAATTCTAAAGAAGAAGTAATAGATAAAATAGAAGAAATTACTAATAAAAAAGTTAAGTTTTACAAAGGAGATCTACGTAATAATGAATTGGTAACAAGAATATTTAAAGAAAATAAAATCGAAGCCGTTATTCACTTTGCAGGATTAAAAGCAGTTGGCGAATCGGTCAACAAACCTTTAGAATATTATGATAATAACATTAATTCAACACTAGTATTACTTGAAATCATGAAAGAATTTAATTGCAAAAACATCATATTTTCTTCAAGTGCCACGGTATATGGAAAGCCAAAAAAATTACCAATTAAAGAAGATTTTCCACTAAGTACAACCAATCCATATGGAACAACCAAACTATTTATTGAAAGAATACTTGAAGACTTATATTACTCAGATAAAAAATACAATATAACAATCCTAAGATATTTTAATCCTATCGGGGCGCATGAAAGTGGTCTAATAGGAGAAGATCCAAACGGAACACCAAACAATTTACTTCCATACATAGTTAAAGTAGCGGTGGGTGAATTACCATGTTTAAGCATATATGGTGATGATTATGATACTCCAGATGGAACTGGTGTTAGAGATTATATCCACGTAGTAGACCTTGCAAAAGGACACATAAGTTCCTTAAAGCATATGGACGGACTAAAATATTACAACCTAGGAACAGGGACAGGTTATAGCGTATTAGAAATAGTTAAAACATTTGAAGAAGTAAACAATGTAATCATCAACAAAAAAATTGTAGCAAGAAGACCTGGTGATATTGATGCTTGCTATGCAGATCCTACAAAAGCATATAAAGAACTAGGTTGGAAAGCTACAAAAGGCATTAAAGAAATGTGCAAAGATTCCTATAATTATGTAATAAAAAGCCAAGGGAAAAAGCGTATATAAATATATTAGAATATGATTATGAAAAATAGAATTAGACGAACAAATCTAATTTTTTTCTTTATTTATAAGGCTTTGCTAAATTTCAAACAAAAGTTTGTAAAAAAGTATTGTTTTTTTCAAAAAAGTATAGTAAAATATAATTGTACTGTGAGAAAAGGAGAGAAAAAAATGAACAAAACGATTGACAAAGAAAAAGCATTAGCCCAAGTTTTAGCCGACATTGAAAAACAATTCGGCAAAGGAGCAATTATGAAATTAGGTGAAAGAGAAAAAAGAGAAATTGATACTAGTTCTAGTGGTTCAATAGCTGTCGATGTTGCTCTTGGCGGAGGATATCCAAAGGGTAGAATAATTGAAATATTTGGACCAGAATCTTCAGGTAAAACAACATTTGCCTTACACGCTATTGCTGAAGTTCAAAGAGAAGGAGGACGTGCCGCATTTATCGATGCTGAGCACTCACTAGATCCTATATATGCTTCAAATTTAGGAGTTAACATTGCGGAACTATTGCTATCGCAACCAGATACAGGAGAACAAGCACTAGAAATATGTGACGCACTTGTTAAAAGTGAGGCCGTAAATATCATTGTTATTGACTCTGTTGCAGCCTTAGTACCTCAAGCAGAAATTGATGGAGAAATGGGTGATTCACACGTTGGTTTACAAGCTAGATTAATGAGTCAAGCCCTAAGAAAGTTATCGGGATCAATTAACAAAACAAATACAATTGTAATCTTCATTAACCAATTAAGAGAAAAAGTAGGTGTTATGTTTGGTAACCCTGAAACCACTCCTGGTGGAAAAGCATTAAAATACTATTCATCAATAAGACTAGATATTAGAAGAGGAGAACAAATCAAACAAGGCACAGATGTAGTGGGCAACAAAACTGTTGTTAAAGTCGTTAAAAATAAAATTGCACCTCCGTTCAAAATTGCTAATGTTGAAATCATGTATGGCGAAGGAATAAGCAAAGAGGGAGAACTTGTTGATCTTGCGGCAGAAGCAGGAATTGTAGAAAAAAGTGGAGCATGGTATTCATATAAAGGCGAAAAAATAGGACAAGGAAAAGAAAATGTAAAAACCCTATTAAAAGAAAATAAAAAATTATGCCAAGAAATTGAAAATAAAGTAAGAGAATATTACAATGTATCCAAAACAAGTGCTAAAGAAAAAACAACCGAGTCAAAAAAGAATGAAAAATAAATAAGCTATATTTAACACACTTTTAATACAAATTTAAACTACAATTATATATTTTTAATAAAATATAGTATATAATAATAATATGGTGATTACAAATGTCAATTAATAAAATTAAAAAAATAGCAAAGAAAATTTTAAATGAAGATATTGATGTCATAAATAGCAGTTATGATATTAATAATTTTCCTAAATCTTTAAAACAATTTACTGATGATAATCCATCGTTGTTAGAAGAATATAGCCAATTTGGTAAAAGAAAAGATGGGAAAGAATTTTACCCTGAAATAAAAAAAATAGAAAAAGGTTTTTATCTACTAAATAAAGATCTACACGAATATGATCACCCTGGCTTTGTACTCCCTAATGAGATTCACACTGTAAGGACAGGCTCTCCCATGAGAACCAAACCATTTCCTATGGCACGAGAATATATTATCAAAATGTTAATGGGTAAATATCTATACCAATATCCCAATATTGGAGGGCACGTTATTGCCCGGGCACATTTTGTTAACTATTTAATCAAAGAAGGATTCAAAAAAGATAAAACTGATAATTATGATGGCTTAGGCGTTGAGAATGTAGTATTTTCTTGTTCGACAACACATGCTTTCAACATGATATTATCTACAATTATGAGAGATGAAGATGTTGTCATTATGACAGGTCCTAATTATGGACTTTTCGCAGTTGATCCCGAAAGAATGAATGGCCGCGTAGAAGTACTGGATTTAGAAGATGAAGACGATTTCTATGTTAATCCAACTAAACTTGCCAAGAAAATAGATGCAATAAACGAAAGATTGAAACAAGATTTCAAAGACAAACTTGATTATATTCCGCGTGTCGTGGCATTTCTAAATATGAATCCACATAATCCTCTTGGTAAAGTTTTGAACAAGAAAAATGTGGAAATCTTAAAAGGTATTGGAGATGTGTGCTTAGAAAAAGGAGTATTCGTTATTGATGATCTAATTTACAGGGACCTAACTTATGATCAAGAAGATTTAGCTCTACCACTTGCAACAATGCCCAAGTATTTCAATAATACAATAACCCTCTTTGGATTATCCAAAGCATATGGTCTTGCAGGCATTCGTGCCGGAGCCATCGTGGCACCAATTCCAATATGCAAAGGCATTGAAGAAAAAATATTTACAACCATGGATTCCCTACCAGTCTTACAAGTTCAAGCCCTTGCCGGAGCCTTTAATGGAACTAATCGCAGATATAAAAAGGCCAAAAAATACTTTAAACCAATTATTGCCGAATATCAGTACCGCTTAGAATTGTTAAAAGCTCTAATTGACGGCATCGAAGTAATAAATAATAGTAAAACTAAAGATAGAATTATCAAAGAAGTAACCAAATATGCTAGTTCGCCACAAATGAAAATAAATCTTTTAAAAGGAATTGATGGAGTAAAGTTAAGAGACAAAACAATGCCTCAGTCAGGTTTCTTCGCAGTCGTAGATTTTACTGATTTAAAAGGAAAAACTTTTGGGGGCAAAAAAATTACCTGTGAAGAAGACCTAGTCAGATATCTATATAAAACAACAAAATTTAAATGTATCATGGGAGGAAATATGTCATGGCCATATGAAGAAGAAATTATTGCTCGCTTCAACTATGGCATTGAAATATACGACTTAATACAAGAATTTGAAAAACTTCACCAAGCGTTGGACGTGGGCAAGATATGAGAAAAATAGTAAACAAACTAAAAAGAATTAAATTTTATATATTTAGAACGTGGGTAAATATATATACTAAAACTCATAAATATTCTACCTACATTGGAATAGTATCATGCAACACATGGAAAAATAAAGTATATGAAGATATTTCAACCAAATATTATTTAAATAGGCAAGGTTACGGAGTTGATATTATCTCCTACGAAGAAGAAAATGATTATAGTAAATATAAAGCACTAATTATAAAATCCATCTGGGGATTTCAAAAGAACAAAGAAACTTTTGATAAATTCTTAGAAGAAGTATCTAAAAATAAAATTCCTTTATATAATCCAGTGGAAATAATTTCTAATAACTATAATAAAGAAAAACAATTTAAATTATTAGATAAATACCACATTAAGCATATAGATACTATTTTTATTGAAAATAATTCAAATATAGAAAAAAACATCAAAGAAATTTGGAAAAACAAATTCAACAATTATGATAAATTAGTAATTAAACCTGTTGTCTCTGAAAGTAGTGCGGATACATACATCATAAGTTTGAATGAAATCGGTAAAAATACTATCACCATAAAAGATGTTAAAAATAAATATCAAAACATTAACTATTCATTAATGCTACAACCATTTATAAAAGAAGTAAAAAACGGTGAATATTCAGTTATATGCTTTTCTAATAAATTATCCCACGTGATTCAAAGATGTGTTTCCGTTTTTGGAGAAAAACCATACATAAAATACATTAAAAAAGAAAGCATTGATGATAAAATGCTCGAAATAGTTAACAAAATATGTTTGATTAAAGAATATAAAGATAATTTATATATGCGCATTGACTTAGTGAAAACAAACGAAGAATATCAAGTTATGGAAGTAGAACTACTAGATCCACAACTGTTTCTAAACTCAATAACTTCCATTTATCAAAAAAAAGAAGCATATCAAACATTTACCAAAGAAATAATAAATAGAATAACTAAATAAAATAAAACCGATTATTGAACAACCAAACCAAATAATTGGTTTTTTTCTTTAAAAATCTCCATATTTTCTACTTTACTACTCCAAATTTTTTTGTTATACTTATCTTGAAGGTGATTAAACATGGGAAGAGAATTAAGAAGAAAAGAAGCAAAAAAAAGTAAAGCGAATATTACAAAAATAAACACAAATGAAAAAACTGAACCAAAAAAAGAAGTATATAGAATATTAAAAACATTAACAATAGTTTTGGTGGCATTAATCATTATCTATTTACTTGTAGGTATCTTTATCACCAAAGAAATTAAATTTGGTAACAATAATAACAGTAACACAAATGGAGATATGACTAATAATCGCAGTAACATATTAGTAAGCGAAATATTTAAACAAAGTGAAGAAAAATACTATGTATATTTCTATGATTTTAACAATACAATTAATAGCATTGACAGAGCACTTGTAAGCAAACTATATGAATCAAAAATATACAAAGTAGATATGAGTTCAGGATTCAATACAAAATACATCAGTGAAAAAGGTAACAGCAATGCAAAAACAATCGAGGAATTAAAAATCAAAATTCCTACCTTAATACTTGTTGAAAACGATACAATCACAATGTATCTTGAAGGAGAAACAAATATTTTAAACTATATGAATGGTTAACCAATAAAAAAAGGGGGGAAAATTTATGGTTAAATTATATATTGATTTTGATGGTGTAATCAAAAACACTATAGCCTACATGTACCAAGAAATGGATAAATTAGGAATCCAATGGCGAGGCATACATACTAATTCCAAAGAAGTAGTAGAATATATTAAAAATTTAGATTGGGAATATCTTCTTCATAACACTTCGTTTATTAATAACAGCATCCAAGCAATAAAAGAAATAATAAACACCAATTTATATGATGTTAAAATTCTAACACATATCAACTCCAAAAATGAAGCTATCCAAAAAGAAATCTATTTAAAAAAAGTATTACCAGAAGTTGAAGTTATTACAGTTCCAAAACAAATAGACAAAGCCAAGTTCGTTGATGCCACGGGAGCAATTCTAGTAGATGACTATAAAACAAACCTAAAAATATGGAAATGTCACGGAGGTATACCAATTCACTTTGACGAAGAAAGATGCGAAAGCGATTACCCAGTTATAAGTTGCCTATTTGAAATAATAGACCTAACATACGACTATGCAAAAAAAATCAAAGGAAAAGAAGTTAAAAATAAAAAACTAGTCAAATAAGAAAGGTAACAAATATGAAAATATGTATTAAAAATGGCACTTTAATATCTATGGATATAAACAAACCCAAGATAGAACATAACATGGACATTCTAATTGAAAACACAAAAATTAAATATATAGATAAAAATATAAAAACAGATAAAAATACCAAAATCATTGAAGCCAAAAACAAAATAATTATGCCGGGATTAATTAATACACATGCTCATGTACCAATGAGTATCTTTAGAGAAACACTCGAAGGCTATAACCTCCAAGACTGGCTAGAAAAGAATATTTGGCCAATGGAAGCAAAACTCACCAAAGAAGACATTTATTATGCCTCATACCTATCATTCATAGAAATGATTAAAACAGGGACAACAACAATTAACGATATGTATTTCATGACAGATGAAATTATCAAGGCCGCTCTTGCAAGTGGTATAAGATTACAAACCACAAGAACCCTCATAGGAACCCAAACAAATAAAGAAGACCTAAAAAAACTAAATGAATTAGAAAAAATAATCCAAAATAACAAAGAAGACACAATAACCATCAATCTGGGGATTCACGGCTTATACACAACCGAAGAAAACTACCTAAATGAATGTCTAAAATTAAATGAAAAATACCATCTATTAATACACATGCATTTTTGTGAAAACGAAAAAGAAGTCAAAGATATCGAAAATATTTATCATAAAAAACCAATTGATATCCTAAAAGACAAATTCAAAGAGCAAAAACTTATTTTAGCACACTGTGTCAAACTAAACAAAGAAGAAATAAAAAAACTATCGAAATTAAACATCAGCGTGGCACATTGCCCAGTTAGCAACCTAAAACTTGGATGTGGTATCGCAGACATCACAGAAATGCTAAATAATAACATAAATGTATCATTAGGAACAGATGGACAAGGAAGTGGAAGCAATCTAGACCTATTTGAAACCATGAAACTAACTGCCCTACTCCAAAAAGGCATCAATGAAAACCCTAAATTACTAGAATCCTATGATGTACTAAAAATGGCTACCATAAATGGAGCCAAAACTCTTGGCCTAGAAAAACAAATTGGTAGCATCGAAGTAGGAAAACAAGCAGACATTATTATAATCGACATAAATGATATTAAGATCAAACCTGTAAATGACCTCCTTGCCGAAATTGTCTACAATACCAAATCCAACAATGTCATAACAACCATCGTAAATGGTAATATTTTAATGGAAAATCATAAATTATTAAATGACAAAGAAAAAGAAATAACCGAAAAATGCAATCAAATAATCGCAAGAATCTGCAACTAATTAAACAAGAATTGAGAGGTTAGTATGAAAGATATTTTAGATATTATAAGTAATTATAATATGGATATATGCGAATTCTTTAATCAGTATAACAAAAGGAAAAAAGACAACACACTATACTCAAAAGACGATTACATCCCACAAAATCTAATAAAGCTATACTACCTAGATAAATATCATTACGATTTCAAAAAAATAATTGAAGAATTCAAAAAGAAAACAATTTATAACGAAAACAAAATGGAAAACGTAAAAAACAAATATGAAAAAGAAGGCCTATCCTTAATATACGACAAAATAGAAAACGGCTATTTCTCTAATATTAAACACATTGGTATCCTTTTCCTAATACATCAAACCTTATATTCAAAAATGCCATATTCTAATTATGGTGGCAAAATAAGAAATTATAATGCTTTTATAAGTGGTACAGAAGTAGAAACTACAGACTATACTATGATAGCCACAGAATTAAATGACCTAAACAAAGAATACATAGAATTGATAGCCATGGCCAAACTAATAAGAGAAACATCATCACCAAACCTAATAATCGATTACATTAATAAATCTTTAAAACTAAAATGTAAAATTATTAAAATTCATCCTTTCAGCGATGGTAATGGGCGCACCTCAAGAGCTATGCTAAATAACCTATTTAAAGAAGTAAACCTACCACCTGTATATATAACGAAGGACGAAAAAGAAGAATACATAAAAGCCATGAATGAAGGCGTAGTTAATCATGATTATAGTAGCATATATAAGTTTTATTATTACAAAATATGTGATTCCATCTATGAACTAGACATTGTCAAAAGAAATGAAAATCCAAACGAAGTTAAAAAAAAATAACTTCATTTTTCTTTTAAAAAAATTAGCACTCTCTATTGACAAGTGCTAAAAATGTGATATAATTATCACATAGAATTATTAAGGAGGGAATTATATGTATGAAGAACGAGAAAAAATTAATCCATTAGAAAAATATGGTCGTGATATTACCGCGTATGCAAAAGAAGGAAAACTAGATCCTGTCATAGGCCGTGATGAAGAAATTCGTAATATTACCCGTATATTATCAAGAAAAACTAAAAACAACCCTGTACTAATCGGGGAACCAGGCGTAGGCAAAACCGCTATTATAGAAGGACTTGCCTCAAGAATCATCAAAGGCGATGTTCCAACCAGCCTAAAAGATAAAAGAATTTGGGAACTAGATATGGCTTCCCTAATCGCGGGAGCTAAATATCGTGGAGAATTTGAAGAAAGATTAAAAGATGTCTTAAATGAAATCAAAAAAAGCGAAGGCGAAATAATCATGTTTATTGATGAAATTCACATGATTGTTGGCTCTGGAAAAGTAGAAGGAGCAATGGACACTTCAAATATCCTAAAACCAATGCTTGCACGTGGAGAAATAAAGTGCATCGGGGCAACCACATTAAATGAGTATCGCAAATACATTGAAAGTGATGGAGCCCTTGAAAGAAGATTTCAAAAAGTTCTCGTAAACGAACCAACAGTAATGGATACAATAACCATCTTAAGAGGCCTAAAAAGCAGATTTGAAGTTTACCATGGTGTAAACATCACAGACAAAGCCCTAATCGCAGCTGCAACCTTATCTAATAGATACATAACTGATAGATATCTACCAGACAAAGCCATCGACCTAATAGATGAAGCGTGCGCTACGATTAAAGTCCAAATGGACTCTGTACCAGAAGAAGTCGATAGTTTAACTAGAAAAATCATGAGTCTTGAAATCGAACGTGAAGCCATAAGAAAAGAAAAAGATGATAACAGCAAAAAAAGATTAGAAGAAATATCTAACCAATTAACCGCGTTAAGAGAAAAAGAAACATCATTAAGAACAGCATGGGAAAGTGAGAAAAACATCAACGAATTAATTAACAAAAAGAAAAAAGAACTAGATAAAGCCAAATTTGACTTAGAACTATGTGAAAGCAAATATGATTTAGAAAATGCCGCTCGCCTAAGACACGGTGAAATACCTAAACTAGAAAAAGAACTAGAAGAATTAAATAAAAAAGACGAAAATAAAATATTACCAGACATTGTCGATGCTGACCGTGTCGCCGAAGTAGTATCAAAATGGACACATATACCAATTTCAAAATTAGTAAGTGGAGAACGTGAAAAAATATTAAATTTAGAGACAAACATGAAAAAAAGAGTTATGGGACAAGATGAAGCAATTAAACTAGTAAGTGAAGCCATAATTCGTTCCAGAAGTGGCATTAAAGACGAAAATCGTCCAATAGGCTCATTTATTTTCCTAGGTCCAACAGGTGTAGGTAAAACAGAAGTGGCTAAAACCTTAGCCTATGAACTATTTGACAGTGAAAAACATATGATAAGAATTGACATGAGCGAGTACATGGAAAGCTTTTCAGTATCAAGATTAATCGGGGCTCCTCCAGGATATGTTGGCTATGATGAAGCGGGACAGCTAACCGAGGCCGTAAGAAGAAATCCTTATAGCATAGTACTATTTGATGAAATAGAAAAAGCCCACCCAGATGTATTCAACATCCTATTACAAATCCTAGACGATGGCAGAATCACTGACAGCCACGGCAAAACAGTGGACTTCAAAAATACAATCATCATAATGACATCCAACATTGGTAGCAACTACATCATAAACAATGATAAAAACACCTACGAACTTGTCACGAAAGAATTAAAAGCCACATTCAAACCAGAATTCTTAAATAGAATTGATGAAATAATCATGTTCAATTCCTTAACCAAAGAAAATATTTATAAAATATTAGATAAACTAATAAATGATCTTAACAAAAGATTAAGTGAAAGAAATATTAAAATTAGTTTAAGCAACGAAGCAAGAGATTTCATTGTAAAAAACGGCTATGACCACGACTATGGTGCAAGACCACTCAAAAGATTCCTAACCAAAAATGTCGAAACTCTAATAGCCCGCGGACTAATCGAAGGTTCCATCAAAGATAATAGCAACATTGAAATCGTCCTAGATAATAGTACTTTATCAACCAAAACTATTGTAAATTAGCAATAGTTTTTTCTTTTCCCTACGCCATCATTACATCGCTATGATAACATATATCAAATTTTTCAAAAAAAATATCAAAATTGTCAAAATTTAAAAACACCCGTACAGTTTTTTAAAAACCAACCAAAAAAC
>CAJKHY010000008.1 GCA_905199855.1 uncultured Clostridium sp.
TTTTTATGTATTTTGTATTTGATGGTGTTGCTTTTATGATGTTTGTGCGTTTATATTAGATAGTGTTTTCTGTTAAAGAAGGTTTTGTGAATGGACTTGTAGGTACTTTATTTAGTGGTTTAACTCCTTCTTCTTCAGGAGGACAGTTTGCCCAGGTTTTTGTATTTAATAACCAGGGAATCTCCCCTGCCATTTCTACAAGTATCTTACTTATGTGCTTTATTAGTTATCAAATAGTGATCATGGGCTTTACTGCAGTGATTATGATTGTGGATTCAGCCTACTTCTTAGATAAAGGTGTAGGTGTATCCTCTATGGCAGCCGTTGGATTTCTTATTAATGCGGTAGTCACTCTTCTATTATTTGCAGGAGCTAAAAGCAAGAAGTTCCAAAACTTTATTGTAGATAAAGTAGTCTATCTTCTTTCTAAAACACCACTTATAAAAGACTATGAATCAACATGCTTTAGAATTCAGAATTACTTTGGTGAATTTAGAGAACAGATGAAAGTATTACAGAAAAATAAAAAAGCTTTATTACAGACAGTATTATGTAATATAGTGAAACTTACTATTATCTACTCTACACCATTCTTTTCATGTCTTGCTTTAGGAATAAAAGTACCAGTTACCCTATTTGTACAGTTCTTAGGACTGGCTTCTATTATTAATTTAATTAATACATTCCTCCCTATTCCTGGTGCATCAGGTGGTAGTGAAGGATGTTATATGATCTTATTTGGTTTCTTAGGAAGAGCCAATGCTTCTAGTTCTATGTTCTTATGGCGTTTCTTCTCTTTCTATTTTGGATTAATACTTGGTATGATCACATTTATCGTTGCGAAGGATACAAAACGAAAAGATGATTTAGTCACTCTTTGGAGCAATGGTATTAAGTTAAACAAAACTAATACCATCAGGTAATTAAGTTAAGGTGTCAGCTATATAAACGGCAGACACCTTTTCTGCTATTACTAAACACATTTGAAAGAATTATGATTTAAGACGTGCTTGAAAAGAACTATCACATAGTTCTAAAAAAATTTATTGTTATCCTAAGACAACAGTGTATAATAAATTGTGTTAGGACGTTCTATAATTTAGCGGTTTACATGATTGACCTTTTATATTACGTTCATACGATCTTTCTGGTCTTTGCGCGACCAGAAATTTTTTTATTCTCAGAATAAGTTCCTTCATTTTTATCTTCTTTCTGAGATAAAGTCTTATATTAGTTACTGCACTGCTGAAATTGGGTTTATAATCATATTCCAATTCCGGCTTTTTATTTTTCTTCAAATCTATATTTCTGATGATTACTTCTGAAACATTGTACATTAGAAAGGCTGCATTTATCTCCTGCTGTATCAGTTTTCTCTTTCTTGCATGAAAGTATACAAGGCCGATTGTGTATTTCAGCTTATTAAAAGCAGTCTCCTCATTCCATCTATAATGATAAAGTTCCTTGAAATCTTCAGTCTTGAATTCCTCTTCAGAAAGATTCGTGACAACAGTCTCATAGGTATCTTCTGATATCTTGAATCTTACAGCTCTGAAGGATAGATCATATAAGTCTCTTGTTTCGTCTAAGAAATCAAAATTGGAAGTTGAAGGTACGAATATGTATTTTTCTTTATCAGCCTTGATTTCTTTTGTCTGAAGACTAGTTAATGTACGGGTTACCCTTATATCAAAAGCACCTTCTTCAGTCTTAATATTTGTCATCAGACCGCTTCTGGTATGAATATCTTTGACTCTTATCACAAATTTGATGTCATTCTCAATGAAATGAGCCATAAGATTGTAACTCTCGTATCCTCTATCTGCTGTGAAGATAGAATTCTGAGGATAATTTCTATCTTTCAGGATTGAAATAAGTGCGTTAACTTCTCTTTTCTTGCTTGCTGCATCAATACTCCAGTCATAGAATACCTTATTAAGACAGTCATATAATGCATTGACATGATACTGGCAGAAAGACTTTGCATCATGCTTTTCAGTTTTTGTCTTATCGTCCATAAAAGGAATATTTACATCTGAGCCATCCTGAGCAAGTATATGATATCCATTAATGGTTGTATGATCATCAAACGCACTCACGAATAGATTGTTTATGCGCTTAAAGATATCAGGATCCAGCAGTTGTCTTCTTTGTGATAGTGCAGAAGCTGAAGGCATTTCACCCTGACCTACAAAAAAGTGAGATAATTCACCTATTGAGGAGTAATTAGAAAAGCTCATGATGCATTCAATAAGAGTGCGAGCAGGAAGCTTTCGACAACGAGTGAAATCGGAAACAGGATCATTGCAGTAGCACTTCAGACCATCAAGAGCCACATCAATAGAGCGTTCAAGAATAGTTCTAACCTTTTTAGGCGAGTAGTAGATGTTGTATTTGCTTTGTTTCATAATAGTTTACCTCCTAAAAAAACACATCTACTAAAAAGGGCTAGAAATGAATTAATATTCATTTCTAGCCGCACGATTTCCATCAATTGTCAACAGTTTAATGAAAAAAATAAAAAGACCTCTCTGATTTTGAAATCAAAGAGGTTTTTGGCATTTGTTCGCTTAACTTAATACCATTGGAGCTCTAAGAGCTCTTTTTACTTAGTATAGAGTATTTAACAACTTCTACGATTGAAACAATCACTACATTCATAATATAACAATGAATCATCTTTAAAGCAGAAAGAGTCATCAATGTATTATCATTCATATAAGTATAGTAATCCGGAATAACATTCGTAATAGAATGAAGACCATTAAAGATGAATTCAAAAATTGATTCAACAACATCAATATAGCCTAAACTAATTGCATGCAATACCTTCACAACAGGCTGATCCATCATATTACCTAGCGCAATATGAACTACTAAACCAAGTAAGAGAATCATCAATGATAATAATAAGACATAACTAATATTAATAAAAGTATTATATTAAGTAATATATTAGATAAGATATATTTAAGTAATAATAAGAGTAATGTTTTATTACTAGAAAGATATAACAATGATATAGATACTATTTTAAATCATGAATTGTTTATTAGAAAGAATCATGAGAGTATTATTTATAAAAAGCACGAAGATATGAAGATAGATTATTTAACTATACATAAGAGTAAAGGATTGGAATATGATAATTGTATTTTAATTAATGCTATAGATGATAAGTATGGTTTTCCTTCTAAAATAGAAGATGAAGAGATAATTAAATTATTAAAACCTAAAATAGAAGAAAATATTTTTTATCCTGAAGAAAGAAGATTATTTTATGTGGCAATGACTAGGACTAAAAATAAGTTATATATTTTAGTTCCTAAGAGTAAAACTAGTAGTTTTATTAGAGAGATAGAAAGTGATAAAAATGTTTTGGTTAAGAAATAATTAGTAAAACGACTAGTTATTTTTTTTCTTAAAAAATATTGCTTATTATAAAGAATTATGATATCATTGTATTAAGAGAGTAGGTAAGAAAATGAAAGATATTTTTAAGGATAAAAATAAAAGAACTATATTTTTAACATTAATATTCTCTTTTATATTAATATTAATTGGTACTACTTATGCTTATTTTAGTTGGCAAAGTACTAATAATCCCTTAGTAGATATAACTGTAGAAGATATAGCAGATGTAATAATAAAAGGTGGTAATGATATTAATATTACTAATATAGGACCCGTATTAGATTATAATGATGGAGAAATAACTGAATTTTATATAAAAAAGAAAATAGAAAATAATTTAGATTTAACTATTAATATAATACCTACTTTATTACCAGATAATCTAAAAGAAGAATCATTTAAATTAAAATTACTTAGTAGTAATGATAATATTACTTATAATGAAATAAGTGAAATAAATTTTAAAGATAAAGAACAAGATAATGTATATAAATTAAGTATAATAGATTTAAATCAAAACATTACATATTATAAAATAATATTCTATATAGATGGTAACATGTATAATCCTAATACTATGAAAAGTAATAACTTTAAAGCTAAGATAGATGTTAGTGTAGATACAGGATTTTGTAAAGATACGTCAGGTGCTAATGCTCCAGTATTAGCTGAAGGAATGATACCAATTACTTATAATGGAAATAATTGGGTAAAAGCAGATCCAAAGAAATGGTATAGTTATAGTTGTAAAAGTTGGGCTAATGCTGTTATGGTAACAACCGATAAAAGGGGAACATACATGAATGCTAATAATAATACAGTAATACCAGAAGAAGATATTTTAGCTTATTATGTCTGGATACCAAGATATAAATATAAATTATTTAATGTAGAATTTAAGGGTGCAACTTACAATGATGGTGTTTGTACAAGCAATTGTCCTTCAGTAATAGATGTTGTTTTTGAAAAGTGAACAGCTTCAACTGGAACTACAAAATGTACAACAAGTGAAATAGGTGTAGAAACTTGTACTAATAAATCAAATGGGAACTATTATACACATCCAGCTTTTACATTTGGTGATACTGAATTAGAAGGAATATGGATAGGTAAGTTTGAAACTACTGGCAGTGCCACACTTCCCATGGTGAAACCGAATATGGTTTCTTTAACTAATCAAAATGTATCCACTCAATTTATAACTTCTCAAAAATTTAATTCAACCAATTATTTGACTCAAAATGGGGTAAATCAGGTAGATGCCCATATGATGAAAAATATAGAATGGGGAGCAGTAGCATATTTAAAACAAAGTATATATGGATTAGGCTTAACTGATGTTGCAAAAAATAATAGTACAGATCAAATAACGGGAAGTAGTACAGGGGATCCGACAGTTGTTATCACTCGTAAAGAAGGTACGTATAAATACAATGAGCCAAAAATAGTTAGAGAATTAGTATCAGGATACGGAACAGAAAAAAATATTTCTGCACCAACAAGTGATACATATATTTGGAATAATATTGGGACTAGTGAAAATCCAATATGGAAAAGTTCTAATCAAAAGCAAAGAAATAGTAGTACAACTTTAACTTATACTTTTGAATTAAATAGTGAAGGAGCAGTAACTTTTGACTATAGTGTTTCTTGTGCTCACGTTGATAACGATTATTTATATTATATAATTAAAAAAGGGGATAGTGTAATTGATAATACTGGAATAACAACTAAAATTGGTGGAACAAGTTATGGTACGGCAGATGCAAGTATGATATATGAATCGAGAGTTCATGCCTTAGATCCAGGGACATATACTTTAGAATTTACATATAGCAAAACAGCTTCCATTGATGTAGGTGCTGATTCTGCATATGTAAAAAATGTAAGAGTATTAGAAGGTGGCAAAGTAAAGACATCGTATTTTATGGAGCAAGGCGGTCCAGCTGCTTCTACCACAGGAAACATTACAGGAATATATGATATGTCAGGTGGAGTTTATGAATATGTAATGGGAGTAATGCAAGATAATAATACTAGTAGTAGAAGTCCTATGTCTGGAGCAGGAACGTGGGGTAATTCAGGATATATGGGGACAGTGGGACGAGACTATGATGAATCTGGCAATACTATGACCTTTCCTATTTCGAAGTATTATGACTTATATGCAAATGGGTCTTCAGATGATGATCAAGTGGCTTATGATAGGGCTCATTTAGGTGATGCTACTGGTGAAACAAGAACATGGTATAAAAGTGTAGCAACTTTTATTCAATATTATGGACCCTGGTTTAGGCGTGGTGGTTCGTTTGATAATTATATGGATGGAATAAACTTTTTTAGTTTTGCCAGAAATAGTGGCGACGCTGTGGAGTATTATGGCTTTCGTACTGTGCTTTCAGTAACAAAATAAAATATAAACATTTATACAATTTATCGTTATAAATAGGATAATATATAGAACTAAAAGGCAATAGTAAAGACTAATAAAACCTTAAATATGAGGAAATTTATTAGTCTTTTAAAAATTAAGCAAAAAAAAGTAAAAAAAATGCTTGCATTTCATATAATTATTTAGTATAATTGACTTTGTGTGGCATGCTTAGATGTGCGAGGTTGCTGATACACCCGGTTAAGTTGTTTAATAAAATAAAGGCTTAATCGAGGGTATTGGGTTATTTGCACGGAGCAAGTCTATACTAGATATAGGCGAAGGGAGGACAATATTATGTCAAAGGAAAGAGTACGTATTAAATTAAAAGCGTATGAACACAGAATCTTAGATACTGCAGCGGCTAAAATTGTTGAGACTGTTAAGAGAACTGGTGGAACTGTCAGTGGACCTGTACCACTTCCAACAGAAATTGAAAAGTACACAATATTAAGAGCGGTTCACAAAGATAAAGATTCACGCGAACAGTTTGAAAGACGTACACATAAAAGACTTATTGACATTACTAATCCAAGTAAGGAAACAATAGATGCATTAAGCCATCTTGACTTACCTAGTGGTGTTGAAATTGAAATTAAATTATAGGAGGAAAATATGAAAGGAATCTTAGGACGTAAGATTGGAATGACTGGTGTTTTTACTACTGATGGTAAACTTATTCCAGTAACTGTTATTGAAGTAGATAAGAATGTTGTTACACAAGTTAAAACTGCTTCTAAAGATGGTTATGATGCTGTTCAATTAGCATTTGGTGATAAGAGAGAAAAAAATAGTAATAAACCAGAATTAGGTCATTTTAAAAAAGCTAATACTACCCCTAAGCGCTTCTTAAAAGAAATTAGAGGTGTAGATGTTAGTAACTATCAACTTGGTATGGAAATCAAAGCTGATATATTTGAAAATGGAGAAATGGTTGATGTAACCGGTACCTCTAAAGGAAAGGGTTTTCAAGGCGTTATTAAGCGTCATAACCAAACTCGTGGACCAATGGGACATGGTAGTCAGTATCATCGTGGTGTAGGTTCAATGGGAACAATGTTACCAATGCGTGTTTTACCAGGTAAGAAATTACCAGGACACATGGGTAATGTAACAAGAACAATACAAAATCTAGAAATTATCGAAGTAGATTTAAAAAACAATGTTATCTTAATTAAAGGAAATGTTCCAGGACCTAAAAAATCGATTGTCTTTATCAGATCAGCTATTAAAAACCAAGGCAAAGTTAATGCCAAAGAAGATTTAGTAACATACATTACTGATGTAGAAGAAGAAGTTACTGAAGAAGTAGCTAATACTGAAAACAATATTGAATCATCACAAGAAGCTTAAAAGTTGTAAAAAAAAATTAAGTATATGTGATGAAAGGAGGAAATAATATGTCTAAAATGGAAATAGTAAACATCAAGAATGAAAAAGTTAAAGATGTAAATTTAAAAGATAACATATGGAAAAATAAACCTAATGATGCTGTCTTATATAATGCTATTATTTTAGCGCAAGCATCATTAAGACAAGGAACACATAAAACAAAAACAAGAAGTGAAGTATCAGGTGGCGGAAGAAAACCTTATCGTCAAAAAGGAACAGGTAATGCAAGACAAGGTTCAATTCGTGCAACTCAATGGAGAGGTGGCGGTATTGTATTTGGACCACAACCAAGAAGTTATGCTAAGAAAATGAACAAGAAAGAAAGAAGATTAGCATTAAAATCAGCTCTTGCATATAAACTAATTGATAAAGAACTTAGAGTAATTGATAATATTAGTTTTGAAACTCCAAAAACAAAAGAAATTATGGATTTATTCAAAAACTTAAATATTGTTAATAACAAAGTCTTAGTAGTTTTAGATGAATTAAGTGATAATGTTTGTCTAGCTGCTAGAAATTTAGCTAATGTTAAGGTAATTAGATATGACGAAGTTAATGTCCTTGACTTAGTAAGTGCTGATATTATGTTAATTACAGAAGCAGGACTAAAGAAATTAGAGGAGGTGCTTGGTAATGAGTAGTTATAGAGATATAATTATTGCACCTATTATTACTGAAAAATCAGCTTCTTTAGAAGCACAAAATACTTATGTATTCAAAGTAGATATTAAAGCAAATAAAACTTCAATTAAACAAGCAATAGAAAAAATATTTAATGTAAAAGTTAAAGAAGTTAGAACAGTAAATTCTCATCCTAAGAAAAAGAGAGTAGGAAGATATACTGGTATGACTAATAAGTATAAGAAAGCTTATGTAACTTTAAAAGAAGGAAACTCTATTAGTTTTAACTAATAAAAGGAGGTAATACTTATGGCTATTAAAAATTATAAGTCTATAACTAATGGACTAAGAGGTAAAAGTACTTTAGATAATACAGATATTACTAAAAAAACACCTGAAAAAAGTTTGTTAGTTACCAAAAGTAAGACAACAGGTCGTAATAATAAAGGACAAATTACTATAAGACATCGTGGTGGTGGAGTAAAAAGAAAATATCGTTTAGTTGATTTCAAAAGAATTAAAGACGATATCACTGCTATCGTTGCTAGTATTGAATATGATCCAAATAGAAGTGCAAATATTGCTTTAATTAATTATAAAGATGGTGTTAAAAGTTACATCATTGCTCCAAAAGGATTAAAAGTTGGGGATATCGTTGTCAGTGGTAAACAAACTGATGTAAAAATAGGAAATACAATGGAAATTATGAATATTCCTGTTGGTACAGTTATTCATAATGTTGAATTAAGACCTGGTAAAGGTGGACAATTAGCAAGAAGTGCTGGTAATTCTGCTCAAATACTTGGCCGTGAAGGCAAATATGTTTTAATAAGACTTGGTAGTGGAGAAACAAGAAAAATACTTGGTACTTGTCGTGCTACTATTGGTGTTGTTGGAAATGAAGATTACGAACTAGTTAATATTGGTAAAGCAGGTCGTACACGCCACATGGGTATTAGACCTACTGTTCGTGGTTCTGTTATGAACCCTAATGATCACCCACACGGTGGTGGTGAAGGTAGAGCTCCAATCGGTAGAAGTGGACCAATGACTCCATGGGGTAAACCAGCTCTAGGACTTAAGACTAGAAAAAATAAAAAAGCATCAAATAAATTTATCGTAACACGTCGTAAGAAAAAATAAAGAAAGGATTGATTAGAAATGGCAAGAAGCTTAAAAAAAGGACCTTTTGCAGATGAAAGTCTACTAAAAAAGGTTAAAGTTTTAAATGAAAATGGAAAAAAGGAAGTTATTAAGACTTGGTCCCGTCGTTCAACAATTTATCCTGATTTTATTGGACATACTTTTGCTGTACATAACGGTAAAGAATTTATACCAGTATATGTAACAGAAGATATGGTTGGTCATAAGCTTGGAGAATTTTCATTAACTCGTAAATGTGGTGGCCACGGCGCGGATAAGGATAAAAACAAGAAATAACTTAGTGTAGGAGGAATACAATGGAAACTATCGCAAAAGCTAAAATGATTAGAATTGCCCCTCGTAAAACTCGTTTAGTTATTAATCTAATTAGAGGAAAAAACGTTAATGATGCTTTGGCAATTTTAGAAAATCAAAATCAAAAAGCGGCTCTAATACTTAAAAAAGTATTAAATTCTGCAACCTCAAATGCCGTGAATAATAATAAATTAGATGTAAATAATTTATATGTAAAAACTTGTTATGTTGATGAAGGACCAGTTTTAAAAAGAGCCAAGATGGACTCAAGAGGTCATGTTGGTAGAAATGATCATAAATTAAGTCATATAACAATTATATTAGATGAAAGGCAGAAGTAAGGAGGATTTTATGGGACAAAAAGTAAGTCCAAATGGACTTAGATTAGGTATTAATAAAGATTGGCAATCAAAATGGTATGCCAACAGTAACGATGTACCTAAATATTTAATGAATGATGTAGAAATTCGTAAATATTTATTTTCCAAATATAAAGATGCTGGAATTGCTAGTATCGTTATTGAAAGAAATAAAAAAAGAACAGAAGTATTTATACACGCCTCTAAACCTGGTATTATAATTGGTCAAAATGGTAAAGAAATCGAAGAAACTAAGAAGAAAATCAAAAAACTTGTTGGTGAAGAAGTTCAAATTACTATCGTTGAAGTTAAGAACCCAGATTTAGTTGCTCAGTTAGTAGCGGACACTATCGCACATAACATTGAAAATCGTGTATCATTTAGAGTAGCACAAAAGAAAGCTATTAGAAATACTATGAAAGCAGGAGCAAAAGGAATTAAAACTTTAGTATCTGGACGTTTAGGTGGCGCTGATATTGCTCGTGGTGAAGGTTATAGTGAAGGAACAACTCCATTACATACCTTAAGAGCGGATATTGACTACGCTACTAGTGAAGCTGATACTACTTATGGTAAAATCGGTGTTAAAGTTTGGATATATAAAGGCGAAATTCTTTCCTCAAAGAACAAGGGAGGTAATTTAAATGCTAATTCCAAAAAGAACTAAACATAGAAAAACGTTTCGTATTAGATATGATGGAAAAGCAAAAGGTAATACTGAATTACATTTTGGTGAATATGGTCTAATGGCCAAAGAAGGTGCGTGGATCACAGCTCAACAAATTGAAGCTGCCCGTGTTGCTATGACTAGATATATGAAACGTGGTGGTAAAGTATGGGTAAACATTTTCCCTCATTTATCACTAACTAAAAAACCTTTAGAAACCCGTCAAGGTAAAGGTAAAGGTAACCCTGAAGTATGGGTAGCCGTAGTTAAAGAAGGTAAAATTATGTTTGAAGTAGCGGGTGTTGATGAAGCAACAGCGCGTGAAGCATTAAGACTTGCAATGCATAAGTTACCAATTAAATGTAAGTTTGTTAAAAAAGAAAGTGGTGTTAACAATGAAGGCTAATGAAGTAAGAAAAATGACCACAGAAGAAATTATTAAGAAAATAGAAGAATCTAAAGAAGAGTTATTCAATCTACGTTTCAAACAAGCAACAGGTACTTTAGAAAAACCTGCAAGATTAAATGAACTTAGAAAAGATGTTGCTAGAATGAAAACAATTCTTAAAGAACGCGAGATTAATGGGTAAGGAGGAAAAAATATGAACGAAAATAGAAGAGAAATAATAGGTATTGTTGTAAGTGATAAAGCTGATAAAACAATTACTGTTAAAGTTGAAACTTATAAAAAAGACCCATTATATGGAAAACGTGTTAAATATTCTAAAAAATATACAGCTCATGATGAGGATAATATTGCCAAAGTTGGTGATAAAGTTAGATTAGTAGCAACTAGACCATTATCAAAAACTAAAAGATTTAATTTAGTCGAAGTAATTGAAAAGGCTGTAATTCTATAATCTCTTTAGTTGGAAGGAGGAAAAACTATGGTACAACAGGAAACTCGTTTAAAAGTAGCGGATAATTCTGGTGCTCGTGAATTACTTGTAATTAGAGTATTAGGTGGAAGTAAAGTAAAAACTGCCAATATCGGTGATATCGTTGTTGGTACTGTTAAGAAAGCAATCCCAAATGGAACTATACCAAAAGGTAAAGTAGTAAAAGCTGTAATTGTTAGAAGTAAGTTTGGGGTAAAAAGAGAAGACGGAAGTTATATCAAGTTTGATGATAATGCATGCGTTATTATTAAAGATGATAAATCTCCAGTTGGAACTCGTGTTTTAGGTCCAGTAGCACGTGAACTTAGAGATAAAGACTTTATGAAGATTATAAGTCTTGCTAAAGAAGTGTTATAGGATATCGAAAGTGAGGGTATTTAAGTGAAACTAAAAAAAGGTGATAAAGTTGTTGTTATTGCTGGATCTAATAAAGGAAAAGAAGGCATAATTAACAAAATACTAGATAATAAAGTTATTGTTGAAGGTGTTAACATTGTTAAGAAACATTTAAAACCAAAAAATAATAATGGAAATGGTGAAATTGTCGAAAGAGAAGCACCAATTCATGTATCTAATGTAAAATTAATTGAAAATAAAAAGAAAGAAACAAAAGAAAAGTCTAAGAAAACTGAGAAAAAAGCTGAAGTAAAAGCAAAAAAATCAGTTAAGAAAGACTAATGAAGGAGTGTGTTTATAATGAACCGCCTAAAAGAAAAATATAGTAAGGAAGTTGTTCCTAAATTAGTTAGTAAACATAATTATGAAACAGTTATGTTGGTACCTAAAATAGATAAAATAGTTATTAATATGGGTGTTGGTGATGCTTTACAAAATAGTAAACTATTAGAAGCAGCAATGAACGATCTTGAACAAATAACAGGATTAAAACCAGTACCAACAAAAGCTAAGAAATCTATATCATCATTTAAATTAAGAGAAGGTCAAGTAATTGGTTGTAAAGTAACTCTAAGAGGAGAAAAAATGTATAACTTCTTAGATAAATTAATCAATGTTGTACTTCCTCGTGTAAGAGATTTTAGAGGATTATCTCCAAAATCATTTGATGGTAGAGGTAACTATACAATTGGTTTAAAAGAACAATTAATATTTCCAGAAATAGAATTTGATAATGTTGTTAAGGTTCGTGGGATGGATGTAGTTATCGTAACAACTGCAAAAACTAATGAAGAAGCTTATGACTTATTAGATGAACTTGGAGTTCCTTTTAGGAAGTAACCTTATTAAGGAGGATTTTATGGCAAAAAAAAGCATGATTTTAAAAAATCAAAAAGAACCAAAATTTAAAGTTAGAAAATATACTCGTTGCCAAATATGTGGACGTCCACATGCTGTCATGAGTAAGTTTGGTATCTGCCGTATTTGTTTTAGAGAATTAGCGTATAAAGGACAAATACCAGGTGTCAAAAAATCAAGTTGGTAAAAAACGGAAGGAGGAATTCAATTATGTTAGTTACAGACCCAATTGCAGATATGTTAACTAGAATTCGTAACGCCAATACAATGCGTTATAAAAATGTAGAAGTACCAGCTTCAAAAATGAAATTAGAAATAGCAAAAATATTAAAAGAAGAAGGCTTTATCGAAGATTTCAAAAGTGAAAAGGGAGATAAAGAAAATATGTTAGTATTAACTTTAAAATATGGACCTAATAAAGAAAGAGTTATTACAGGATTAAAACGTATTTCTAAACCAGGATTACGTGTATATGCTAAAGTTGATGAGATTCCTAGAGTTTTAAATGGACTTGGAATTGCCATTGTTTCTACACCAAAAGGAGTTATGACAGATAAAAAAGCTCGTCAAAACTGTGTTGGTGGAGAAGTGCTTGCATACATTTGGTAATAATTAAAATAAGGAGGTGTAAATATGAGTCGTATTGGAAAAAGAACAGTTACAATACCAGAAAATGTTAATGTTGATATATTAGATAAAAAATTAGTTGTTAAAGGACCAAAGGGTGAATTATCACTAGATTTAGTAGATGGAATAAAAATAAATGTTGAAGGCAATGCTTTAACAGTAGAAATGACTAAAAATGATAAATTTACTCATGCCATGCAAGGTACTACTAATGCCAACATTAGGAACATGATTGAAGGAGTTACTAATGGTTATAGTAAGAATCTTGAAATAGTGGGTGTTGGTTATCGTTTTAACCCAAAAGGTGATGTTTTAACAATAAGTGCAGGATATTCTCATCCAGTAAATTTAGACGTTCCTAAAGGGCTTCAAATTAAAGGTATTAGTAATACTGAAATCGAAGTATCAGGAATTGATAAACAATTAGTAGGAGAATTTTGTGCAAATATAAGAAAAGTAAGACAACCTGAACCATATAAAGGTAAAGGTATTCGTTATAAAGGCGAACATATCCGTCGTAAAGAAGGAAAGAAAGCCTCTAAATAATAAGTAAAGGAGAGTATACTTATGATTAAAAAAACATCAAGAAATGAAATGCGTGTTATTAGACATAAAAGAATAAGAGAAAATCTAAGTGGAACAAGTGAAAAACCTAGATTATCAGTATTTAGATCTAATGCTAATATTTCAGCTCAAATCATTGATGATACTAAAGGTGTTACCTTAGTTAGTGCTTCTAGTTTAGAAAAAGAATTAAATATCAAAAATGGAGGAAACATTGAAGCCGCTAAAGTAATTGGAGCAGAAATTGCAAAACGCGCAAAAAGTAAAAAAATTAATGAAGTTGTTTTTGATAGAGGGGGCTACCTTTATCATGGACGTGTTGCAGCTTTAGCAGAAGCAGCACGTGAAAACGGCTTAAAGTTCTAATAAGGAGGAAAACTTATGCAAGAAAATAATCAAGAGACATCAAAGAAAAACTTTAGACCACGAAAAAAACTTGATAATAAAGAAAGAAAAGATCAAGCAAAAAAAACTTTAGAAGAAAAAGTTATTACAGTTAATCGTGTTACTAAAGTTGTTAAAGGTGGTCGTCAATTTCGTTTTTCTGCTACAGTTGTAGTTGGAAATAGAAAAGGAAAAGTCGGACTTGGAACTGGTAAAGCTAAAGAAATGCCAGATGCAGTAAAAAAAGCAACCCAAGCTGCTACAAAAAATGTAATCAATGTTTCATTAATTGATAATCGTACTATTCCACATGAAATAACTATTAAAGAAGGAGCTGCTAAAGTACTTCTAAAGCCAGCTGCTGAAGGTACTGGTGTTAAAGCTGGAGGACCTGTAAGAGATGTTTTAGAATTAGCGGGTGTTAAAGATGTTTTATCTAAATCACTAGGTTCTAGTACTAAAATTAATATGGCTAGAGCAACATTAAAAGCATTACAAAGTCAAAGAACTGCAACTGAAATCGCGGCCCTAAGAGGTAAAGAAGAAAGTGAGATATTAAACTAATGAAATTACATGAATTAAAACCAAATGAAGGTTCAGTACAAACTAGAAAAAGAGTTGGCCGTGGACCTGGTAGTGGACTTGGCAAAACAAGTGGTAAAGGACACAAAGGACAAAATGCTAGAAGTGGTGGAGGAGTAAGACCTGGATTTGAAGGAGGACAACTTCCATTATTTAGACGTTTACCTAAAAGAGGATTCAATAATTATGAATTTAGAACTGAGTATGCAGTAGTTAATGTTGGTGATTTAAATGACTTTAAAGATGGCAGTGTTATCGAATTAAAGAATTTAAAAGAAAGTGGATTAGTAAAAAAAGAAAAAGATGGTATTAAAATACTTGGAAGTGGCGAATTAACTAAGAAATTAACAGTTAAAGCTAACAAGTTTTCTAGTACTGCAAAAGAAAAAATAGAAAATGCCGGTGGGAAAATAGAGGTGATTTAGATGTTTAAAAATCTCCGCCAAATATGGAATCCCAAAAATAAAGATATTAAAAAAAGAATTGGTTATACCTTATTTGCATTATTTATCTTTGCAATAGGTAATACCATTACTGTACCTGGGATGAAAGCTGTAGTAAAAGACTTAGGTTTCCTTGAATACCTAAATGCCATTTCAGGTGGTGGTTTGAAAAAATTTACAATATTTGGATTAGGAGTTATGCCTTATATTTCTGCTTCAATCATAGTAAGTATTTTACAAATGGATATCATTCCATACTTTAGTGATTTAAAGAATGATGGAGCAAAAGGTAGACAAAAACTTAACCAAATAACAAGATACTTAGGAATAATAATAGCATTTTTACAAGGATTGGCTATGGTATATGCCTTTGGTGGTAAGAATTTATCCACAATGGAAATAATGAAATCAAGTATCATTATGACCGCAGGAACATCATTTCTACTATGGCTTGGTGATAGAATTACCCAAAAAGGGCTTGGCAATGGAATATCATTAATAATCATGGCAGGTATTATATCAACTGTACCAAAAATGTTTATCGATGCATTTAGTTCCTTAGTAATTGATAATTCATCATTATTAATAGGCATTGTATCATATGCTGTATTTGTAATAATATATTTATTATTAGTTGTAGCAATAGTCTTTGTCGAAGAAAGCGAAAGACGTATACCAATACAATATTCAAACCAAACAACAAGTGCTTATGGAGCTAAACAAACATATATCCCATTTAAGTTAAATTCAGCGGGAGTTATGCCAGTTATCTTAGCCTCAGCAGTAATATCTGTACCTGCATTTTTAGCAAGTATTATAAAAAAAGAAGGATTTACTTTATTTGTAGAAAAATATTTAACATATACAACCCCAGTAGGATTTATAGTATATATCTTACTAATATTTGTATTTGGTTTCTTCTACACAATATTACAAGCAAACCCTGAAGAATTATCTAAAAATCTAAATAAAAATGGAGGCTATATTCCAGGAATTAGACCAGGAAAAGAAACTACTACATACATAAAAACAGTCTTAAAAAGACTTACCCTAGTAGGAACTTCGTTCTTAGCTATTCTTGCGGGTTTACCAATAATATTCTCAGCCATTTCAAACCTACCTTCTAGTGTTAGTATAGGTGGAACAGGAATGCTAATTGTTATTGGAGTAGCCTTAGAAACATATAGACAATTAGAAAGTAGCCTAGTTAATAGAAACTATAAAGGTGGTAAATAATGAATACCATATTCATTGCCCCACCTGCCGCAGGTAAAGGAACACAAGCTAAGTTACTTAGTGAAGAATTTAATATACCTCATATCTCAACAGGTGATTTATTACGTGAAGAAGTTAATTTAGGGACAGAATTAGGTAATATAATCAAAGAAAAAATAGATAAAGGTGAGTTTGTAACTGATGATATCATTACCGAACTCTTAACTAGTCGATTAACAAAACCTGATTGTGATTATGGCTGTATCTTAGATGGATATCCTAGAAATATTACACAAGCAAAATTACTTGAAGATATATTTGAAAAATTAGATAAAGAAATAGATAATGTATTATTTCTAGATATCGACTTAGACCTTGCAATAAAAAGAATGCAAGGTAGAATAGTATGTCCTAAATGTGGAGCATCTTATAATATTAATAATGAAAGTTTAAAACCAAAAAAAGATGGAATATGTGATAAATGCGAAACTGAGTTAGAAAAAAGAAATGATGATAACGAAGAAACATTTAAAAATAGATTTAATGTCTATTTAGACAAAACAAGTGAATTATTAGATTATTATGATAAATTAGGATTACTTAAAAAAATAGAAATAAATGATTCTGACAGTGCGGCTGATACTTATTTAAAGATAAAGAAGGTAATTAACAATGATTAGTATAAAAAGTGATTATGAAATAGAATTACTAAGAGAAGCAGGCCATATCGTTTATTTAACCCACAAAGAGTTAGAAAAACATATTAAACCTGGAATTACTACTTTAGAATTAGATAATATTGCTTCTAAATTTATAGAAAGTTTAGGAGCAACAGCCTCATTTAAGGATTATGATGGATACCCTAAAAGTATTTGCACATCAATTAATGATGAAGTAGTACATGGAATACCATCAAAAAGAAAATTAAAAAATGGTGATATTATCTCAATTGATATAGGAGCCTGTTATAAAGGATATCATGGTGATTCCGCTTGGACATATAAAGTAGGTAACATATCCAAAGAAAAAGAATACCTTATGGAACATACCAAGAACGCTTTATTTGAAGGCTTAAAACAAGTTAAACCAGGAAATCACATACAAGATATTGGTAAGGCTATTGAAAATTATGCAAATCTTCACCATTTAGGGATAGTTAGAGAACTAGTAGGTCATGGTGTTGGAACTGATATCCACGAAGAACCTGAAGTTCCTAATTATGACACAGGACATATAGGACCAGTTTTAAAAAAAGGTATGGTTATTGCCGTAGAACCAATGCTAAATTTAGGAAAAGACGATGTCTTAATGCTAGATGACGACTGGACCATAATCACGGCAGATTCTAGCCCTTCAGCACACTTTGAACATACTGTAGTAGTGAGAGAAGAAGGCTATGAAATACTAACAGGAAAGGGTGATAATATTTGAGTAAAGAAGAAACTATCGAAGTAGAAGGCAAAGTATTAATGTTACTGCCTTCAGGAAAATTTAAAGTTGAATTAGAGAACAAAATAGTTATAGAGGCTCACGTTTCTGGTAAAATACGAGTAAACAACATTCGCATTCTACCAGGTGATACTGTAATTATTGAATTATCACCATATGACTTAACACGTGGGCGTATAACCTATAGAAAGTAGGAGGAAATTATGAAAATTAAAGCGTCAGTTAAACCTATTTGTGAAAAATGCAAAGTAATAAAACGTAAAGGCAAAGTTATGGTTATTTGTGAAAATCCAAAACACAAACAAAAACAAGGTTAATAGGAGGAAAAAATGGCAAGAATTAAAGGTATTGATCTACCAAATGAAAAAAGAATTGAAATTGCCCTTACTTATATTTATGGTATAGGAAGACAATTATCAAGAAAAATCTTAACAAATGCTAAAGTAAATTTTGATACTAAAGCAAAAGACATAACCGAAGATGAATTAATAAGAATAAGAGAAGAAGTAAATAAACACTTAGTAGAAGGTGAACTTCGTCGTGAAGTAAATATGAACATCAAGACTAAAATGGAAATTAATTCATATCAAGGTACACGTCATAAAAAGAATTTACCAGTAAGAGGCCAAAGAACTAATCGTAATGCTAGAACTCGTAAAGGTAAAGGGAAAGTAGTAGCTAATAAGAAAAAATAATTAACTAAAGGGAGGTAAATTATGGCTTATAAAGCGAGAAAACGTAAAGTTAAAAAGAATGTACCTGAAGGTATAGCTCACGTTCAATCATCTTTTAATAACACAGTAGTAACAATTACTGATAAAGAAGGAAATACAATTAGTTGGGCTTCTGCAGGTACAATGGGTATAAAAGGTAGTAAAAAATCTACACCATTCGCAGCAGGTATGAGTGCTGAAGCTGCTGGTAAAGTAGCATACGATATGGGTATGAGAAAAGTAGCGGTTAAAACTAAAGGATTAGGATCAGGCCGTGATACTGCTATTCGTTCATTACAAACTGCTGGATTAGAAATCACAACAATCACAGATGTAACACCAGTTCCACACAATGGATGCCGTCCATCAAAAAGACGTCGTGGATAATTTAAGAAAGGGAGTGCGTTAAATTGTTAAAGTTTGAAAAACCAGATTACAAAGTAACCGAATATATAGAAAGTAGTCATTATGGAAAGTTTGAAATAGAACCTTTAGAAAGAGGTTTTGGAAC
Organism: uncultured Clostridium sp.; assembly: GCA_905199855.1. Lineage (GTDB taxonomy): Bacteria > Bacillota_I > Bacilli_A > RF39 > UBA660 > CAG-762. The sequence goes on from CAJKHY010000008.1 coordinate 18,984, forward strand.
AACTTTAGGTAATGCTTTAAGAAGGGTAATGTTATCATCATTACCAGGAGATGCCATCACAAGTGTAAAAATTGATGGAGTAGCACATGAATTTCAAAAAATAGATGGTGTTATCGAGGATGTCACAGCAATTGTTTTAAACTTAAAAAGTGTCGTATTAAAAAATCATTCTCAAGACGAAAATAAAATTTTAAGATTATCAGCTTCTAAAGAAGGTGAAGTTAAAGCTGGAGACATTGAAAAAGACGCTGATATAGAAATTTTAAATCCAGAACTTGTTATTTGTACTCTAGCGGAAGGTGGAAGTATCAATATGGAACTTACCATTGGAAGTGGCAGAGGATATGTAAGAAGTGAAGATAATAAGAAATTATATGGTGATAAAAAATTAAATGTAATATACATTGATTCGTTATATTCACCAATAGAAAGAATTAATTATGAAGTTGAACCAGCACGTGTTGGACAAAACGATACATACGATAAATTAGTAATGGAAGTATGGACAAACGGATCAATTAATCCAGAAGAAGCAGTTGCCCTTGCTAGTAGAATATTAATTGAACACTTTGAAGTACTTACAAACCTAAATGAAATTGCTGATACAACAGGATTAATGGCTTCTAAAAAAGAAGATCCAAATCAAAAAACATTAGAAACTTCAATAGATGATTTAGATTTATCTGTAAGAGCATATAATTGCTTAAAAAGAGCAGGAATTCTTACATTACATGATTTAGTTGACAAGAGTGAGAATGAAATGATGAAAATAAGAAATCTTGGTAAAAAATCATTAAAAGAAGTAATTGATAAAATTAAAGATATGGGTCTTAAATTTAGAGATGATGATTAAGAGGAGGAAATAACATGGCTTATAGAAAATTAGGCGTAACTAACAAACATAGAAGAAGTATGTTAGCTAGTTTAACAAAGCAACTAATTATAAATGAAAGAATCGAGACTACAGAAACTAGAGCTAAAGAAGTAAGAAAATGCTTTGATAAAATGGTTACCTATGGTAAAAGTGGTTCTTTAGTTTCAAGAAGATTAGCCTTAGCATTTTTACATAATGATAATGCTTGTGTACAAAAAGTATTTAATGAATTAGCACCAAGATACAAAGATAGAAATGGTGGCTATACAAGAATAATCAAATTAAAAGAAAGAAAAGGCGATAATGCCTTAATGGTAATATTAGAATTAGTATAGATATAAATCTATGCTTTTTTTCTTTTGCTCTCGTGTTTTAATGTAAAGAAAAAAACTAAGTATTTAACATTTACTTAGTATTTTTTTTATTTTTTCTTTTGCTTTCATAGTGCATAACATTATAATATAATTTATACATAAATTTATTAACAACAAGGTCAAATTCACCAGGATATTCATAAACATAACTATTAAATCCCATCTTAGAGAAAAATAACCCATAATATTTATTATTTTCACTAGAGAAATTACCAGTAATCTCACCTAAGTTAAACACCTTGTAACCAAGATTAATATATTTCTTTATTATTTCCCACTTCAATGAATATGATGTATGAATTTCTTTTAATTCAGGAACATAACCATCCATTAAAAAATACACTTCTTTATTATTAACAATAACAGCACAAGTACCAACAATTAAGCCATTAGGATAGTTTTTATATAAATTTATTGCATCAACTAATTTATTATTATATTCTTGTAATAAATGATCAGATAAAATTTTCTTATCAAGCAAATTCTTTGATTTATAACTATTAATATCCTGCATTTTACCATTAATCAAATTATTATTCTTAGTTTCCTTATTAACTAAGTAGCGGTAGTTATTAACATAAGTTTCCGTATTAATCTTAGCAAAATAAAGTTCAATTTTATTATCTTGTGTATTAAAACACTTAAAATAATTTTTAAAATAAACTAAATTATTTTTAGTTTTCTTTTTAATAATATTATAAAATAAATCAATATTTGATGCATCTCCCTCATGAATAGAAATACCCATCTTATTATTCTCAATAATACTTCTCTTAACATTCCTACTCAAACTATCATAAGCTTCTTTTATACTACCAAAATCAGTACTAATAACTTCAAATCTCGAATTAATACTTTCAAAATAAGTATTAAAACCTAAATGCACATAATCAAGACTTTCTAAAAAAGGTATCATTTTACTATTATCATTTATTATATTTAAATCCTTATCATATTTCTTATAAACAAAACGAGGATCAACCTTAACAAAAACCACCTTTATTTTTTTTAAATAATTCTTTAACATTATAGTAAATGTCTTAAATAACTCCATATCATTATAATCAATTAAAAAACCCCTTGGAGCATAAGCATATTTATAATTCTTTATCTTATTTAATAAAAGCAAAGACGCGGCAATAAGATTATTATTATCATCAACAAGACCAACATATAATTTCTTATAACCATATAACTCATACATATTAGCAAATTCTACTGTTTGAAAATAATTTCTATTACTATGAAAATTAGCATAACTTCTAAATTGTTCCTCATTAAGTTCAATAATCATCATATTAAACACCTCTTACTAATTATAACACAAAAGAGAGATTATTCATATACAAAGAAACGATTTCATACAATTAAATGTGATAATATGAAAAAAATAATATTAATTATAATTAGTTTAATTTTATATCTGCCAAGCAAAATTTATGCTTTAGATACTTCGGCATCTTCCTATATTTTATATGATATGGACAGTGGTAGAACCATTTTAGGCAAAAACATCCATGATAGCAGATTGATCGCATCTATCACCAAGATAATGACTTCCATAATAGCCATTGAATCTAATAAATTAGAAGATATAGTAACCGTGGACGATAGCATCGCCTCCGCATATGGCTCTGGTATCTATATACAAGTAGGAGAGAAATTAACCTTAAAAGACTTACTTTACGGTTTAATGTTAAGAAGTGGTAATGATGCAGCTCTAATGATAAGCAATTACTTATGTGGTAGTGAAGAAGAGTTTGTAAAAAAAATGAATGAAAAAGCAAGTAGTCTTGGCATGAAAGATACCACCTTCGTTAATTCCTCAGGACTAGATGAAAAAGGAGGAAACTATTCATCTTCCTATGACATGGCCTTGCTAACTAGCTATGCTAATAATAACCCTGTCTATAGAGAAATAGTAAAAACTAAAAAGTACTCGCTAAAAACAAATTATAAGACCTATATTTGGCACAACAAAAACAAATTACTATCATTAGATTACATTACTGGAGGCAAAACTGGCTTTACCGAAAAAGCCAGAAGAACCTTAGTAAGCACAGCCTCAAAAGATAACATCAATTTAGTAGTTGTAACACTAAATGATGGCAACGACTGGGAAGATCATAAAAAACTATATGAATATGCATTTAATAATTATAAGTCATATAAAATACTCGATAAAAACACTTATAAAGTAACTGAAGATAACTATTACCAAGGCAATCTCTATATAAAGAAAGATGTATACCTCACCCTAAAAGAAGAAGAAACTAAAAAACTTATCAACAATATTAAATTAGAGAAAAAAAGAAAATATAAAAATGGCGATGCAGTAGGGGAAAATCAAATATATTTAGACGATAAATTAATTTTAACAGAAAAAATTTATGTAAAAAAAGAAAATAAATACCAACCAAAAATAAGTTTTTGGGAAAAAATACTCAACTTTTTCAAATAAAAAAATTAAACACACAAAAAATAGTAAATAGTAAGATACCATACCCTTGACAACTTAATAAATCTTGTGTATAGTGTTTATACGAAGAAAAGAAAAAACTATTGACAAAAATATAAATATAAAGTATAAATTATAAATGTGAAAGGAATGATGACTATGTCAAAAAACTTAGTAATCGTAGAATCACCAAATAAAACAAAAACTATTAGCAAATATTTAGGTAGTGATTATAAAGTAGTCTCTTCAGTAGGACATATAAGAGATTTATCCACTTCAGGAAAATATGGTTTTGGCGTTGATGTTGAAAATGGTTTTAAACCCAATTATGTTCCTATAAAGGGCAAAAAAAAAATAATAAATGAATTAAAAAAAGACGTAAATGATGCTGATTTTGTTTACCTAGCAACCGATCCCGATCGTGAAGGAGAAGCCATATCATGGCACTTATATGATGCCTTAAACTTAAAAGAAAACAAATATAAAAGAATTGTTTTTAACGAAATAACCAAAAACGTAATATTAGACTCATTCAAACATGCTAGAGATATTAACATAGACCTAGTACACTCACAAGAAACAAGAAGAATATTAGATAGGATTATTGGTTTTAGATTAAGTAAACTTATGCAAAGCAAAACGGGTGGTAAAAGTGCTGGTCGTGTCCAAAGCGTTGCCTTAAAATTAATCGTTGATAAAGAAAGAGAAATCAATGCTTTCGTTCCTGAAAACTATTATGAAATAGATGCTTATTTCAATGATTTTAATGCCAAATTAGATAGCTATAATCATAAAAAAATAGAAATCAAAACTGAAATTGATGCCAAGGAAATAGTATCAAAATTATCAAATACATTTAAAATAGAAGAAGTAACTAAAAAAGAAAAGAAACAAAATTCAAAATTTCCATTTATTACTTCAACCATGCAACAATTAGCATCGATTAAACTAAATTTTTCATCTAAAAAAACAATGAGCGTTGCCCAAAAATTATATGAAGGAATAACCTTAAAAGATGAAACCGTGGGTTTAATTACCTATATGAGAACAGATTCAACAAGATTATCCAATGAATTTATTGCAAGTACATACAAATTTATTGAAGACAAATATGGCTCTAACTATGTTGGATATGTTAAAGTAAGCAAAAAAACAGAAAATGTTCAAGATGCCCACGAAGCCATACGACCAACAAGTATTAATAGAACTCCAGAATCAGTAAAAGAGTATTTAAGCAATGATGAGTATAAATTATATTCACTCATTTATTATCGAGCACTCGCATCCTTAATGGCGGATGCTAAAGTCCTAGGAACCACAGTTATTTTGGATAATAATAATTATCAATTCAAAGCAACAGGCCACATTTTAACCTTTGATGGATACTTAAAAGTTTATGCACCGTATGAAGACAACACAGATAAGATATTACCTGATTTAGAAAATTATAAAACAGGAGTTGTTGTTTCTAATAAAATTGAATACACTATGCATTCAACTAAACCTCCAACAAGATATACCGAAGCCTCACTTATCAAAGAATTAGAAAGTCTAGGAATTGGTAGACCATCCACATATGCAACAATAATAGACAGAATCAAAGAAAGAGACTATGTAAATATCGTTGATAAGAAGTTTGTCCCAACAGAAATGGGTATCGTTACAACTGATAAATTACAAGAATTTTTTAAAGACATCATTAACGTCGAATATACCAAAGAAATGGAAGATGATCTTGATAAAATCGCAGATGGTGAAATGGTTTGGAATAAATTACTTGAAAAGTTTTACATTGACTTTGAACCTAAAGTAAAAAATGCTTTTGACAACATGGAGAAGAAAGAAGCTGAAAAAACAGGGGAAACATGTCCTCAATGTGGCAGTGATTTAGTAGTAAAACAAAGTAAATATGGTAAGTTTGTTGCATGTTCCAATTACCCTGAATGCAAATATATCAAACAAAAAGAAAAAAAAGAAGACGTTATAGTTATAAGCTGTCCTCATTGTGATGGAAACATTATTGAAAGAAAAACAAAAAGAGGCAAAGTATTCTATGGATGTTCCAATTATCCAAAATGTAAGTTTGCATCATGGGATAAACCAATTGAAGAGAAATGCCCTTCTTGTGGTGATGTCTTAGTAGAACATAAAGATAAAATTAAATGTATGAAATGTGATTATGAGAAAGATATGTAAGTATTTTTCTCTTTTTTTAATATTTACATTATTTGTAAATAGTATCTAAATACATATAAAAAGCCTTATAAAATAAGGTCTTATTTTCATATTGGTGGAGCTGAGGGGAGTCGAACCCCTGTCCAGAAAAAGATAATTTTAAGTTTCTACAAGTTTAGTTAATTATTAAATCTCATAAGTATCATAGTAATTAACAACTTAAGACACTTACCATTCTAGCTAAAATTCGTTATCTTCGCCTAAAAAACTTGATAATATAGTCTGCTAAATAAGCCCCTTATAACTCCCACAGACAGAGGAATTACAGAAGCACACTCCTTGCCTTAAACTAGGCAAAAGAAGGAGCGTAGTTGAAACTATTGTTTCCAGTTATTTTATTTTGCACTTTAACGCTAGTAGCTTTCGACTTGCCACTTAAACACTCTTGTTCCTGTCGAAGCCAAATAACAGCCCCATAACACATCTAATTATACTATAAAATTAAAACTAATGCAAGTGCTTTTTCAAACAAATGTCTAAAAAAAAGAAATAGCTAGAGTGGAATTTTCACTATTTCTTTTTCACGATTATAAATTTGATACCTTTTTTTTCATTCTTAACAAAGATATCATAATCTAATAGCTGTAGTGTTTTTTTAACGATAGACAGACCCAACCCAAACATTCCATTAATACCTCTTTCATAGGGAGTGAAAATATTATTTAGAATGTTATTATCAATATTAGGCCCATCATTATAGAAAATTATTTTATTGTTTTTTAAAGTAATACTTATTTCTTTATTGGCATATCTAATAAAGTTTCCCATAATATTATCGATGATGGCCTCCCACATATCTTTACTGCCTCTAAACACCGTATTCTTAGCATCAATATTAATCTTAAAATTAACATCAGGTCTTGCCATTTTAAACTTTTCCAGTGAAGAAGTAAGAATCAAACCAACGTCATAAGTATCACTTAATTTTTGATTTTTATCTTTAATATAATTTATTTTATTTAGATATAATAAGGAGTGGACTTTTATTTCTAATTTATTTATTTGTTCTTTAATAACAGACATTGTTTTTTCTTCACTTAAAACTTTATCATCATATGCCTCGATATATGATTTCATAACTGTAATAGGAGTTTTAAAGTCATGAGATATATTTTGATACATTTGATTTTTATATTCTTCATTTTCTTTTAAATAAAGTCTCATTTTATTAATAGCATTATCCAAAGAGTAGAGGGCATCATCTTCTTTTAATTTTTCATACTTATAGTTCTCATTATTAATATTATCAACTTTTTCTTTGAGTTTATTTATCTTACTAACTAAACTATTTGACCAATAAAGTAAGATTATTGTTACTACTAAATATGTTATACCAACGGTATAGAAAATGGTATTAAAAATGGAATAACGCATTGATTTTATATAATTATCATTGGTAAAAGCAATTTTCGTAACATTTATACCCTTAGATGTATTATAGTAATAAGTTTTATTCTTATATCTAAATTTCCCATAATTATAATCTATCTTATCAAGAAAATTCTCAATATCAATATCAATTAAATCATAGAAATTATGTGATATAACTATTTCATTATTACTATTTATGTATAAATAAGCAGCTTCACTATCAATAGAAGTACTATTTATATCATTTTCAATAAGATTAAGTGGTTGTTTTAAATATGAATAAATATTCTTTTCATAGATAGGTACTAACTGTTTTGGAAGTATAACACCAAGTGAGATGATTAAAACTATAATTATAACTACTGTTAAAACAAGTAATTGTTCCCTTAAAGTATACTCATATTTCATGTTAACCTATAACCATACCCATATATTGTATTAATATTTAATCCTGGACATTTCTTTCTAAGTCTTCTTACTAAATCATCGACTACACGATCTGCCCCATAGTAATCTTCACCCCATATGACATTTAATATTTCATCCCTTGAATAAGACTTTCCTAAATTCGTAACAAACATATAAAGTAAATCATATTCTAATGTAGTTAAATTAATTTCCTTATCATTTAAGGTTACAATTCTTTTTTTAGTATCAATATAATAGTTATTATAAACTAACTTTTGATTATCATTTTTATATACTCTTTTAATAATATTATTTACTCTAAGTACTAGTTCTTTAGGTGAATATGGTTTAGTAATATAATCATCACTTCCTAATTCTAAACCAATTATTTTATCTAATTGTTCATCCCTAGCCGAAGTAAATATTACTGGAACAACATCATTTTTTTCTCTTATCTTCTTTATTATGTCATAGCCACTTATATCTCCTGGAAGCATAATATCTAATATCCATAAATCAGGGTTTTTATCTATATCCTTAATAGCGTCAGTTCCGCTAAGATAACTAGTAACTTCATAACCTTCATGTTCTAAGTATGTTTTAATTAAAGAGTTTAAATCTTCCTCATCTTCTACAAAATCTATTTTATACATAAAACACCTCCTAATTTATTTACGTTTTAACCTTATACTTATCACCTCCATGTTGCCATTTTATATAATAATTGTTGGATAAATATCAAAAGATTATGGTAAATTATGTTTTTTTATAATTATTCTTTTATCTTTATACTTTTTATGTACTAAGCATATATCATAATCACAAGCATTAGCAATATCTAAGATAGTATCAAATATTGGCTTACTATAATTAGTTTCATAACCAGATAAAGTAGTTTGAGCTACTCCTATGATATTAGATAACTCCTTTTGAGAATAACCTTTATCTTTTCTAATTCTTCTTATTACTTTTTCGATCAATTTAACCACCAAAGTAATTATATCATAAAAAATAAAGTTTTTTTTAAAAATTGCTTGACAAACTATCTTATTTATTATATTATTAATATGCACTTGAGAGAAATGCCTCAATAGCTCAGTTGGTTAGAGCACTTGACTGTTAATCAAGGGGTCCTAGGTTCAAGTCCTAGTTGAGGCGCCATATATGTAAATTAAATCCTTATTCTATATAAGGGTTTTATTTTTTTTATCTTTTGCTACGCTGTTGTAGTTCTTTAGATAAAAATATTAAAAAAGTATTGACACTAAAATATAAAAATAGTAAAATTAATACATAAGAATAGCAGAAGTGAGGTGTTTAAAATGAATAGAATATACTCAATAAATAACAATATTCAAACCTTTGTATGGGGGGCAGTTTAAATATTCTATTATTTTAAATACTAAAAAAATATATAAGTGTAATAAACTAACTAATATTAGTACTTTTTAAGTGCTAGTTTTTAGTTAGTTTTTTTGCTATTTAATTATAGAAAAGAGGAGTTAAACTATGAATAAATTAAAAGAAAGAATACCACTTAAATATTTATATGTATTAAGTGCTTGTATAGCTATATTATTATCAGTAGGATTATATTATACATATGCAATGTTTACTGCGAATGTAAGTTCAGGTAATGTTGTAAATATGGATACTACATTAAAATATAATTTTGATATAAGTGGAACACAAAGTTTTCATATAGCAAAAAATAGTGTAGCAAGTTTTTATGCCACAATAAACAATAGTAGTGAAGGTGCAATATATTATGAAATATATTATAGTACAACAAATGATTTAACTAATGTAATAATAGGAGAAGTAGTAGAAGATACTACTATAACAACAACAGCATTAAATACAAGTGGTAATTTAGATACAGAAGTAAGCAAAGATGTACCTTTAGTTATAGCAAATAATAGTGATAATGATATAGATGTAATAATAGGAGTAGTATCAGGTTATGTTGGTAATACAATTACTTATGGAAGTGATGGTTATCCTAGTGGTACTAAAATAACTTCTACTTATAATTTAAGCGATATAACTAATTCTTGTGAAGGAGGTACTAGTGTTGGAGATAATTGTATAATAAAGATAGAAAATGGTAAAAAAGTAACATATTGTCCAACATTAACTGAAGATTTAGTAGAAGATCCAACTGGAGCAAATAGACCCGTTTTAGCAGAAGGAATGATACCAATAACATATGATGGTTCTAATTGGGTAAAAGCAGATGTTTATGGTGCTTATAACAATTGGTATGATTATGGTAATCAAAAATGGGCTAATGCTGTTATGGTAACATCATCAACAAGAGATACTTATATGAATACAGATGTTGGAACAGCAATAACTGAAGAGGATATATTAGCATATTATGTATGGATACCAAGATATAAATATCAATTATTTAATGCAACATATGCAAGTGGAACATCATCCCAATTAATAGATGTAGTATTTGAAAATGGAACAAGTACTACAGGAACAGTAACATGTACATATGCATCAAATGGGGCAGAAACATGTACAAATAAAAGTAATGGAAATTATTATACCCATCCAGCATTTACTTTTGGAGATACTGAATTAAAAGGAATATGGGTAGGAAAATTTGAAACTACTGGAAGTAAAACAACTCCAACAGTAAAACCAGGAATATCATCTTTAACGGGTATAACAGTATCAGGTATGTACAGTACAGGACAGTTATTTAGGTCAACAGATTATTTGACTACTAATGGCGTAAGTAGTGCAGACTCTCATATGATGAAAAATATCGAATGGGGAGCAGTAGCCTATTTAAAACAAAGTATATATGGATTAGGAATAACAGATATAGGAATAAATAGTAATAGTTCATATTATACAGGTGGAGGCTCAGGTACAAGTTATAAAACAAATATAGGACAGTCAACAACAGGAAACATAACAGGAGTATATGATATGAGTGGAGGAGCATATGAATATGTAATGGGAAACTATGGAAAAACAAAAGGAAGTTCAGGATTAACAGTAAGTGGAGTTCCAGCAGAGCATATAGATATCTATTCAGGTACTAGTGTAAGTGCTAGTCATCTAGGCGATGCTCTAGGCGAGACTGCAGGCTGGTATGGTGATTTCGCATACTTTGTTTCGTCCAGCTACCCTTGGTTCGAGCGCGGGGGCTACTACGACGGTGGGGGTAATGCGGGCGTGTTCTACTTCCTCTACGACACGGGTGGAGGCTACAGCAGCGGCCTCGGCGGGTTCCGTGTGGTGCTTTCCACTACGGGAGCGTAAGCGACCAGTTACACAGATACTGCTAAATAAGGCTAAAAATGTAGCTTAACAAGTTACACAAAACTTGGTATGGGGATTGCCCTCTTCGCACTCTTTTTTGCGGAGAGGGCATGGTAAAGCGCCCGTAAGGGCGAGCATTTGAGTGCATGAACATAGGTCATGCAAATGCTAGACATTGGTTATAATATATCTTTTTATAAGGTATTTTATAATAGGGATTAAGTCGTTTTTTCGCGAACTTTGTTTCGTCCAGCAACCCTTGGTTCAATCGCGGGGGCAACTACAACAATGGGGATAATGCTGGTGTGTTCAACTTCAACAACAACAATGGTGAAGCCAACACCAACAATGGGTTTCGTGCTGTGCTTTCTACTACAATATAAAGAATATAAGACGAAAAAAATAGTTTTATGAACTAATATTTTTAGAAAATGAGATATGGTGATATAATTAATTATATAGAATAAAACTAAATTTATATTCTCTTTCAGTTACATAGTGTTTAAGGATGCTATGCAGTAAGGTTTATCGTAGAGATTTGATTCCTTTTTACTTAATTTAAGTAAATAAATACATCGTCAGGACAACTCCTGTGAGTAGCAAGATGGTGAAAATTGGGAGTTTGTTATTTATTATTTAAGCAGTACAATTTAAGTTATTAGTAACTTTTCTTTGTACTGCTTTTATTTTTTTAGAAGGTGGTAGTATGTAATAGGTAAAATGAACAGGGAGTTGTTTGGTTAATGGAATAAGGAAGGATAATGTTGTAATGAGTAGGTTATATAATAAGTATTTAGAATTAAAAAAAGAGGATAGTAATATATATTATTTGTTTAGAAGTGGAAATTTTTATATATTTTTATGTGAAGATGCTAAGAGGATAAGTGATATTACTATGCTTAAGTGTAGTAATTTTGCTAAAGATGTAATTAAGTGTGGCTTTCCATATAAGAGTTTAGACAAATATTTAAATTTATTTAAAAATTTAAATATTAATGTTAAGATTATAGAAAATGATATAGATAATAAAGAGGTAATAATAAATAGAATTAAGAATATTGATATTGATAATACTTCTCCTATAAAAGCATTAAATATTTTAAGTGAATTAAAGGAGTTAGTATGAAGAGTTGTGAGGATTTAATAATATATAAGGAATATATGATTTTATTATAATATACAGAGCATATTGTAATAAAATATCCTAAGATAGAGAGAAATGTGATGGTAGAAGATATTAGGAAAAGAACATATGAGGGTATGGCTTATATTATATATGCTAGTAAAGAAATGGATAGAAATAAAAGAATTAAGATACTTAATAGATTAGATGGCAATTTAAAGATACTTAAGGTTTTAATTAGAATATCTTATAAGAAGAAATATATAAATAGTAAAAATTATTATGCTTGGAGTAAAAAAATTACTAATATAGGGATGTTAACAGGTGGTTGGATAAGAGCATGTGTAAAACAATAAATAAATGTTTTAGAGATAAGTTGACTTTTGTTAGTATGCTTGATGCATATCAAAGAAGTATTAAGTGTAAAGGAAATAGAAGTGAAGTACTAAAATTTGATATTGATTTAGAGAGTAATATATGTAATATTATAAGAGAACTTAGTAATAATGAATATAAATTAGGAAAATATCGTAGTTTTAAGATATATGAACCAAAAGAAAGATTAATCATGGCTTTGCCATTTAAGGACAGAGTAGTACAGCAATGGTATGTTTATGAATTTATTATACCTTTTATAGTACCTAGATTTATAAATGATAGTTATGCATGTATTAAAGGAAAAGGGACACATAAAGCTATGTATAAAGTAGAAGAATATTATAATCATATGAAGAAAAAATATGATAATTTTTATATATTAAAGTGTGATATAAAGAAGTTTTTTTATAATATAGATAAAAATATTTTATATAAGATAATGAGTAAATATATTAAAGATAAGATGTTACTTCATTTAACTAAGACATTTATTTTTGATGGAAGTAGTAACATAGGAATACCTGTTGGGAATTATACTAGTCAGTATTTTGCTAATATATATTTAAATGAATTAGATTATTATATTAAGGATAAGTTACATATAAAATGTTATGTGAGATATTGTGATGATTTTGTTATAATGGTTAGGAATAAGAAGGAAGCTAAAGAGGTTTTAGAAAAGATAAGGATATATTTAAGGGATGTATTACATTTAGAATTAAATAAAAATACTAGGTATTATCCTAATAAAATGGGAATTAATTTTTGTGGTTATAGGGTTTTTGGAGAATATCGTTTGCTTAGAAAAAGAAGTATAAAAAAGATTAGGTGTAATGTTAGAAAGTGGGAAGAGGATTATAGAAATGGGAATTTAAATAAGAAAAAGATGCAACTTAGTTGGTATTCATTTTTAGGACATGCTAAACATGCAAATAGTTATAAGTTAGTAAGGGAATGTTATCTTAGGATAAAGGATATTAATGAGTTAATATGTAGATAAAAAAAATAAATGAGAGAATAAATATTATGAACTATTTGCTAAAAATAGTTTATTTTTTTCTATATTTTTGGTAAAATAGGATTAGAAAATAGGTGATTTAGTAATAACTAAAGTACTTTTGTTGTTATTAGGATTTATTTTATTAATTATAGGAGCAGATTATTTTGTTTTATGGTCTTCTTTAACTACGAATTATAAAGTAATTGGGTTAATTAGTTATGATAATAGTGTCTGTGGTAAAGAAGGAACAGGATATTTTGGAATAGGTATAAATATTTTTAATATATGTTTTGTACTAGGTTTACCTGTTACTATATTTGGTAATATTATTCCAATATTTTCATTTTTAGATATTGCTATGTTACTTCTATCTTCAATTATTTTATTTATTTTTTCTTTAAATGATTATAAAATTACTAAATTAGAGAGTGTTATTATGGTAATGATATGTATATTTTATTATATTTGCATATTTTTATAGAAAAAAAAGGAAAAATATTATATAATGGTATAAAAGTAGGTGTCTTATGAAAAAAGTGTACACAAGTATTAATCTTGGTAGTGATACCATTAAGTTTGTCGTAGGAGAACTGTATAATAATAAGATTAATCTTCTAAGTAGTTATGAGATAACTTCTAAAGGAATTAGAAAAGGTTTGATAGTCGATGCTAACTTAGTAATTAATTCAATAAAAGATGGTGTCAAGGAAATAAATAAAAATTTAGGTATTGAGATAAAAAAAGTTATTGTTAATGTTCCTTCTTATAATGCTAAGTTTTTGTATGTAACTTCTAGTATTACTAATGAAAATGAAGATAAGATAATAACTTCTAAAATGGTTACTGATTTGATAAAAAAATCAGTATATAGTAAAATTGCTAATGATTATGAATTGTTAACAGTGATTCCTTTAGATTTTGTAATTGATGGAAATAAAGGAAATCGTGTAGCGGTAGGTGTTAAGGGAACTGAGATTGAATTTAAAGGAATAATGATATCTACTCCTAAGAAAAATATCTATTCAGTAATAAGTTGTATAGAAGGTGCTTCTTTAGAAGTTGCGGATATTACATTTGATGGAATTGGGGATTATTTTGAGGTAAGAAATGCTAATTTAGATAAAAAAGTTGGGGCTATTATTAACTTGGGACATGATACTACAACAGTATCTATTATCAATAAGGGTAAATTTATGAATACAGAGATTATCCAAATAGGTGGAAGAAGTATTGATAAAGATTTAGCTTGTGTATTTGGTATTAGTATCTTTGATGCTAGAACAATAAAAGAGAAGTTTTCTGTGGCACATAAGAGATATACTCAACTTGGGGAAACGTATGAGGTAAAGAATAATCTAGGAGAAATGATTAAATTAAATCAATATGAAGTATCTCAAGTAACTATGGAGCGTTTAATAGAACTATTAAATTTAGCTAAAAAACAAATACTTCTCTTGACAAAACAAAATATTAACTATATAGTTTTTACAGGAGGACTTACAGAAATTAAAAATTTTCGTAATTTATGCTATGAAATTTTTGGAAAAGATGTTATAATATATTCAATGAATACCTTAGGAATTCGTGATAATAAATATACAACGGCTTTAGGTATGATAAAATATTTTATTGATAAAATGGAAGTAAGGGGAAAAGAGATATCTTTAATAAGTGAAGAAGATGAGGTTTCTTTAATTACTCCAAAAAATAATCACAGGAAAATAGAAGGTAAAATTATTACTAATTTATTTACAAAATTCTTAAGTAATAATAAGGAGGAAAAAAATGACTAATATGTTAGGATTAGAAATGGATCAATTGGCAAAAATTAAAGTTATTGGTGTTGGTGGAGGAGGTTGTAATGCTGTTAATAGAATGATCGAATCAGGACTTAAAGGCGTTGATTTTATTGTTGCTAATACAGACTTACAAGTATTAAATAACTCTTTGGCTCCATTGAAATTACAATTAGGAGTAGAACTCACTGATGGACTTGGAGCAGGTGCTAATCCTGAAATAGGAAGAGAAGCCGCATTAGAAAATAAAAAAGAAATAGAAGATGCCTTAGAAGGAGCTGATATGGTCTTTGTTACATGTGGTATGGGAGGCGGTACTGGTACAGGTGCTGCTCCAGTAATAGCAGAGATTAGCCAGGATCTTGGTGCCTTAACTGTAGGTATTGTTACAAAACCATTTAGTTTTGAAGGTAAAAAAAGAATGGAGCAAGCAGTTGCTGGCTTAGATGAGTTAAAGCAACATGTAGATACTTTAATAGTAATTCCAAATGATAGATTAAGAGAAATAATTGATAAATCTACTCCAATGTTAGATGCATTTAGAGAAGTAGATAATGTTTTACATCGTGGTGTTCAATCTATATCTGATTTGATTGCGGTGGCAGGATTAGTAAACTTAGACTTTGCAGATGTTAAAGCCGTTATGAAAGATAGAGGAAATGCTTTAATAGGAATTGGTGTTGGAGCGGGAGATAATAGAGCTGTTGAAGCGGCAAAACAAGCTGTATCTTCACCACTTCTTGAAACATCTATCAGTGGTGCAACCGATGCAATTATTAATGTAACGGGAGGTTCTAGTTTAACATTATTTGAAGTAGAAGAAGCTGCAGAGGTTATTAGAAGTGCTGCAAATACAGATATCAATACAATATTTGGAGCAGTTATCAATGAGAATTTAAGTGATGAAGTAATAGTTACAGTAATTGCAACTGGATTTGAGAAACCAAGTGAACCATTATATCATAGTTTTAATTCAACTAAGAGAGAAGAAATAGAAAAAGAAAGTGCTAAGGAAGAAGATATTGATAGTGAATTTGATATTCCTCCATTCTTAAGAAATAGACAAGATTTTTAAACTGATTATGTAATCAGTTTTTTTCTTTTGGTAGGTAGATTGACAAAATAAGATTTTTTTAGTATAATCTTATTTGCTTCAAGTGGTTTATGTGCTTTAAAAAAACTATTATTGGAATTGACAAAACAAGACAAATATCATAAAATATTATTATAGAGGTGAAGTAAAATGTATCAAGG
Organism: uncultured Clostridium sp.; assembly: GCA_905199855.1. Lineage (GTDB taxonomy): Bacteria > Bacillota_I > Bacilli_A > RF39 > UBA660 > CAG-762. The sequence continues at coordinate 35,540 of CAJKHY010000008.1, forward strand.
TAGAATTGAATTAAGTGCTAATGATATATTGGAGAAAGAATTTAAGATAGATCCATCAGGTTATCGTATGAAGGAAGTAGATCAATTTTTAGATACAGTTATTAAAGACTATAACGAATTTTATACAATAATTAAAACTATTGAAAAAGAGAGAAAACAGTTACTTGAAGAAAATAGTGAGTTAAGACAAGAACTTAGAAACTTAAAAAGTGGTATTGCCGCGGCACGTGGTAATGATAAAGAACTTACTAATATAGACTTACTTAGAAGAATTTCACAACTAGAAAAAATTGTTCTTGGAAAAAATAATGAATAAATAATTAATCTGGGTAAACGCTGCAAAATTATTTTGTAGAGGAAAGTCCACGCTCGCACTACCTGAAATGGTAGTAGTGTTTGTGCTTAGGGAAAAAATAACCTAAGGTAGATTTATCTAACGGCAGTTTTATTTTCTAAAAGGTAACTCATGAAAATAAGACTTTAAGGTGCCACAGAAACGAGTTTATTTGGAAACAAATAAAATGAAACGAGGTAAACCCCACAAGCGAGAAATCCAAATTTTGGTAGGAGAATTACTACTGGGGAATAAAACTTAAGTAGTGAATGCGAAAGCATAGATAAATGTTTACCGCCTAGTAATAGGTACAGAACGTGGCTTATAAGATTTATTATTATAAAAGGAAGGAAACTATGAAAGAAATAGGTTTAAGTTTAAAAGCCAAAAGAGAAGAAAATGGAGTTACGGTTGAAGAGGCAGCAGAGGATTTAAAACTAAGACCGAGTCAAATAAGAAGTATTGAAGAGGGGAAAATAGAAGATTTTAAGGATGTCTTTTATTTAAAATATTTTATTCGTGATTATGCTAAATATTTAGGATTAGATGGTAATAAACTAGTCGATCAGTTTAATGAATTTTTATTTGATTATACATCTAAGATACCTCTTAGTGCACTTGAGCAAGCAAAAAAAGAAAAAGAAAATGAAAAAAGAGAAATAGTATCACCATATACATATCACCACAAGGAAAAGTTTAAATTACCTAGTTATACTTGGTATATATTAATTGCTATCGTGGTTATTGTTATTGGTTATGTTATAATTAGTCATTTACAAAATGATGACTTTAAAAGTGATGAAATAACATTTGTTGAAAGGAGATAAATTATGAATTTAGCAAATAAGTTAACAATGTCTAGAATTACTCTATCTTTGGTTATTATTGTTTTGTTACTTTTTCCATTTGAACAATTAGGTTTTAATTTTCCTAGTTTAGTATTAGATGGAAGAATTATGGTGGATACTAAGTATTTAATCGCTGGTATCATATTTATAATTGCTTCATTAACTGATTATTTTGATGGTATTGTGGCTAGAAAATATAATATGATTACTGATTTTGGTAAAACAATAGATGCTATAAGTGATAAAATACTAACTAATTCATTAATTATTATTCTTGCTTGTCAAGGGATGGTTAGTCCTATAATTGCGGTAGTTATTGTAATTAGAGATATTGTAGTTGATTCACTTAAAATGATTATGGGTAGTAAGAAGGGTGCTGTTGGTGCGATAAGGGTAGCAAAATGGAAAACAGCAACACTTATGATAGGCTTAACTTTGTCATTATTTTATGATTTGCCATTTTCCTTATTAGGAATAACTGTCAGTGATTATATTTTAATAGTTGCAGCGGTGTTATCAATAATATCAGGAGTAGAATATTATAAAATGGCATCTAGTTGTTTTGAAACCAAATAGAAGGAGGAAATTATGAACGGGGTAATGGTAGATGGCCTTGCTTTAGGTATAGAGATTAAGAAAAATGATTATGATTATACCTGTGGTTTAGCAAAAATAGGCCGTATTAATAATGATAGATTTATTAATATAGATAATAATGAAATGTATAATATATATAAGAAGAGTAAAACTAATGAAGATAGTACTATTTTAGTTATAGAACCTAATATAAAGAATTTTTTAAATGTTTATATGGGTGTTAATGAAGAAGTATTATCACCTACTTGGATTAAGCATCTTTTAAAAGAAGTATATCCTAGTATTAGTTTTTATCCACCTAAGAAGGTATTAATTAAGAATATGAAGTAACTTTTATATAAGTTATTTTTTTATTTTGTTTGCTAAT
>CAJKHY010000009.1 GCA_905199855.1 uncultured Clostridium sp.
GGTGTATATCGCCGGGGCACGCAACGATGCGTTTGCGGTGGATTCATCGCCCACACCCTCCGAACAGCCCAACTGGGCGGACAGCACAGACCCTGCTGCAACAGCAGCACCGTGATAGCAAAAACCTAAGGCCCCGGCATTACAGGAAAGACAACCTGTTGTGCCGGGGCCGCGTTTATTGAATTAAAAAAGAATAAAGAAAATAGCATATTAGTATTTTGGTTTACTATGTCTTCCTTGCTAAATGCTATACTTTTAAGAGCCCTTACTGTTGGTAATATTTTTAACTTAAAACCATTTCTTATTGACCTAGCCATCCTTTTAGTCGGGGCTTCATTTTCATATTTAATATCTCCTAAAAAAAGGATAAGATATTTACTAACATTATCTATTATCACTACTGCTATTTGTATCATTAATTCTATTTATTACACTTATTATAAATCGTTTGCCTCCCTTAGCTTACTAGCCACCTCAACACAAGTTGTCGATGTTGGAGATGCAATTTTCAAAAATGTTTTAAAAATAAAAGACTTAGTATACATATGGCAACCAATTTTTATATGTTACATTCATAAAAAAATGATAAAACAAAACTATTATGAAAAAAAGAGTATTATAAAAAGCAAAACAATGTGTAAAAAAATATGTTTAACAGGTCTAATCTTATTACTTAGTTGTGCTCTTTTTGTAACACCAACAGAGTGGAGTAGGTTTGCCAAACTATGGAATCGCGAATATGTTGTCATGAAGTTCGGTATATATACATATCAAATAAACGATTTTTTTCAAAGCATAATGCCCAAAATCAACACCTTATTTGGCTATGACAATGCCTTAAAAAAAGTAACTGATTATTATCAAGAAAACAAAGTGAAAAACACTACCAATGAATACACTAATATCTTTAAAGGTAAAAACATTATAGCCATTCACGCTGAAAGTATGCAAACAAATGCTATGGAACTAACATTCAACGATGAAGAAGTAACCCCTAATCTAAACAAACTAGCTAAAGAAGGAATATTCTTTTCTAACTTTTATGCTGAAGTAGGAGTAGGGACCAGCAGTGATACTGAATTTACCCTAAACACTTCCCTTATGCCTTCCAATCGTGGAACCGTTTTTATTAGTTACTATGACCGTACTTATGAAACAATGCCTAAATTACTAAAACAAAAAGGTTATTATACCTTCAGTATGCATGGCAATGTAGGCGATTTTTGGAATAGATTAAAAATGCACAAAAGCCTTGGGTACGACAAATTTTATTATAAAGATTATTATAAAATAGATGAAACAATAGGTTTTTCTGGAACAGGACTAAGTGATAAATCATTTTTTAAACAATCGGTTCCAATTATTAAAAAAGTAAGTGAACAAGAAAACAAACCATTCTATGCAACCCTAATAACTCTATCAAATCATACACCATGGGATGACCTTGATCTCATGGATAAATTTCCAACCGACTATAAAATCAAAACCAAATCAGGAACCGTGAGTAGAACTTACCTAGAAGGTACTATAATGGGAAATTATTTTAGGAGTGTTCACTACGCTGACCAAGCAATAGGCCAGTTTATTGAAGAATTAGATAAATCTGGTTTATTGGAAAACACTGTTATTATTATTTATGGAGATCATGATGCTAGATTATCCAGTGAGTACTACAATATCTTATACAATTATGATCCCATTAATGACAAACTATTAACAGAAAAAGATGCCAAATACAAAAAAATAGATGAATTACAAATGACACTAGAAAAAAGGGTACCCTTCATTATATGGACCAAATATCAACAATTTAATTTAAAAGTAGAAAAACCTATGGGCATGATAGATGTCCTACCAACATTAGGGAACATGTTTGGTTTTCAAAACAAATACGCTCTAGGACATGATATATTCAGCACTCAAGATAACATTGTAGTATTTACAAATGGTAATTTCATTAGTCAAAAATACTATTACAACAGTCAAAAAGAAATAACCTATTCCATTAAAGGCGATCCTATTGACAACAACTATATCACTAAACAAAGTGAATATGCTCAAAAAATAATTGAAGTATCAAACAACATTATTAACTATGATTTAATTAAACCAATGAAAGCCAAAGAAAAGATGAAAGGGAACACAAAATGAAAAAAGACAAACTAAAAAGAATCATGTTATTAACGCTATTTATATTACTAATTATTTTAGTTCTAGTAATATACTTTAAATTTTTTAAAAAAGAACAAAAAGAAATTAAAGAAAACAAAGTAGTAGATACAATTAAAAATTATGACTATCACCTAAAAGAAGAAGATAGTAAATTAACCAGCACTTTATTTAATGAATTAGATAAAGTATTGTCAGACGAAGAAATCAACGAAGAAGAATATGCAAAATTAATAAGCCAATTATTTGTAATTGACTTCTACACTTTAAATAATAAACTATCCAATACTGATATTGGAGGAATACAATATATTCACCCCGATATCAAAGATAATTTTATTATAAAAGCAGAAAATACAGTATATAAATATGTGAAAAGTAATATCTATGGGAATAGAACACAAGAATTACCAATTATAACCAATACTATAATAGAAGACATAAAAGTAACTGATTATACAAGTAAAACATATAAAGACAATAATTCGTATCAAATAAAAATAAAAGTTGAATATCAAAAAGATTTAAAATATCCTACTGAAATAGAACTAAAACTAATTCATAAAGATAAAAAATTATATATAATCGAGGTAAAATAATGTAAAAACCTCTTTTTTTGCAAAAAATGTAACATTCTAGTATACATTTTCAGGAAACAGTGTTATAATAACTTGCGAAAAACAAGAAAGGAGGGAATTTTATGCTACAATTTGTTATATGCGATGATGACAAAGAATTCATTGAAAAAGTAAAATTAGAAATTGGTAAAGTAATGATGAAAATAGACGAAGAGTACAAAACATATTTATTTACTGAGGCAAATGAAAATCTAGTTAAAATGATTAAAAGCGACACCCCAAAAATCTATATATTAGATGTTCAAATGCCTAAGATAAATGGTATTGAATTAGCCTCAAAAATTAGACAACAAGATTACAAAAGTATCATTATTATGCTAACATCCTTTAATGATTACAAAAATGATATATTCGCAAAAAAAGTAATGGCGCTAGATTATATCAACAAGGAGGGCTTTGAGGAACCTTTAAAAGATACAATTAAAAGAGCTGTTGAAATCATGCATGGCAAAAAACACATAAATATTTCATACAATGGCTTACTTTACAATATACCATATGAAGATATTTTATACATTAAAGCAGGATTGAATAAAATGAGTATTCTAGTTTGTACCAGGGGCAGGGAGTTTAAAGTAAATAAACCACTATATGAAATTTATGAAGAAACAAAACCTAATTTCCATCGTGCACATAGATCGTATATAGTAAATGTTGACAAAATTAAAACAGTCGATACGCCTAGACGTTCTATAACATTTAAAAATGGAATAACAGAACGCCTACTATCAAATAGGCTAGCAAAGGAGTTCACAAGTTATGTTAGAAATTATAAAGTACACAATCTGTAGTTTACTAGTAACGTTAACTGCAATATTATTTGGTTTTATAGCATTAGGTAAAAAACCAAACTTCAAAAATGAAAGACTATACATAGGATTATTGTGTTCAACTATTCTATACGTAGCATTTAATTATATAGAAGTAGGAGAATTAAAAAGCATCTTAACATTCATAGTGATAAGTCTGCTACTATATTATGTATTGCAGGTTACTATCTATAAATCTATTTTAATGTCTTTTGCACAATCAATGATAATAATTTTTGCCGAAGTAATTTGCTTTTTTACACTGAAATATGTGATAAAAGCAAGTAATTCATACATTTATGATGTTTTTGCAAGAAGTATACTATCAAATATTATCGTTTGTATCATTTTTATTGCCTTATCAATATTGATTAAAAAACAGTTACAAAAATTATTTGCTCATGAAATATCACCAAATGTAAGAATTTCAATATTTACAGTATTATCATGTATTTATATATTAATATTCTTCTATATAGGGTTTTCCAACCTAGAAATGAACAATGCATTATTAATAAGTATCTTTGGAATGATAGTCTTTTTAGCAGAACTATTTAGTTTAGTAAAGCAAAAAATAGATAATAATAAGATTACTGAAAAATATGATTCTTTAATTGAATTTATGAACAGTTATGAAGAAAAAATTGATGAATTAAGAATTCAAGGCCATGAAAACAAAAATCAATTATTAAATATTAAAAGTAAAATAATTGATAAAGATAAAAGCAAAAACATTATTGAATACATTGATAGTATTTTGAATGAGAAAGTACAATTAGACAAAGGAAAATATTCTAAATTAAAATATTTGCCTTCTAATGGTTTCAAAGGTATGTTTTATTATAAAATATCTAAAGCAGAAAAATTAGGTGTTAAAATAAGTGTCAACGTTTCTGCTGGAATAAAAAAGTCAGTACTACATAACATGAATGCTGAAGATTATAAACAATTATGTCGTATTATTGGAGTTTACTTAGATAATGCTATTGAAGCAAGTGCTATTTCCAGCGAAAAATTACTTGGTATTGAAATCTATCTAAATAATAATGATGTTGAAATTATTATTTCAAATAGTTATCTTGGAGAAGTAGATACTAAAAATGTTAATGAAAAAGGATATTCAACCAAAGGTAAAAATCGTGGTTACGGATTACCTTTAGTAAAGAATATTCTTGAACACAGTGATATTTTTTCTAGTGAAACTATTACATGCAATGACATATACACTCAAAAATTAAATATTAAAGGAAAATAAAATAAAAATAAAAGAAAAAGTTTTAGGCGAGCTTTTTCCTTTTTTTGTAAATATAATTACTTTTCTAATAAAGATTTAGGCATTTCAGGTTCGTCAAGTATAAGTTGAATACATCCATGTGTACCCATATTTGCCGCTGTTGCACCAAGAGCTGATAGAATCATAGCTAAGAATTTCATTTAATTACCTCCTTTACTTCTTTTTTGTTTAAATATATTATCTAAACCGCATTTAATTTATATTTCTTATAATTATCAAAAGGAAGATTAAAGATTTTATAAACAATAGGATGTATCATAATAACAGTTTCTAACATTCCTATTAACAAATAATTAGAAATAATATAATTATTAAAAATTATTATCAATATCACATAAGCAATCCCTAAAATAGTACTAATTACTTTATATTTTTTTCTTTTTCTTTCATTTATCAAAGGCCTTTTATACGTATCAGCCGGAGCATATTTATAAATACAAATAAGTAATATAATTGAAATAATTGCCTTCACATAAATATTCAAACTCATATACTTAACGACATATACACCACCTATAAAAAGTATAAGAGATGTAATCAAACAATATATACTTTTTGTAGCGTGTATTCCAAAAGCAAAAGTCCTAATAATATTATAAGTTACTAATAATAACAAAGTTTCCTTAATAATACCTAAAAAATAAGCTAAAACAAATATTAAAAATATCTTAGTATAAGTTAAATATATGCTTTCTAAACCATATCTTATTTCTTCTAACTTTTCCTCTTGGTAAGTAGGATTATTTTTTTTAACTAAATCCATACATTTCCCTAGAATAATTTTTTTCACCTACGCACCTTCTTACTACACTTCACATTCTACCTTTTTTACCTTAATTTTTTCCCAGCCATAAAAATAACGACACATAAAGTACTCTTTAGTGAAAATAATGTTAACAAGAACAATTAACACTACGTTTATAGTATGCTTTTACAATTTCATGGTACATCTCATATTTTGTCTGTAAAATAGTTAATAATAATATTCTCTTTAATTAATAGTGTAAAAAAAACTTACATTTTGTCATATTTTACTTGTCAAGAAGAAAAAAAGTGTGTACACTAATAGTGTTGAGGTGATAATGTTGAGTTTTGATTATAAAGATGCAATATTAATTGTTGTAGTAACATTTCTATTTTCGGTTCTAATCATGCCTGTCATGAAAAAAATAGCAAAATATATTAATGCTATGGATATACCTAGAGATAATCGCAGATTACACACTGATATCGTTCCTAAATTGGGAGGACTAGGAATATTTCTAAGTTTTCTACTAGGTTATGTTCTTTTTGGAAAACAATCAGTACAAATGAATTCTATTTTAATAGGAAGTTTCATCATTATTCTAACTGGACTAATTGATGACATTCACCCTCTTAGCGTAAGATATAAACTAATTGGACAATTTGTTGCCGCATTACTCATTCCATTATATGGTAACATTGTATTAACAGAAATTGGAGCATTCGGTATTAGTATAGAATTTGGAATACTATCCATTCCATTAACTATCTTATTTATTATGGCAATCATTAATTGCATAAACTTAATAGATGGCCTCGATGGCTTATCAGGGGGCATATCCTCTATATATTTCCTAACTATTGGTATCATTGCTTTAACCTTACAAAACGCTAATGGCTTGGATGTCCTATTAACATTTATTATGCTAGGAAGCACACTAGGTTTCCTTGTCCACAACTTTCCACCAGCAAAAATTTTTGCCGGCGATACAGGAAGCATGTTTTTAGGCTATATTATTTCAATAATATCCTTATTAGGATTTAAAAACGTTACATTATCTTCATTCATTATTCCAATTCTTTTATTGTTTATTCCCATCTTTGATACAACATGTGCTATTATAAGAAGACTATTAAAAGGTGAATCAATAGGTAAACCAGATAAACTACATTTACATCATCAACTAATGAATATGACATCATCTACAACTAAAACACTTCTCATCATCTATTTTGTTGATATCTTATTCGCAGCATCCTCTTTAGTATATGTCTTTAAAGGACAAGTATTAGGAATTATCCTTTACAGTACGCTTCTTATACTAACTATTTGGTTTCTAATCACAAGCAGTATCATTAAGGAGAAAAAAAAGAAATAAACTAATCTTTATTTCTTAAGAAATCAGCCAGTTCTTGTGGCTTAACATCTTTGTAAATAATATCATATATCAAATCAATAATAGGCATATCAACGTGCTTATTTTTTATTAACTTATAAATTGATTTTAAAGTATAGAGACCTTCAATAGTGGTGCTTTCCATATAATCATTAATTTCCTTTTTACTTTTTCCTTCACCAATCATCTTACCAAAACTAAAATTTCTACTCTTATAACAAGTACAAGTCAAAAGCAAATCACCAAAACCAGCAAAAGATAAAATCGTTTTCTTATTACCTCCCAAAGCCTTAATCAAACTCTTAATATCGTGAAGAGACTCAGTAATAAACATACATTGCGTTGATTCCGGATATCCCATTCCATTAAGCATACCAGAAGCAATAGCAATAACATTTTTTATCGAACCGCATATCTCAATACCCAAAATATCCTTAGTAGTTCTTAATTTCATATATTTATTTTGCAAAGCATTCTTTACAACAATCTCAGTTTTCTTGCTTCTCGTAGCCAAAGATAAACCAATAGGTACCTTTTTAACAATATCAACAGCAAAAGAACCACCAGATATCACCGCTAATCTATTAGTCTTCACATGCTTATTAAAAACATCCATAACAAATAAACAAGTATCCTGTTCAATACCCTTTGAGGCAATACAAAAATGTTGTTCCTTCTTATAATATTTCTTAAGTTCCATACTAACGTCATCAACAAATCCTGCTGGAACTGCCACGATAACCAAATCAGCCTCATTTATAGCATCTTTCATATTCGTAGTAAACTTAATATTATCAGGTATTTTCACACCAGGAAGAACCCTCTTATTCTCATGATAACATTCTAACATTTCCTTTTCATCATCAAATTTTGTCCACATCGTAATATCACATTTATTTTCATTAACCATAAGAGATAAAGCCAAACCATAAGCCCCAGTACCTAAAATTGCAACCTTCATAAATCTTATCTCCTTTCTAAAAATGTATTAATTTCTAAATTATCAAAATAATTACATGTTGTCTCATAAACCATACAACTCTCCCTATAAATAATCACCTTATTGTGCCCGACATTCCTTCTAAAATAAAGAATTTTATTCTCATTATCAGTCATAATAATATCAATATTTTGCTTACAAAAAAAAGTATGCACCGAATTACATCTTGGGAAACACAAAGCATAATCTAGTTTTTTTTTCTTAAACATAATTCCAATAAACCTCTTAAAAAAACTATTACAAATAACTAAATCAATCTCCTGATTATTATATTTTAATCTCATATTCCACCCATTACAATTATACTATTAATTATAATATTAAGCAATAATAAAAATAATTAGCAATTATTCAAAAAATGTGGTAAAATTAAATTGTGAAAGATAGGATGATACGATGAAAAAAGTAATAATAATTGATGAAAACGAAAAAAAGAATGGCAAACGCTTTATAGAAAATCGCTTTTTCGAGTGGCTTCTCTACATGATAGGCTATGCTATTATCTTAATATTAATGTCCATCATGTTCAAATCATTAACAATATCAAGTGAATACTATGGTTTATATGCCTTAATTGCATCTATAATCATATATGTATTAAATCAAACAATCAAACCAATACTATTCTATCTAACTCTTCCTTTAACAGCCATATCCCTAGGATTATTTTATCCCCTTATCAACGTAGCTAACCTTTACATTACAAGCTTTATATTAGGAGATAAATTCCAAATAAAAGGCATAATTATTCCATTCTTTATTGCCATCTTAATATCATTTATGAATATCCTAATGGAAGGTTTAGTAATTAAACCAATTATAAATAACAAAGGAAAATACAATGAATAGAGTATTCCTAAACCTTGGACCATTTAAAATATATTGGTATTCCATTATCATATTAGTGGGCGTTTTAATTGGCATATATCTCATATTAAAAGAAACCAAACGAGAAAAAATTGATGAGAACCTAATAAGTGATTTATGCTTCTATGTTATTCCAGTTTCCATTATTGGAGCAAGACTATATTATGTTATATTTAACTTTTCCTTATTCAAAGAGGATTTGCTATCCATATTTAAAATTTGGGAAGGTGGAATTGCTATCTATGGAGGTGTTTTAGTAGGTATCCTATTTGTCTATTTTTATACCAAAAAGAAAAAACTAGATACCATGAAAATACTAGATATTTTTGCACCTTCCTTAGTTTTAGCACAAGGAATAGGCAGATGGGGCAACTTCTTTAATCAGGAAGCATATGGAGGAGTAACCACAAGAATAGCTCTTGAAAAAATGCATATCCCAAATTTTATTATTGACAACATGTATATTGAAGGAGCATACCATGAACCTACATTTTTATATGAATCATTAGTATGCTTAATAATATTCATAATCTTAATGCTAATTAGATATTTATGCAAAAAAAACAAAGTAGGGATCATCACGTTTACTTACTTCATTCTTTATGGAATAGGACGATATTTCATTGAAGGAATGCGTTTAGACAGTTTATATATTGGCCCTTTCCGTGTTAGCCAAATAGTATCAATTATCTTAATTATAGTAGGTATTTTTGGATTAATAAGATGTAAAAATAATCATTTATATAATGAACCCAAGAAAAGTACAAAATAACAAAGTACTTTTTCCTTATTCTTTTGCTACACTGTTATAATTCTAAAAAAACTTAAAAAAAACAGTTGACAAAACTTGTCAATCAAGTATAATTATAATATAGAGGTGGCGTGTATGGAAATAATAAAAAATGAGAGCCAATTAATCAGTGCTATGGAACAATTATATCAAGATTATTTGAAATTAACATACGAAAATGAACAAGATAAAAAGAAACAACCTAAAGAAGCAGAAAGACTAAATGACTTATTAATAAAATTGGTCACAGAGAAAGAAAAACAATATGCCAATAAATATAATGAAATATTACAAATTGTTCCAACTGATATAGAAGAAAAATTAGAACAATTCAAGAAATTAAGAACACTTGAAGCCGACAAGAAACAAATGGTTTTAGGTTTTTTGAGTACAAATGAAAAAATATTAAATAAAGAGACGTTAGAAAGATTAAAAGCAGTTTTAGACGATGACAAATTAAAAAACTTAAATGAAACCGTCCATATTATTGAAGTATATCAAAATAATTGCAAAGAAATAGAAAACTTAATTAGTGAATTAAAAGAAATAGAAGAAAATCTAGACTCTAAAAAAGAAGAAATAAGCGAAGAAGATGATCGTATAAAATCTTTAGAAATAGGTATTAATCATAAAATAAATGAATTATTGGATGAAACGGGTGAAAACATAGCAAATGAGCAAGCTATAGCAACCAATTATCAAGAATACAAAGAACTATATACTGGAATGATAGTTAAGAAAAACGATAAAGAACTACAAAAAATGGCACTGGAAGTTCAACCATTATATAAAAAATATGCCAGTTTAAATGCTTTAGTTAATTTAAAAAACATAGCAAATACGATGGGACAATATAATGATTATACTGAAAAATTAAGAGCAATATCTAGTTTTCTTACGGCTTTAAAGGGACAAAATATTGAAAAAACATTAAAAGAAGTAGTACAAGTTCAATTAGAAGTACTAAACAAATATAAAAAAGCCAACCAAGACAAACTTGTTTTAGAAAATCTAAAAAATCAAAAAACAAGAAAGTTAAGAGAATTACAAACACAAAATTCCAATGAAGATGTCATGCGTATTGTTGGAGAGTTTGTTAGTGCAAAAGAAAACGGAATAAAAGAATTACCAGAAAAGACAAATCAAAGAAAAATAGGAATTATTAAAAATCCACTTACTAATGCTGAATATAGGAAAGTAGTTATAGATGCTGAAAAAAGCAAAGTAGCAAGAAAAATAATGGGTATTAATAATAAAGCCGTTGATGAAGTCAAAGATACAAATCACAAAAAGAGGTAGTGGCTTTATCATAAAATGTTATATAATAACACTAAATAACTTAAAACTATAACAGGTTACCAAAAAATAAGATATGAGGTGAATTTATGGGTGATGAATTAAAAAAATATGAATACTTTATCAAATTAGATGCCAGTAATATAAAAGATGGTATAAATATTGAAAAATCAATTGAAAATTACAAAAAACACACTAGAAAATTAGAAGAATTAAGAGAGATAGAATATGAAAAAAACTTATCACTACTAGAAGAAAATTATAGAACAGATAATGAAATGTACACTGCTATAGAAGAACGTGATAGGCTTGATACCATAATTAAGTTAATTGAAGAAAGAATTAAACAAAGGAATCTTACAAGAAAAGAATATGATAAAGTATTAAAATCTTATGATAAAGACAAAAACTGGTTTTTTAAAGAATTAGAAAGTGATATCGAAATTAAAAGTGCCCAAAATTTAGAAGAATATACTGATAGATTAAAGAAAATAAAAGTATTTATCAAAAGAAATGAAGATATAATAGCTCTAAGAGAAAAAAATAACAGTGCGGAAATTGCTTTAAAAGATGCTTTAACTCTAAAAAATACTAATGATACAGCAAATAATATTCTTGAAAACAATTTACAGTCTTTCTTTGCAGAAAACTTTTATGCTCCTACACAATTAGATAATAGAGAATTAGAAGAATTGCAAGAGATAGAAAAAATATATGCTGAAAATATTAAATTAAAAGAAGAAAGAATCCTAAAAAAATTAAATACTGAAAACCGTGCTAATCCAAAAGATAAAGATATTAAAGAAAAACTAAAACAAGAACGTGAGAGTGTAAAAGCATTAAAAACTAATCATTACCTAGTAGGAAATAAGATTAGAATGATATCTTTATCATCACTTGTAGAAACAGAATGTTTTGATTATGATGCCATCAAAACAAAAAGAGAAAAAATCCTAAGCATTCTTGAAGAACGCGAAAATCAAATTAAAAAATATCGTTTACAAGAAGATTCTAGGAGCTACTATGATCTTGGTATCTTAGTTGAAAAACAATTAAAAGAAATTAAAAGCCAAGAAAAAAACAATAAATTAGTAAAACAACTAAGAGAAAGCATTAGTAAAAATAATCAAGAGATAGAAAAACTAGAACTTGCTAATAACGAACCAGAATATCAAGATATATCTATGGAGTTTGCAAGTTCATATTCTAACTTACCTCAAAAAGAAGATAATTTTGAACCTGTTAAAGACTTTGAACAAAGCCACATCATTAAAGATGAAAAAGAATTAAATAATGATGGTGAAGTTAAATTAACCGAAGATCAAATTAAAACTATAAAAGAAGCCTTATTACAATTTAATATGGAGAATGAACCTATAGTTGAAGAAAATACTTTAACCGAAATAAATGATACGCCTAATATTAAATATGATAATTGGGAAAATGATAAACCGGCAAAAGCAGAACCTATAATTAAAGAAGAGGACAAAACAAAAGAAACCCACAGTGGAGATATTCCTGTTATTAGTTTTAATCCAATCTTTGATAACAATAAATCTAATTCAGTAATAGAAAATGAAAAAGAGTTTGTTCCTTTAACCGATTTTGAAAAACAAGAAGAACCACAAGAAGAATATAATTTAGATAGTTTTATACCTGATAAAGAGCCATATAATTTTCCAAGTGAATCGGAAGAAAAAAGTTATGATGAAGAAAATCAGGAATATAATTTAGATAATTTGGTAGAAGAAGCAGTAGAACAAAATGATGAAGAGGGCTTAGATGCTTTAATAGAAAGGGTATCACCAACTAACAATGCTAAAGAAGAATATAATTTAGATAATCTTATCGACGATTCTACAGAAGATAATATAGAAAATAATACGTTTGCAAGCATTGTATCAGTAGATAGCCTACCTGATGAAATTAAAAATAACAATCCTAGAGAAAGAGGCAAAAGTGTTTTGAAAACAGTTCTTGAACAATTAGGAATCAGTTATGAAAACACAAAGTCTAAAAGGAGAAGTTTATAATGAGAATAGATGTAAATAGTATGATTACCCTAAATAATAAAGAAAAATATGCTGTTTTAGAGAAAATAAATATTGAAAATATTAATTATTATTATGTAGCTCTTGTAAATGATAATGAAACTGATATAAAAGATGAATATAAAATAATTAAATTAGAAGAAAAAAATGGTATAAATTATGTTATTGAAGTAGTAGAACAAGCTTTACTAACTAAATTATTACCACTATTTCTAGAAAAAATGCCTAACTAAGAAATGTGTAAAAAAGCATTTCTTTTTTAATATATTTATTATATAATAGCATTAAGAGGTGACTAACATGAAAAAAGTTGTTGTATTAGGTGGAGGCACGGGTTTATCAGTTCTACTTCGAGGATTAAAATTATTTCCTTTAGACATTACCGCAATAGTATCGGTAGCCGACGATGGATCTTCAACAGGAAAACTAAGACAAGAATTCAACATCCCAGCGGTAGGAGACTTAAGAAATGTATTAGTATCATTAAGTGAAGTAGAACCATTAGTAGAACAATTATTACAATATCGCTTCCATACCAGCAGTGATTTAAACAATCATGCCATGGGTAACCTTTTACTCACAGCCTTATATAACATCACAGGAAGTCTAACCAAATCACTTGAATCATTAAGTAAAATATTAAATATCAAAGGTAAAATTCTTCCTTTCACCGAAGATAAAGCTGTTCTTGTTGCCCACACAAAAGATAATGAAACAATAATAGGAGAATCAAAAATAACAAAAGCGGGCAAAAAAATAGACTATATCGAATATGAACATGAAGTCAAAGTAACTGACCAAGCCCTTGAAGCCGTCAAAAAAGCAGATCTAATTGTATTTAGCATGGGTAGTCTATACACAAGCATCTTACCAAATGTTATCAATAAAGAAATGAAAGAAGCTCTAATTAAATCAAAAGCCAAAAAAGTATATATTTGCAACATAATGACTGAACATGGTGAAACAGATAACTTCAATGTTTCAAACTTTATAAAAGTGATAAACAAACACACCAAAGAAAACTTTTTAGATGCTATCATTGCCAACACCACACCAATAGATTTAGATGTTAAACAAATATATGAAAAAGAAGAACACAGCACACCAATATTAATTGATGATGAAAATCTAGATAAAATGAAAATAGAAGTAATCAAAGAAAATTTAGCAGTTATCAATAATAAACAAGTAAGACACGATTACATGAAAACAGCCTTTGCCATATTTTCATACGTAATGCGAGGTAGAATATGAGTTTTTCCTATGAAATAAAAAGTGAAGTAGCACGATTAGATAGTGGCAGAACTGAAAACATCTCTGAACTATCGGCAATTATTAGAAATGTTGCTAAAATAGATAAATCAATTATCATTACCATTGAAAACAGTGCTATAGCAAGAAGAATATTTAAGTTAATTAAAGATATCTATGATACTACCCCCATCATCACCATACGAAAAAGATATAACTTTAACAAAGGTTTAAGTTACATATTAGATATTAAAGAAAAAAATGAGCAGATACTAAAAGACCTATCAATTCTTGATGAACAAGGAAATTATTTAAACATTCCCAAAGACTATATTATAGAAGATGAAGAAGAAGTGAGAGCCTACCTTAGAGGATTATTCATGTGTGTAGGAAGCATTAACGACCCTAAAACATCAAGATATCACCTAGAACTATTAGTAGATAATTTCAAATACGCAAAATTTATTAGCCAAATATTAAACAAATATAATCTCAACAGCAAAGTCATAAAACGCGAAAAAAACTATATGATATATATAAAAGAAGCCGAAAAAATAGCAGACTTCCTGAGAATTATCAAATCATTTAATGCCGTCATGTACTTTGAAGACATAAGAATTTATCGTGATCACAAAAACATGACCAATAGACTAAACAATTGTGAACAAGCAAATATGGATAAAGTATTTATGACATCTAACAGCCAAATTAAAGATATTCAACTACTAAAAGAAAGTGGCTTAATAGACCTATTAGATGAAAAATTAAAAGAAGTAATCAATTATCGATTACAATATCCCGAAAGTTCACTTCAAGAACTAAGTGACATAATTACCATAAAAACGGGCAATAAAATTACTAAATCAGGATTAAATCATAGACTAAGAAAAATAAAAGAAATAGCAAATAGGTTGAAAAATAACTAAAAAACTGCTATAATCTAAGTTGGTGGTATACATGGCAAAATATAAAAAAGAAGAAATCGTCAAAGCAAAAGTAATTGGTTTACAAAATTATGGAGCCTTTGTCGAAGTTGATGATGAATATCAAGGATTAATACATATTTCAGAAATTTCTTATGGATATGTCAAAAATATCAACGATTATGTAAAAATAGGAGATAAGATTTATACTGAAGTAATCAAAGTCGATGAAAGTAATAATCAATTACAATTAAGCATAAAAGATATTGATTATAAAAATGATGGGAAAAGATTAATAAGAATGGCTGAAACAAAAAGTGGTTTTGAACCATTGAAAGAACGCTTAGACGTATGGATAAGTGAAAAAATTAAAGAAGTAACTGATAAAATGTAAAAAAATAAAAAAAATTTCGTTTTAGTCTTGACAAGCAATGCATATAAATGATATATTAATTGATGTCAGCACCAAAGCGGACAAAATGGGCGATTAGCTCAGTTGGTTAGAGCACCTGCCTTACAAGCAGGGGGTCATAGGTTCGAGTCCTATATCGCCCACCATCTTATTGCCGAAATAGCTCAATTGGTAGAGCAACTGACTTGTAATCAGTAGGTTACGGGTTCAATTCCTGTTTTCGGCACCATCTTTTTATTTGGAAGGATAGCGAAGTGGTCAAACGCGGCAGACTGTAAATCTGTTCCTTCGGGTTCGATGGTTCGACTCCATCTCCTTCCACCACTTTGTCGTTGCCTCGTAGCCAAGCGGTAAGGCACCACACTTTGACTGTGGCACGCGCTAGTTCGAATCTAGCCGAGGCAGCCACTTTATATGTAAATTTGCTTCGTTAGCTCAGTTGGTAGAGCATTTGACTTTTAATCAAAGGGTCATGCGTTCAAGTCGCATACGAGGCACCACTAATGAAATTAATCCCTTATTTTTAAGGGTTTTTTAATAGCCTAATATTAGTCGTAAAATACAAAAATATTATATGTTCTAACGATTTCTATATCATTAACATTTGCTATTAGATTATAACAGCAGAGAAAAAAATAGATAAAAAGCACCAATTATATAGGAAAACATCTCATATAATAGTATGTAATAGTTTTAAAAACCTAGGTTTGATAAAAAAATTAAAAAAAATACAAAAAAAGTATTGTCAAACTAAAAAAAGTATTGTACAATATAGAAGACATTTCCGAAAAGTGTCATCATTGCCTGAGTGGCGGAATAGGTAGACGCACAGGACTTAAAATCCTGCGAGCATTAACACTCGTGTCGGTTCAAGTCCGACCTTAGGCACCATTTTATGGAGGAATACCCAAGTCCGGTTGAAGGGATCGGTCTTGAAAACCGAGAGGCCGCGAAAGCGACGCAGGGGTTCGAATCCCTTTTCCTCCGCCAATTAGTTTATCGCGGGATGGAGCAGCCTGGTAGCTCGTTGGGCTCATAACCCAAAGGTCGTTGGTTCAAATCCAGCTCCCGCAACCATGGTTCCGTGGTGTAGTGGTTATCACGTCTGCCTGTCACGCAGAAGATCGCGAGTTCAATCCTCGTCGGAACCGCCATATGGCTTCATAGCTCAGTCGGTAGAGCAGAGGACTGAAAATCCTTGTGTCGGTGGTTCAATTCCACCTGAAGCCACCATCTTAGGTTTATCAAATAAATCTTTTTTTGTATAAACTATTAACCCGCGCCCATAGCTCAATTGGATAGAGCGTTTGACTACGGATCAAAAGGTTATGGGTTCGACTCCTATTGGGCGCGCCAATTGATATTAGAAGGTTGCAATGCAATCTTTTTTTCATATATAAATTCAAAAAGCCTTATATTACAAAGAAAAAAATACAAAAAACGAAAAAACCATTGTACAAATAAAAATACTATGCTATAATTTATTTACTTGATGAGTGGCAAAACCCACTCGTTTATTTTGTATTATGGAGGGACAAATGAAAATTGAAGACAAAGTAAGAAGTCTAATCGAGGACAAATTAAATGCAAAAGATATATTCATTGATAAAATCGAATATATTAAAGAAGATGGTAACAACTTCCTAAGAATAACCATTGATAAAAAAGAAGGCGTCGACATTGATACCTGTGTTGAAGCATCAACAATAATTAATCCCATATTAGACAAAAATGACATATCAGAAAGCAGTTACATACTAGATGTGACATCGAAAGGAATAGGTGATAACTAATGAACGGAAAAGAATTTTTACAAGCCCTAGAAAACATTACAAAAGAAAAAGGAATTGACAAATCAATTGTTCTAGAGGCCATGGAAGCAGCACTAAATGCAGCTTACAAGAAAAACTTTAATTCACTAACCAATAGTCGTGTTACTATTGATGAACAAACCGGAGAAATCAAAGTATTTTCATACAAAACAGTTGTAGAAGAAATAGAAAATGAAAAAACAGAAATTGACTTAGAAGAAGCACAAAAAATCATTCCAAGCATTCAAATAGGGGAAACTATTGAAAACGAAGTAACACCAAAAGATTTTGGCCGTGTTGCCGCGTCAACAGCTAAGCAAGTAGTGGTGCAAAAAATAAAAGAAGCCGAAAAAAATTCATTAATGGAAGAATTTGAGGATAAAAAAGATGAACTAATGATGGGCATCCTCTCAAGAGAAGATGAGCATAACTATTTTGTAGATTTAGGAAGAACCCATGGTATACTTCCAAAAAATGAAACCATTCCAGGAGAAAAACTAGAAATGGGTTCACAAGTTCGTGTTTACATTTCAAAAGTAGACTTTGGACCAAAAGGACCATTTATTCTATTATCAAGAACTCACTATGGTTTCTTAAAAAGACTACTAGAAAACGAAATACCAGAATTAGAAGATGGCACAATTATGCTATATTCAGTAGCAAGAGATGCAGGCATTAGAAGCAAAATCAGTGTTTATACAACTAACCCTAATGTTGATCCAATCGGTGCCATTATAGGTGAAAAAGGTAATAGAATTGCCCGTATTTTAAAAGAATTAAATGGCGAAAAAATAGATGTTGTACTATATGATAAAGACCCAATAACATTTATTAAAAATGCCCTAAGCCCAGCTAAAAACCTTGAAGTTATCATTGAAGATCCAAAGAAAAAAGAAGCCAGTGTTATAGTTGATGACGATAACTTATCATTAGCAATTGGCAAAAAAGGACAAAATGTAAAACTTGCAGCTCGCCTTACTCATTACAAACTAGAAATACTAAAAAAGAGTGAACTCAACACAAAAAAAGAAAACGACAAAGTAAGTGATACCGATGAAAACTAAAAAAATACCTCTTAGAAGTTGCGTTGTTTCCAAAGAAAAATTACCCAAACAAGAGTTAATCCGTGTTGTAAAAAACAAAGAAAATGAAGTATTCATTGATTTAACAGGTAAAGCAAATGGTAAAGGAGCTTACATCAAAAAGGACCTAACCATCTTAGAAAAAGCTATCAAAACCAAAGCCCTAGAAAAACATCTTGAAACAAAAATAGAAAACAATATATATGAAGAATTAAAAAATATTATAAACAAATAAAATAGGAGGTGATATCTATGATGAGTGTATTAGAATACGCTTTAGATATTAATAAAAATGTTAATGAAGTTATTACCCTTTGCAAAAAATTAGGTATTAAAGTCAGTAGCGAAAATGATATATTAGAAGATGAAGATATTATTTTGCTAGATAATGAAATAGCAAATGAAACTCCTTTAGACAACGAAACTCAAGAAAATGAAGACAAAGAAGAAGTAGAAGAAAATATGGAAGAATTTACTGATTCATATTATGACGAACTAGAACCAGTAGAAGACATTCATATGGAGACAACAAAAAAACACCCAAAGAAAAACAAAAACAACAAAAAAGAAAATTCAAAAGAATACAAAGATAAAAAAGAGTTCAAAGACAAAAAGAAAGAAATGTACAAAAACAAAGAAAAACTAAAAACAAACGACGCTCAAAACGAAAACATCATTTTATATAAAGAAGGCATGACAGTAAGCGATTTAGCTTCATCCTTAAACATCAGTGCCAGCGAAATTATCAAAAAACTATTTACTCTAGGTATCATGATAACCATCAACAGTAAAATTGATTTTGATTCAGCCGAAATAATCACAGCCGAATACAAAAAAGAACTAAAAAAGGAAGAAACCACTGATGTAACTAATTTTGAACAATTTGTTGTCATCGATGATCCAAAAGATTTAAAAGAAAGACCACCAGTAGTAACCATCATGGGGCACGTTGACCATGGAAAAACAACATTACTAGATACCATTAGAAAAACTGATGTTGCCGGCGGAGAAGCAGGGGGAATTACTCAAGCCATAAGCGCCTACCAAATAAATTACAAAGATAAAAAAATAACATTCATTGATACCCCAGGACACGCAGCCTTCACAGAAATGCGTGCCAGAGGAGCCTCAATTACAGATATTATTATCATAATAGTAGCGGCCGATGATGGTGTTATGCCACAGACAAAAGAAGTAATTGACCATGCCAAAGCAGCGGGAGTACCTATCATTGTCGCAGTTAATAAAATGGATAAAGAAAATGCCAACGCTGAAAAAGTTATGACCGAAATGGCCAATAATGGCATTAACCCTGAGGCATGGGGTGGAGACTATATGTTTGTAAACATCTCAGCCAAAACTGGAATGGGCATCGAAGACCTACTAGAAAGAATCTTACTTGTCGCAGAACTTCAAGAATTAAAAGCAAACCCTGACCGTTATGCTTCAGGTACCGTTATCGAAAGCAAAATAGACAAAAACCTAGGAGTTGTAAGCACAATCCTAATTCAAAATGGAACTCTTAGATTAGGAGATTCAATTGTCGCAGGAACTAGTCATGGTCGCATCAGAACCCTAAAAGATGACCGTGGAATTGACTTAGTCGAAGCCTTACCGTCAATGCCTGTATCCATCACAGGACTAAGCGAATCTCCATCTGCAGGTGATAAATTCTTTGTTTTTGAAAATGAGAAAAAAGCAAGATTAATTGCTGAACAAAGAAAAGAACATCAAAAAAATCAAACAGCTCAAACCAGTAAATCACTATCTCTTGATGAACTATTCTCTAAAATTAATGAAGGCATCAAAGAAATTAATGTCATCTTAAAAGCCGACGTCAAAGGCAGTGAAGAAGCTGTAAAAAATTCATTGCTAAAAATTAATGTTGACGGTGTCAAAATAAACATCATAAGAAGTAGCATTGGAGCCATCAGCGAAAGTGATATTGTCTTAGCCAACGCTTCAAACGCTATTGTCATAGGATTTAACATAAGACCTGACAACAAAATAGTTGAATATGCCAAAAGTAAAAATGTTGACATCCGATTATACAATATCATTTACAAGTTAGTAGAAGAAATCGAAGCATCAATGAGAGGTGTCCTTGACCCTGAATATGTAGAAAATATCCTTGGCAGTGCTGAAGTAAGAAAATTATTCAAATTTTCTAAAGTAGGAACAATTGCTGGTTGTTATGTCCTAAATGGTATTATCAAAAGAAATGCTAAAGCAAGAATCATTCGTGATGGTATCGTAATCTATGATGGCAACATCAACAGCATTGCCCGTGAAAAAGACCAAGTCAAAGAAGTCAAGGAAGGCTTAGAATGCGGTATCACCATAGAAAACTATAATGACATAAAAGAAAAAGATATCATCGAAGCCTACGAAATCGTCCCAAAAAAGTAAGGAGGCATTTTAACAATGAGTATAAGAACAGAACGAATCGGCAATATCTTTGTTGAAGAAATAAGCAAAATTATTGCAAGTGAAATAAAAGATGAAAACATCACCTTTGTTACCATAACCCATGTCAAAGTATCAAATGACCTTAGCTATGCCAAAGTATATTTCACAACTATACACGAAGAAAATAAAGAAACCCTAGAAAATGCCTTAAACAAAGCCAGTGGTTTCATTAGAAGTGAACTATGCAAAAGAGTAACCCACCTAAGAAAAATGCCTGAGTTAACCTTCGTGTATGACACATCCGTATCATATGGTATGAAAATAGAAAATATCATTGAAAAAATAAAAGAAGATGACAAATAACCTAAGTGGATTTCTAGTCATTGACAAACCCAGTCATTACACAAGTAGAGATGTCGTTAACATCATCTCAAAATATTTTCATATCAAAAAAGTAGGACACACAGGAACACTTGACCCACTAGCCACAGGAATCCTCGTAATTACCCTAGGCAAATACACCAAATTAACAGAACTAGTAACAAACTATGACAAAGAATACATTGCCCAATTAACCCTAGGAATACAAACTGATACCTATGACATAGAAGGCAAAATTATCAAAGAAAAAAATGCTAGTCACATAACCAAGCAAGAAATAAAAGACTGCCTAAATCACTTCATTGGACCTCAAATCCAAGAAGTCCCAATTTATTCAGCAGTCAAAGTAAATGGCAAAAAACTATATAACTATGCAAGAAATAACGAAGAAGTAACCCTACCTAAAAAAAACATTAACATAAAAAGCATTACTCTTCTAAGTGACCCTATCCAAGATAACGATAAAATTAACTTTGAAATCAAATGTCAAGTTACCAAAGGCACATACATAAGAAGCCTTGTAAATGATATAGGCAATTATCTTTCCACCGGAGCCACAATGACAGCCCTAAGAAGAACAAAGCAAGGCAGTTTCACCATAAATGATGCATACACACTAGACGAAATTACCAAAGGCAAGTACAAAATATTAAAAATAAAAGATGTTATCAAAGACATCCAAACCATTAAAATTGATAACACCAACGCTTCAAAAATTAAAAATGGCAATATCATCCCAAACAAATATAACACCAATATGTGTTTATTTATAGATGAACAAAACAATGAAATAGCGATTTATCAAACCACTCAAGATAAACTCTATTTAAAACCCTATAAAATGTTATAAAAAATAAAGAAAGGAGCTACACAATGAATCTAATCAAAACTCCAGTCAAGGGCATGCGTGATTTTTTACCAGAAGAAATGCAAATTCGTGAATACGTTATAACAAAAATAAAAAACACATATATAAATTTTGGTTATAACATAGTAGAAACCCCAATAGTGGAACACATTGAGAACCTAAGCAGTAACCAAGGTGGTGAAAACGAAAAATTAATCTTTAAAATTCTAAAACGCGGTGAAAAACTAAAAGAAGCAGAAGACACCGACCTAACTGACAGTGGGCTTCGCTACGACCTAACCTTACCATTATCAAGATTTTACGCCAACAATGCCAATAATCTATCATACCCATTCAAATCTATGCAAATAGGACCAGTTTTCCGTGCTGAACGTCCCCAAAAAGGAAGATATCGTCAATTCACCCAATGTGATATTGATATTTTAGGCGAAAATAGCATCATAGCAGAAATCGACCTAATCACTGCCACGAGCACCTTACTAAACCAATTTCCTATTAACTACACCATAAGAATAAATGACCGCCGAATCCTATCATCCATGGCCTTATATGCAGGATTCAAAGAAGAAGATATAGACAAAGTCTTAATATCACTAGATAAACTAGACAAAATAGGAGATACTGGTGTAAAAACAGAATTACTAGAAAAAGGCTTCGATGAAGAAAACATCCAAACCTATTTAAACCTATTCAAAAGAGAAGTAATAAACAGCCCACAAGATTACTGTGGAAATCTATTCAACGACTACCTAGAAGATAATATTATAGAAAACCTAGAAAATATAATAGTTACAGCAAAAAACACTTGCAATGCCAATATCATATTCGATCCAACCTTAGTAAGAGGAATGTCATACTATACAGGACCAATCTTTGAAATAACAAGTCCCGAATTCCAAGGTAGCATCGGTGGGGGAGGTAGATATGATAAAATGATAAGCAAATTTATAAATATATCAACACCAGCCTGTGGATTTTCAATTGGTTTTGAAAGATTAGTATCAATTCTCTTAGAAAAAAACTTCAAAATTCCTGAAACCAAAGAAAAATGTGCTTTTATCATTGAAAAAAACATGCCTCTTATTGACATCTTAAAAGAAGCAAACATCTTAAGAAACCAAAATAAAATAGTTAAAGTAATGTACAGAAACAAAAATGCTAAATACCAAAAAGAAATATTACTTGAAGAAGGTTATACCAATATCAAAGAATACTTTAATGATAAATAGAAAAGATGCCCAACCATATGAACAAAATAAAATACGGTTTTATCGCCCCACCAATAAAAACACTTTTACAAAATAACTAAAAGAAAGAAGAAAAAAAGTGTTTTATGTAAGTGAAATAACAAAAACCAAACAAATTTAAAAAGGAGACAAGCATTTCGACTCCAAAAAATTTAACCAATAGATTGAAATACCAGGAGTATCATTTGCCAAAAAAGAAAAAATAAAAGAAATGTTAGGCACCGTAATCGGGATAGCCACCATCCTAAGCACTATATTAGATAAAGATAACCAAATAGAAATCGTTATTGATACTGATATTATAAAAGAAAAATACTATGGTTGCAGTGATCCATAACAACATCATATCTAAAAATAAAAATTAATGATATCCTAAATTCATTTTTAAAAAGCACATCACACGAACCAAAAACAATTAATATGAAAAGAAAGCATCCAGCTTTCTTTTTCTCTACCTAAACGCAAATATTTTTGATATAATAAAGAAAAAGGAGTAATCATGAATATAGGAAATAATTATCAAGTAAAAATAATAGATATAGATACCTTTGGAAACGGCATAGCCAAAGTAAACAATATAGTCATCTTCATAAAAGGCGCATTCCTAAATGAAATCATCGAAATCGAAATAATTGACATCAAAAAAAGATATGCTATCGGTAGACTCATCAACATAATAAAACCAAGTGAAGAAAGAAAAGAAATATCATGCCCACATTACTATACATGTGGAGGTTGCAACTATTTACACATCTCTTTTGATAAAGAAAATGAATACAAAGAAAACATCATCAAAAACGCATTTAAAGATTACCATGTAGGAAAAATAGTCCATGGCAAATCACAAAAATATCGCAACAAAGTAGTATTTCACGTTCAAAACAAAGAAATCGGTTTCTATCAAAAACAAACAAATACCATTGTTCCGATCGAAAAGTGCCTTCTTTTAGAAGAAAATATTAAAAACGTATACAATCAAATAAAAAGAATCGACTTAAACAAAGTGAATGAAATCACCATAAGAACAACCACCACCCACGAAGTAATGATAATCTTTGACGGTAAAATTACCGAAGAAAATATTAAATATTTACAAACCAACCCATTAATTAAATCTATTTATATTAAAGATAAACTAGTCTATGGCACTCCTTACATCAAAGAAAAAATAGAAAACCTAATCTACACCATAAACCCAAACTCATTCATGCAAGTAAACCATGAAATAATGCTAAAACTATATGACAAAATCAAGTATTATGGCAAAACAGGAAATAATTTACTAGATCTTTACTGTGGAACAGGGACAATTGGCATCTATTTAAAAGATAATTACACAAACATCACTGGTGTTGAAATAGTAAAATCTGCCATAGAAAATGCCAATTTAAATAAAAAATTAAATCACCTTAATAACATCAACTTCATTTTGAGTGATGCCAAAGGCATTATCGCAACAAAGTCTTATGATACCATTATCGTGGACCCACCAAGAAGTGGTCTAACCAAAGACGTCATAAATAACTTGTTAAATAGTAATACCAAAAAAATTATATATACCTCATGCAACTATAAAACATTAAAACAAGATTTAAACCTACTCTCAAAAAAATACCAAGTAATTGAATTAACACCATTTAACATGTTTCCAAGAACAAACAATATCGAATGTATTGCCTTATTAGAAAAAAAATAAAAAAAAGATACTAGTTAGCCTAAAGCAACATCTAGTATCATCATTACACTAAAACCGATTAAAGTAAACAAGGCCATAAGGTCTTTTTTCTTATTACTTTGACTCTCTGGTATTAACTCACAAACCACTACATAAATCATAGCCCCCGCTGCAAAAGCAAGTAAAAAGGGAAGCACCAGCCTTATTTTAATAACCAAAATAGCCCCAATAACACCAGCAATTGGTTCCACAACACCACTTAATTGTCCATAGAAAAAAGCTTTTCTCCTAGACATTCCCTCTCTTCTTAAAGGCAAACTAACCGCACTCCCTTCAGGAAAGTTCTGTAAACCAATGCCAAGTGCTAACAAACATGCCTCTAATAAAGAAGAAGACCCTCCAATATTATATGCCAAAGTCCCAAAAGAAACTCCCACCGCTAACCCCTCAGGAATATTATGTAAAGTAATAGAAAATATCAACATCAAACATCTTTTAAAACTACTACTGTTTGCATTCTTCTTCTTATTAATCAAATCAAATATCTTATCTC
This sequence comes from uncultured Clostridium sp., assembly GCA_905199855.1. Lineage (GTDB taxonomy): Bacteria > Bacillota_I > Bacilli_A > RF39 > UBA660 > CAG-762. Next base: position 25,668 of record CAJKHY010000009.1, read on the forward strand.
CAACAAATAAAAGCATACCACCTGAGAAAAAACCAATAAAAGCGATTAACCAAGCAGTCATTTTTAAACTATTAGCCATCGCAATAGAAGGATCCAATAAAGACCAAAACGACGCTGCTATCATAACTCCTGCCGCAAATCCAAGCATTGCATCCATCACATTCTTGTTAACTCTCTTAAAGAATATAACAACCGCTGCTCCTAATATCGTAACCGCCCAAGTAAATAAAGTAGCATACAATGCCTGTAATACATGCGAAGCATTAACAAAATAATTAATCATCCTATTCACCATATATATTTTATGAAATAGTGTAAACTATGTGAAATTTACTTTAAAAAATATTAAATATGCGGTATAATTAACATAAATAAGGAGATGTGTTAAATATGCGTACAAGAGAAAGTAATGCTAGAACAATTGCCATTATAATAGTATGTATAATGATGTGGGTTGCCGTATTTTCAGTAGACAAAATTAGGGTTGAAAAATACAAATCAAAGCCTTGGTTCTGTTATCCTATCTTAAATGAAAAAGATAGTAATACCAAAACTTATTATGGCATATTTTATAAAGCAATAGTCGAAACCGATACATATGGTAATATCACTCATGTTTACCTTACACATTGGTTTGCAAAATAGAAAAGGGGGAATCATTATGTTAAAAAAAAAGGACAATAATAAAAAAGAAACTAACAAACTAGAAAAAATCATTCATAAAATAAACATCTTCAACAAACTAAACAAAAAAGAGAAAAAAAGATTTAATCCCAAAGAACTACTAAACAAAATAAATATCTTTAAAAAAATAAGAATGAGTGAAACATTTTCCTATAAAGAAGTCATAGCCATTGTAATATTTTCTATGGCCATCGGGGGCTTATGTGTCTTTTCGCTCATGAATGTCTTTACGAATGGTAATTATATAACCCTAACCAAAGATTTTAATAAACTAATAAAAACATATAATACCATTACTAGCCAATATTATGGCGAAGTTGATAAACAGGAATTAATTGACAATGCCATCGCCGGTATGCTCGCCACAGTGTCAGACCCATATACTACTTACATTGATACAGAAACAACAGAATCGTTTTTAGAAAGAGTAAATGGTACTTACAATGGTATTGGTTGTGAAGTATATGTCGACAATGATAAAAATATTACTATCGGCAATGTCTTTGATAATAGCCCAGCCTCAAAAGCAGGCTTACAAAAAGGAGATATTATTTTAGAAGTAGATGAGAAAAATTATGAAGGGAAAACAGCTACTGATGTCTCCAATTATATAAAAAAAACAAATGATGCCATTAAACTAAAAGTAAAAAGGAATGATGAAATCTTAAACATCAAATTAAAGCCAAAAAAAGTAGAAATACCATCAGTAAGCACAGAAATATACGAAAGAAACAACAAAAAAATAGGATATATGTACATTTCTATCTTCTCTTCGGTAACTGATACCCAATTTAACAAAAAATTAAAAGAACTAGAAAAAGAAGGAATTACAGCACTTGTCATCGATGTTAGACAAAATACAGGTGGATACTTAGATGTTGTAACCAATATGTTAGATATCGTTTTACCGAAAGGCAAAATCATCTATCAGTTAGAAGATAAAACTGGAACAACCAAAAAATATTCAACCAGTGAACACAAAAAAGAATATCCCATCGCCGTATTAGTGGATAACGTATCAGCATCCGCATCAGAAATATTAGCATCCTCAATCAAAGAAAGTTATGGAGGTTATGTCGTAGGAATCAACACTTATGGAAAAGGCACTGTACAGCAAACATTCGACTTAGATGATGGAAGCATGATTAAGTATACCACCCAAAAGTGGCTTACCCCAGATGGCAATTGGATTAACGAAGTAGGGGTAGAACCAACCAACAAAGTAGAATTAAAAGAAGACTATTATAATAACCCAACCACTGATAATGATAACCAATTACAAACTGCCCTAGACTTAGTAAGCAAATAAAAAAGGAGTGCTAACAAAAGTAACTCCTTTTACTTATATAGAATGCCAACAAGCTTAGCATGTAAAACCATTCTTCTTTTACCACCATTATCACAAGTAGACAAAGTCAAAATCTTATCATACAAAGTATAATTATAATTAAAATCAAAAACACTACGTTCCTTAATTGTATGAAGAAACTCATTAAAATCATAATCACTAAAAATAGATCTAATATAATAACTTTCAGGCTTAATCGTATAAACAGAAACAACTTGCCAAATCGTATCACTATCAAACGTAGATAACTTTACATAATGATTATCATAATTATTAAACCAAGACTCCTTCAAAGTATCAAGCAAAGTACCAAAGAATTGACCTGTATTCAAATTGTGAGCATAAATAATTGTATTTCTATTAAAATTAATCCATTTGTTGCGATAATCACCAAAAACCCAACCTAAATTAGTAAACCTCTTATTAAAATTATGACTCAAATAATAATCATTATCAGTAGTTTGCACAAAAGGATAATCAATTTTAGTACCAAGAACCTTAATCCAACCAACAGTATCACTATTCTTTTCCTTTAACTCATCTAAATCAGCACTCATAAAACTAGCATTAGATAAATTAAAAGATGACCGTTCACTAGAAATAATAGGATTATTTAATTCTTCATCCGCATCATTTCTCTTATCCTCCTCAATTTTTTCTACAATCTTAGTAGAATCCTTGATATCCTTATCCAACATCGTAAGTTTTCTATTTTGAAATATCCATCTTGAAATTAAAAATACACATATCAAATATACCGAAAAAGATAAAGCAAAAATAATTTTATTAAAATGTTCCTTTTCCCATTTTCTCTTAAAAAGAAAGATAACACCTTTAACAAAATATTTAGGGATAAAAAGAACAACCTCAATTAATCCTTTAAAAAAACATAAAAGAATTAAAAAAAGTAATTTAAATATAGAAATAAGACCCAAATAAAAGTATTTAAACACCATTTACTAACATCCACCTCCATATTCTTACAACAATTATAACATAACTTTAAAAAAAAATCTTTAAAAATAGCAAATAATGTGGTAAAATACATTCAGTTATTGGAGGAAGTATAATGAATAATAATATTAAAATAGGAGACAAACTAGAAATACACTGCTATAAACATAACGGAAAATTGCATCGTCAATGGGATGAAGCAGTAGTATTAGACATCAAAGAAGACTATATTGTTTTTGGAAACGATCACACCAACGTGATTGATAGTGATGGAAAAGTATGGAAAACCAAAGAACCAGCAATCATGTTCTTCTTCAAAAATAGGTGGTTTAATATAATAGGCCAACTAAAAGACTATGGCATTTATTTTTATTGTAACATTGCTACGCCGTTCCTGATAGATGAAAACGTGATAAAATACATTGATTACGATTTAGACCTAAGAGTATTCCCAAACGGAAGTTTCAAAATACTAGATAGAATGGAATATTCATATCATAAAAAACAAATGCATTACTCCCCACGATTAGATTTTATCTTAAAATATGAACTAGGCAACCTAATTGACATGGTTAGAACCAAAGAACCTCCATTCAATAAAGAAATTATTGAGTACTATCACGACATTTATTGTCAAGTAAATAAAAAATAATATTATCAAAAATAGTATTATTTTTTTTATTCGTGCATATATTAAAATATAATAACCAAGATAAAGCAATAAACATAATAAAAAATATAATTACTAATAAAAACATAAGTATTATTACAATGAAAATAAATATGTGTAATCACGTATTGTCAAGTTTTTTTACTCAGAACTGGGTTAATAGTGTTTAACTATAGAAAAAAAGACAAAAAAATGCAAAAATTTCAAAAAAAGTGTTGACATTCCTTAAATACCTTGTTATATTATTAGTGCACTTGAAAAAAGGAGCAAATAATAATAAAACAACGAAAAAACAAATAAAAAAAATTACAAAAAAATGTCAAAAAATGTTGACATTAATTAAATAGTTTGTTATATTATTAATGCGCCTCAAAAAAGGTGACAAAAATTACTAAGATAAAAAATAAAAAAAGTTAAAAAATGTCAAAAAAAATGTTGACAATAACTAAATAGTTTGTTATATTAGTAATGCACTTTTGAAGAAAACCCATTATTTATAAAGAACTAGAAAAAAATGCAAAAAAACAAAAAAAACTATTGACAAGTAATTAAGAACCTGTTATAGTAAATGGTGCTTTTCGAGAAAGAAGCAAATGAATAGAAATGTTCTTTGAAAACTGAGCAAAACGTTACTTTGAGTAGCTAGGAAAAAACAAACGAACAAAAAATTATTTTTTTTTGGAGAGTTTGATCCTGGCTCAGGATGAACGCTGGCGGCATGCCTAAGACATGCAAGTCGAACGAGGTGTACCAATGAAAATAGAGTGCTTGCACAAAGTTGGATTTGGATTTGCACCTAGTGGCAGACGGGTGAGTAACACGTGGGTAACCTACCTTTAAGTTGGGGATAACAGTTGGAAACGATTGCTAATACCGAATAATATATAACGATGCTTTTGTTATATTGAAAGGAGCCTTTAAAGCTTCGCTTTTAGATGGGCCTGCGGCGTATTAGTTAGTTGGTGGGGTAATGGCCTACCAAGACGACGATGCGTAGCCGGACTGAGAGGTTGATCGGCCACATTGGGACTGAGACACGGCCCAAACTCCTACGGGAGACAGCAGTTAGGAATATTCGTCAATGGGGGAAACCCTGAACGAGCAATGCCGCGTGAGTGATGAAGGTCTTTGGATTGTAAAACTCTGTTGTATGGAAAAAATTGCTAGGTTAGGAAATGAACTTAGTTTGATGGTACCATACCAGAAAGCCCCGGCTAACTACGTGCCAGCAGCCGCGGTAATACGTAGGGGGCGAGCGTTATCCGAATTTATTGGGCGTAAAGCGTGTGTAGGCGGTTTATTAAGTTTAAGATAAAAGCCCGGGGCTCAACTCCGGTTCGTCTTAAAAACTGGTAGACTTGAGTGTGGTAGAGGTAAATGGAATTTCTAGTGTAGCGGTGGAATGCGTAGATATTAGAAGGAACACCAGTGGCGAAGGCGATTTACTGGGCCATTACTGACGCTGAGACACGAAAGCGTGGGGAGCAAATAGGATTAGATACCCTAGTAGTCCACGCCGTAAACGATGAGTACTAAGTGTTGGAATTTCCAGTGCTGAAGCTAACGTATTAAGTACTCCGCCTGAGTAGTACGGTCGCAAGGCTGAAACTCAAAGGAATTGACGGGGACCCGCACAAGCGGTGGAGCATGCTGTTTAATTCGAAGCTACGCGAAGAACCTTACCTAGACTTGACATCCTCGGCAAAGCTATAGAAATATAGTGGAGGTTACCCGAGAGACAGGTGGTGCATGGTTGTCGTCAGCTCGTGTCGTGAGATGTTCGGTTAAGTCCGATAACGAGCGCAACCCTTATCCTTAGTTGCTAACATTAAGTTGAGAACCCTAAGGAGACTGCCGATGATAAATCGGAGGAAGGTGGGGATGACGTCAAATCATCATGCCCCTTACGTCTAGGGCTACAGGCGTGCTATAATGGCCAGTATAATGAGTCGCAATACCGCGAGGTGGAGCTAATCTCCAAATCTGGTCTCAGTTCGGATTGAAGTCTGCAACTCGACTTCATGAAGTTAGAATCGCTAGTAATCCCGAATCAGAATGTCGGGGTGAATACGTTCCCGGGTGTTGTACACACCGCCCGTCACGCCACGAAAGTCTGTAATACCCGAAGCTGCTAGCCTAACCTTTTAGGAGGGGGGCATCTAAGGTAGGACAGGTGATTGGGGTGAAGTCGTAACAAGGTATCCCTACCGGAAGGTGGGGATGGATCACCTCCTTTCTATGGAGAATAGAAATTTATAAACTATCTAGCTACAGTGTAGCGGTTTTGCTTAGTTTTGAGAGAATTTTTCTCTCATTTATAGTTCTTTGAAAACTGATAATGTGGAAGTCTTATTTTTAATCAAAATAAGACATTAAGATTTTAATTAATCTCAATCAAATTAGGATATATTAATCAAAATGGTGGTTAAATTTGTAAGGGCGTATGGTGGATGCCTTGGCATTAGAAGCTGATGAAGGACGCGACAAACAGCGATATGCTTCGGGGAGTTGTAAGTTAACTTTGATCCGGAGATTTCCGAATGGGGGAACCCACTAGTGGTAATGCGCTAGTATCTTTGTAATGAATACATAGTTACATTGAAAGCAACCCAGTGAACTGAAACATCTAAGTAACTGGAGGAAAAGAAAGAAAAATCGATTTCCTTAGTAGTGGCGAGCGAACAGGAAAGAGCCCAAACCAGTCTTTGGACTGGGGTTGTAGGACCCTATATACGGAGTCACAAAATTACTTCATAGTAGAATTATCTGGAAAGTTAAACGATACAAGGTGATAGTCCTGTATACGAAATGAAGTAATCTCTTTAGGGTATCCTGAGTACGGCGAGACACGTGTAATCTTGTCGGAATCTGCGGGGACCATCCCGTAAGGCTAAATACTCTCTAATGACCGATAGTGAACAAGTACCGTGAGGGAAAGGTGAAAAGAACCCCGGGAGGGGAGTGAAATAGATACTGAAACCGTATGCTTACAAAAAGTTCGAGCCCGTTAATGGGTGAGAGCGTGCCTTTTGCAGAATGAACCGGCGAGTTATTGTATTATGCAAGGTTAAGTTGAATAGACGGAGCCGAAGCGAAAGCGAGTTTTAATAGGGCGTTTAAGTATGATGCAATAGACCCGAAACCGAGTGATCTAGCCATGAGCAGGTTGAAGTAAGGGTAAGACCTTATGGAGGACCGAACCGACGTACCCGGAAACGTGCGCGGATGACTTGTGGTTAGCGGAGAAATTCCAATCGAACTCGGATATAGCTGGTTCTCCCCGAAATAGGTTTAGGCCTAGCCTTGGTTTTAGCTTCCTGGAGGTAGAGCACTGAATATGCAATGGCTTCACATAGAGGTACTGAGTGTAATCAAACTCCGAATGCTAGGAAAGTATAACCAGGAGTCAGTGTATGGGTGATAACGTCCATACGCGAAAGGAAAAGAATCCAGATCGCCAGTTAAGGTCCCAAAAGTTGTGTTAAGTGGGAAAGGATGTTGAGTTGTCAAAACAGCTAGGAGGTTGGCTTAGAAGCAGCCATCCTTTAAAGAGTGCGTAATAGCTCACTAGTCGAGTGACACTGCGCCGAAGATGTACCGGGGCTAAACACAATACCGAAACTGCGGATTTGCACCTAGTGCAAGTGGTAGGGGAGCGTTCTAAGGGCTGTGAAGGTTGATCGTGAGGACAGCTGGAGCGCTTAGAAGTGAGAATGCCGGTGTGAGTAACGAAAATTGGGTGAGAATCCCATTCACCGTTTGACTAAGGATTCCTGGGTAAAGTTCGTCTTCCCAGGGTAAGTCAGGACCTAAGATGAGGCCGAAAGGCGTAGTCGATGGACAACAGGTTGATATTCCTGTACCACCTATATGACTGATGGAGTGACAAAGGAGGCTAATAAGTGCCAGTTATTGGATTCTGGTCTAAGCACAAAGGCTTGTGTACGAGTAAATCTGTAACACTGACATGCTGAAGTGTGATGGGGACGGAAGTCTTTCGGGACTTCTTAACACTTATGACGCCAAACTTTCAAGAAAAGCTTCTAGGGCTAATCATATAGGTGCCTGTACCGACAACCGACACAGGTGGTCAAGGAGAGTATCCTAAGGTGAGCGAGAGAACTATGGTTAAGGAACTCGGCAAAATGACCCCGTAACTTCGGGAGAAGGGGTGGTCTAGCGATAGACCCGCAGTGAATAGGCCCAGGCAACTGTTTACCAAAAACACAGGTCTCTGCTAACACGTAAGTGGATGTATAGGGGCTGACGCCTGCCCAGTGCTGGAAGGTTAAAGGGATAAGTTAGTATGACGTAAGTCGCAAATACGAAGCTTTGAACTGAAGCCCCAGTGAACGGCGGCCGTAACTATAACGGTCCTAAGGTAGCGAAATTCCTTGTCAGGTAAGTTCTGACCCG
>CAJKHY010000010.1 GCA_905199855.1 uncultured Clostridium sp.
GGGGCTATCCGTCTTTTTGGACAGCCCCATTATCATATCTCCAAAAGAATTTAAATTTATCGTACCGGAAAATTTAGTTTATAAAATCTATAAAGTTCATAGCCCCTACGACACTTTTCAACAATCCCCAGCGATGTCATCCCGAACAAAATTCCGAAAGATACTATACCGGAGTCGATGAACTTTAAGTGCCGAAGCACAACTTTATAAACTTAAAAAACTAAATTAAAACGGCACGTTTTAATCATTTTTCAAGTAATCTTTTTGCCGACTTAGAAAAAACGCTTCCCTCCGAACTGATGGAATAAACACCCTCAGCCTACAACTATACAACAGTTGCAAATTTAATAGAAATATTCCTATTAACAATAAATAATATAAAATAATTTTTCTTTGGTATCTCACGCATAATAAATCCTCCTCTTTAATTTTATCAACATAATCATTATTTGTAAATATTAACTTCTTTTTTTACTTTCTTTTTTATAAATACTATCAAGCACTAAACTCTCTTGTTTATCAAAAGGAATATTTTTACTTAAAATAATTCTTCTAAATACATTATCTTCACCCATCAATAACAACATAAATTGTTCATCCAAAAACCTATTACCATAACTAACTATTTTACCATTAAAATTAAGAATAGTTAAAGTCTTCTCAAAATCTTTTTTATACTGACTATCATTATATTCTCTTTCATATTTACTAAATAAACTATTAAATTTACGATAATTCAAATAATTATCCAAAATAATCTTATTTACCTCTAAATACTTATCTCTAACAAAAGATTCATTAAATAAACTACTAAAATTTTCCTTAATAAAAGATAAAGACCTGATCATACCAAGCAATTTAGCATTATATTCAATAGTAATATTATCATAATCCTCCATATTAGAATGTCCCACTAAAGATTCGATAAAAAAACCTCTTTTATAAGAAAATGCTAACTTCTTACCCATATCATTTTTATAACTATCCCTATTCAAACAATAATTAACCTGTTTAACATGTTCAATTTCATGAAACAAAGTATATAATAACCTAAACAATAATTCTTCACCATTAAAATCTTTTTCTATTTTATTATAATCTAATTGTATCCTACACTCTGGTTTAGTTAACATATATAATTTAAAATTAGTATAACCATATACTCCATCTAAAATAGTATTATTAATCTTATTGCTAATAGAAATTAAGCCTAATTCCTTCAAAGTCCTAACTCCAATAAAAGATAACTCATTAAAACTAATATTTTTATTTAACCTTATTCTTTCATAAACCATATTACTTAATAAATTTATCTTATCCTCACTTAATCGTTTAATTACATTATTAGATAATTTCAATAAATTATTATAATATAAATTATCTTCTTCATAACTTAAATCATTTGACTTTAACAAATATTCAAAATAAGAATCCATATTCTCACTTCTACCATATTTAGAAAAGTTATTTAAATCATTATTCATATTAATAACTAATAAATAATAATCTAGCATTCCTAATTTACTAAGCAATTCTTTAAATATAAAATAAAACTTTTCATAATTAACTTCCTCTATTAAAGAAAATATCTCAAATAATTCTTTCTTACTAAAGTCATAATCCTTAAACTTACTCAAATAATTAACTTGCTCTTCACCACTTAAATTGATTATTTCATCTAATAGCATTTCAAAATCCATATATCATCACCTTGTATCCTAAAAACATTGTAACACAGAAAACAAAACTTTTAATAAAAAACTTCACTTCTATTTAAAAAATTACTACTTAAAATCTTATTTTATAACTCAAATCAAGTAAGATTAAGCAAAATGACTTGATAAAATAACAAATACTCTAAAATTTAAACATACATAGTAAACAAAAAAAGACTACTAATGAAATGAATCCCAAATAGTTCATTTCATAAATGTAATCTTTTTAAATTAAAACTTAATCTATATATTCGTCTTCAAGTACCTCAGAAGCTTCATCATCAAGATATTCCTTTTCCAAAGAATAATCAACATCTAAATATTCCTTAGCACCAGTACCAGCAGGGATTAACTTACCAATAATAACATTCTCTTTTAATCCATGTAATTTATCTACCTTACCCTTAACTGAGGCTTCAGTTAACACTCTAGTAGTCTCTTGGAAAGATGCCGCTGATAAGAACGAATCAGTTTCCAAAGATGCTTTCGTAATACCAAGTAAAATAGGTTTTCCAATAGCGGGTTTCTTCCCTTCAATAATAACATCCTTATTACCTTTAGTAAATTCAAGAATTGAAACCATAGTACCTGGTAACAAATCAGTATCACCCTGTTCCATAATCTTAATCTTAGATATCATTCTCTTAGCAATTAACTCAATATGTTTATCATTAGGTTCAACACCTTGAGAACGATATACCTTTTGAACTTCTTTTAAGATATATTCTTGAACAGTAATAGGATCTGTTACTGCAAGTAACTCTTTAGGTGAAATATTACCTTCAGTTAAACGATCTCCAGCACTTACAACATCACCTTTTTCAACTCTTAACTTAGCACCATAAGCAGTTATATGCTCACGATCTTCATTATCATTATGAATAGTAATCTTCCATTTACCTTGAACATCCTCTATCTTAGTAATCTTACCATCCACTTCAGCAATAGTTGATTTACCTTTAGGACTACGTGCCTCGAATAACTCTTCAACACGAGGTAAACCTTGTGTAATATCTGCTCCCGCTACACAACCAGTATGGAATGTTCTCATAGTTAACTGAGTACCTGGTTCACCAATTGCTTGGGCTGCCATAATACCAACAGCTTCACCAATTTCAACCATACTACCAGTAGCAAGATTAACACCATAACAATGTCGACATACACCATGATCAGTCTTACAAGTAAGTACAGTTCTAATTTCTACTTCTTTAATACCAGCCTTAACTATTTTATCAGCAATAGACTCAGTAATTAAAGAGTTCTTATCAATAATAACATCTTTAGTTTCAGGATTAATAACCTTCTTATTAGTATATCTTCCTACAATACGATCATAAAGTGGTTCAATAACACCATTCTTCTCATCAGTAAATTCACGTACTGTAACACCTTGAATAGTACCACAATCTTCTTCACGAATAATTAAATCTTGGCTAACATCAACAAGTCTTCTTGTCATATAACCTGAATCTGCTGTTTTTAAAGCAGTATCAGCACTACCCTTACGAGCACCATGTGTTGATAAGAAGAACTCAGATACAGATAATCCATCTCTAAACGAAGACTTAATTGGTATTTCTACTGGCTCACCATTAGGCTTTTGCATGATACCACGCATACCAGCAAGTTGAGTAAAGTTAGAAATAGATCCACGTGCTTTAGAATTCATCATAATAAATATTGGATTATCCACAAGTGTATCTGCATAACCTTGTAATTCTTTTTGAATTTGTTTCTTAGATTCATCCCAAACAGAAATTACTAAATCAAAACGCTCCTTATCAGTAATTAAACCTCTTTGATATTGCTTATTAATCTTAGCAACTTCTTTATTAGAATCTTCTATTATTTGAGCCTTATTCTTACTAGTTACAACATCTGAAAATGCTATTGTAATACCAGCATAAGTAGATTGCTTAAAGCCCATATTCTTTAATTTATCAAGGAAAATAGAAGTTTCAGTAGTCTTATATCTCTTAAATACTTGAGCAATTATTTTTTCTAAAGTTCCCTTAGCAAAAGGTTTAGTCAAAGGCATGTCTTTAATCTTTTCTGGTATATTTTCCCCATACTCTACAAAATACTTATTTGGAGTTATACCTTCAATATTTGCATCTGTTGGTTCATTAATATAAGGGAATGAATCAGGTAAAATCTCATTAAACATAAGTTTACCAACGGTAGTAATTAAATACTTGTTCTTTTGACTCTCAATAAATACTTTATGTTTAAATGAATTAACAGGTACCGCAATACGAGCATGTAATGTAATCTCCTTACGGCTATGAGCCATTAAAGCTTCATTTGCATTTTTAAATATTCTACCTTCACCTTCTATACCTGCTTTTTCCATAGTAATATAATAGTTACCAAGTACCATATCTTGGCTAGGTGTAACTATTGGTTTACCATTTTGAGGGCTTAAGATATTGTTAGAACCAAGCATTAAGATTCTAGCCTCAGCCTTAGCTTCTTCTGAAAGTGGTACGTGTACTGCCATTTGGTCTCCGTCAAAGTCAGCATTAAATGCTGTTGTTACAAGTGGATGTAACCTAATTGCACGACCTGATACTAATTTAGGTTCAAACGCTTGAATACCAAGCCTATGCAAAGTCGGTGCACGGTTTAACATAACAGGATATTCCTTGATGACATCCTCAACAACATCCCAAACCTTAGGATCTTGATTATCTATCATTTTTTTAGCGGCTTTTATATTACTAGCAAGGTCTCTTGAAACTAAACCATTAATAATATGTGGCTTAAATAACTCTAATGCCATTTCTTTTGGAATTCCGCATTGATACATCTTTAAATCCGGTCCTACAACAATAACTGAACGACCTGAGTAATCGACACGCTTACCAAGTAAGTTTTGTCTAAATCTACCTTGTTTACCCTTAAGCATACTAGATAATGATTTTAAAGGTCTATTTCCTGGACCAGTAACATTTCTACCACGTCTACCATTATCAAATAAAGCATCTACTGCCTCTTGAAGCATTCTTTTCTCATTTTGAATAATAATAGAAGGAGCACCAAGGTCAATTAACCTTTTTAATCGATTATTTCTATTTATTACACGACGATATAAATCATTTAAATCACTAGTCGCAAAACGTCCACCATCAAGTTGAATCATTGGTCTAAGTTCAGGAGGAATAACTGGTAAAGCCTCCAAAATCATCCATTCAGGCTTATTACCTGAGGTATAAAAAGCATCAATAACTTCTAATCTCTTAACTAATCTAACTCTCTTTTGTCCTTGTGCTGTCTCTAACTCTTTAGATAATTCTTCTCTTTCCTTTTCAACATCTACTTCACTAAGTAATTCCTTAATTGCTGCAGCACCCATTCCAACTCTAAAACTATTTCCATATTTTTCATAATAAGCACGGTATTCTTTATCAGATAAAGTTTGCTTCTTAACAAGTGGAGTGTCACCAGCATCAAGCACAACATAGGATACGAAATATATAACTTCTTCCAAGTCTCTAGGAGACATATCTAAACATAATCCAATATAAGAAGGGATTCCCTTTACATACCAAATATGACTTACTGGAGTAGCTAATTCAATATGTCCCATTCTTTCACGACGCACCTTAGACTTAGTAACTTCAACACCACAACGATCACAAACAATATTTTTGTATCTTAGTCTCTTATACTTACCACACGAACATTCATAATCTCTGGTTGGCCCAAATATTTTTTCACAAAATAGACCATCTCTTTCTGGTTTCAAAGTACGATAATTAATTGTTTCTGGTTTCTTAACTTCTCCATAACTCCAAGAACGAATCTTCTCGGGAGAAGCAACGGCGATTTTTAACGCTTTAAATCTATTAGCCTCAAGCATTTATTTCACCTCCCTCTGCATCAAAATCATCATCGAAAATATCTGCAAAATCCTCATCATCCTCTATTTCTTCATCAGTAGCATAGTCATCAAGAGGACCAATCTCCTGTCCAAAATCATCTACCAACATATCTCCATCTTTCTTAATACTAATTTCTTCAATAAATGATTCGCCACTTTCTTCTTTATTCTCTTCTATTTCTAATTCTTTAAACTCAACTTCTTTATCATCTTCATTAATAACTGAGATATCTAAACCTAAAGCTTGGAATTCCTTAATTAATACTCTAAATGATTCAGGAATACCTGGTTGAGGTAATGGATTACCCTTAACTAAAGCTTCATATACCTTAACACGTCCAATAACATCGTCTGATTTAACAGTAAGTATTTCTTGTAATACATGAGCAGCTCCATAAGCATAAAGTGCCCAAACTTCCATTTCACCAAATCTTTGTCCACCAAATTGTGCTTTACCACCGAGTGGTTGTTGAGTAACAACTGAATATGGTCCAGTTGCACGCGCATGTAACTTATCATCAACCATATGATGCAATTTAATCATATACATGACACCAACACTAATACGATTATCAAATGGTTCACCTGTTCTACCATCATATAAAACAGTCTTACCATCAGGATCCATTTTAGCTTCTTCTAACATTGCTTTAATATCTTCTTCTTTAGCTCCATCAAGTACTGGAGTGGCAACATAAACACCAAGTTTTTTTGCAGCCATACCTAAGTGTAACTCTAATACTTGACCAATGTTCATACGAGACGGAACACCTTGTGGATTTAACATAATATCGATTGGAGTACCATCAGGTAGATAAGGCATATCTTCCTCAGGTAAAATAAGTGAAATACAACCCTTATTACCATGACGACCAGCCATCTTATCACCAACTGATATCTTTCTCTTTTGAACAATATATACTCTAACTACTTTACTAACTCCACTAGGTAAATCAATATTATCTTCTTTTGTATATACCTTAACATCATGAACAATACCATCTCCACCATGAGGTACTATCAATGAAGAATTTCTAACTTCCCTAGTCTTTTCTCCAAATATAGCATGAAGCAATTTCTCTTCACTAGTTAAATCTGCAACACCCTTAGGAGTAACTTTACCTACTAGAATATCTCCTTCTTTTACTTCTGTTCCAATTCTAATAATACCATTTTCATCTAAGTTTCTTCTAGCATCTTCACTAACATTAGGAATATCACGAGTAATCTCTTCAGGACCTAACTTAGTATCACGACATTGTGTTTCATAATCTTCAATTCTAATTGAAGTATAAGCATCTTCTTTAACTAATTTTTCATTTAGAATAACTGCATCTTCAAAATTATAACCATTAAATGTCATAAATGCTACAGTCATATTCTTGCCAAGAGCAAGTTCACCTTTATCAGTACTTGGCCCATCGGCAATAATTTGTCCAGCATGAACTTTATCACCTTTTCTAACGATAGGGACATGATTAAATGTCTCACCTTGGTTAGAACGTTCAAATGTAGCCAAATAATAAACATCTTCGCCCTTAGCATTCTTAATAACAATTTTTTTAGCATCAACATAATCAACAATACCATCTGCTTTACTAACAACCACAGCTCCACTATCTTTGGCCGCAATATATTCAACACCAGTTCCTATTAAAGGAGCCTCAGTCTTAAGCAGTGGTAACGCTTGTCTTTGCATGTTCGCACCCATCAAAGCACGAGTCGCGTCATCATGTTCCAAGAATGGAATCAAACTAGTAGTAATAGCAACAACCTGTTGAGGTGATACATCAATATAATCAATTTTCTCACGTGGAATAATAACATTCTCACCACGATATCTTCCTGCTACTGTCTCATCAGTAATAATATTATTATCATCAACATGAACAGTTGCTTGTGAAATATAAAAATCGCTCTCTTCATCTGCTGTTAAATAATCAACTTGTTCAGTCAACTTACAATTTTCAACTTTACGATATGGTGTCTGAATAAAACCATACTCATCAATTTTTGCATAACTAGCAAGTGAAGTAATAAGTCCAATATTTTGACCTTCAGGTGATTCAATAGGACAGATTCTTCCATAGTGAGAGGCATTAACATCACGTACTTCCATACCTGCTCTATCACGAGAAAGTCCACCAGGACCTAACGCTGATAACCTTCTTTTATGAGTTAACTCTGCAATAGGATTAACCTGATCCATAAATTGAGATAATTGAGAAGAACCAAAAAATTCCTTAATCACAGCCGTAACTGGTCTAATATTAATAAGTGTTTTAGGCGTAACAGTTTCAATATCTTGAGTAGTCATTCTCTCACGAATAACTCTCTCCATTCTACTAATACCTACTTTAAATTGATTTTGTAATAATTCTCCTACTTGTCTAATACGACGATTACCTAAATGATCTATCTCATCAAGTGAACCAATACCATCCATTAAGTTCAAATAATATGAAACTGATGCATAAAAATCTGCAATACTTAATGTCTTTAAATTATTACTATAATCATTACCAATAATCTTAACAACTTTCTTCTTATCATTATTAGAGTAAACTTTAATAACTTGTATAACATTATGATTATCTAATTCCTCATTAATAGTTACTTCTTCACACCCATATCCTTCATCCAAATAACGAGAGATTTCTTCAAGAATTTGCTTAGTAATAAGTGTATCTTTAGCACAAACAACATTGCCATCTACTACCATATCTTCTGCAAGTGTACAACCAAGTAATCTTTCCTTGACATTTAACTTCTTGTTAAATTTATATCTACCAACTTTAGCCAAGTCGTAGCGAAAACTATCAAAGAATCTAGTAATTAAATGATTCTTTGCACTATCAAGTGTAGTAGGTTCCCCAGGTCTTAATTTTTCATAAATTTCAATCAATGCTTCATCAGTATTTTTAGTACTATCTTTTTCTAAAGTATTAGCAAGTATCTCACTCTTACCAAATAATGAAGTAATTTCCTTATCACTAGATAAACCAAAAGCCCTAAGCAATGTAGTTAAAGGCACTTTTCTAGTCCTATCAATTCTAACATACATTACATCTTTAGCATCAGTCTCAAATTCCAACCATGTACCACGATTTGGAATAATCTTAGAAGCAAAGTTTGGTCTACCATTTTTGTCAATTTCCTTAGAAAAATAAACACTTGGAGATCTAACCAACTGGGATACAATAACTCTTTCTGCACCATTTATAATAAATGTGCCACTTTCAGTCATCTCAGGCATATCTCCCAAGAAAATTTCTTGTTCCTTTACCTCTCCTGTTTCATTGTTGAAAAGCCTAGCTTGTACCTTCAAAGGAGAAGCATAAGTAATCTGCCTATCTTTACATTCTTTAATAGAATATCTTGGAGTATCTAATACATAGTCCCCAAACTCTAAAGATAAACTACCTGAAAAACTTTCTACTGGGAATAATTCATCAAAGACTTCTTTGATACCTTCTGTTATAAATAACTGATAAGAATTCTTTTGAACCGCAAGTAAATCATTAAGTTCAAAGGAATTTTTAATCATAGAGAAATTTCTTCTTTCTCTATAATCGCCACTTTTTTTAACTTTATAAGCCATTAAAAATTCACCCCTATACTTAGTTTATAATAGTTTTTAGCACGCCAAAAAGATGCGTTTCCAATTTATAATACTAACAAATAATTAACAATAAGTCAATTGATTTTACAAACTTTTTTTACTTTTTTTTATTTTAACGCATTTTACAATATAAAATCCCTTATCTCGTTCTATAACATCTACTTTAAACATAACATTTAATTTTTTAATTAAAGTTTTAACTCCATGATCTTTCCGCATCACAAAATATAAAATACCATTTTCTTTTAAATAATCATAACTACCAATAATCATTCCTTCTACTACTTTTTTACCAGCTCTAATAGGAGGATTAGTAATAATATAATCATATTTTTTATTAATATTTGAATAAACATCACTAATAAATATATTAGTATTAACTCCATTTAATTTCATATTATATTTAGATAAATTAATACCCCTCTCATTAACATCAACCATATCTACCAAAACATGATTATTCTTACTTTTAATAGTTATTCCAATTACTCCAATTCCACACCCTAAATCTAAAACATCACCATTCATACCATCAATATCAATATTATTAAGAAGTAACTTAGTTCCATAATCAACCTTGTCCTTAGAAAAAACACCACTATTGGATAAAAAAGACAAATTAACACCTTGTATTTCACTATGAATAATTTTCTCTTTATCTTTTAAACTATCATCATTTATAAAATAATGACTCATAATTATCAGCCCTTTCAATAATTTTTATCATTTTCTTACTTATTTGCTGTTCGCATTTTAGTGCAACAAAATTATTAAAAAAATATAAATTATCATACTTAAATCAAATAATTTCACTTCATACTTGCAGATTAATCATAACAAACAAGATATTATTTGTCAAGCAACCTCAAACATTAGTTTGAATAAACACATTAAAAAAATCCACAACTTTGTGGATTTTTCAAACTACTTTAATTCAACAGTAGCGCCAGCTTCTTCAAATTGAGCTTTAATTTTTTCAGCTTCTTCTTTATCAATGTTTTCTTTAACATTACCACCATTATCGGCGATATCTTTAGCTTCTTTTAAACCTAAACCAGTTAAGTCTCTAACGATTTTAATAACAGCAATCTTATTAGCTCCAGCAGCAGTTAATACTACATTTACTTTTGATGGACCTTCTTCAGCTTGTGCTTGAGCAGGTGCTGTGGCAACAGCTACTGCAGATGGATCTACACCAAATTCCTCCTTCATTGCTTCTACTAATTCGTTAACTTCAAGAATAGTCATTTCTTTTAAACCATTGATAAATTCTTCTTTACTAAATTTAGCCATTTTTAAATTCCTCCTTAATTTATTTTTTATTATTTTTCTTACTTTTCTTCTAATTTCTTAGAATATAAATCTAGGCATATAGATAAATCTTTAACTTTACCCATAAGTCCACATGCAAGCATAGTAAGTAATGTTTGCCTATCAGGTATAGTAGCTAACTTACCTAACTCAGTTGTATCAGTTATCTTACCATCAATTAATCCAACTTTTAATTCTAAAGCCTCATGATTCTTAGCAAAATCACTTAATACCTTCACTGGGGCTAAAGCATCAGTTGAAAATGATATAGCACTAGGACCTTCAAAATGTGCATGAAGATCAATATTTAAATCATTTAAGGCTCTTTTAGTTAAAGTATTTTTATATACTTTAAATGATGAACCTGATTCTCTTAGTTTTCTTCTTAGCTCAGTAACTTCACTAACAGTCAAACCACGATAATCAAAGACAACAACTGAAGCAGCATTATTAATTCTATCTTTGATCTCATTAATAACATTTTGCTTTTGCTCTAAAATCTTTACATTTGCCATAGTATCCTCCTTATATATTTAAAATAAGCTTTCCCATACCAAGGAAAGCTTATAATTAAAACATAATTAATAAGTTCCTCGGTAGGATTTATCTTTATACCTACTGTCTATGGTACTCGCTTTTTAATGTATTATATAACACATTTCTTATTTTGTAAACATTTTTTAATTAAATGAATTTACATCAATTTTTATTCCAGGACCCATGGTACTAGAAATAGAAATATTTTTAACATAATTACCTTTTACTGTTTGAGGTTTAGCTTTTAAGATTACTTCTACAAAAGATCTTAAGTTTTCTGCTAATTTTGCATCATCAAAACTTGCTTTACCAAATATTGCATGTACATTACCAAATGTATCAGTACGATATTCAACTTTACCTTTTTTAGTTTCTTCTACTGCTTTTTTAACATCAGTAGTAACTGTTCCAGTCTTAGGATTAGGCATTAAACCTTTCGGTCCTAAAACCTTACCAATTTTACCTAATGCAGGCATCATATCAGGAGTAGCAATAATAACATCAAAATCAAACCAATTTTCTTTAGCGATTTTATCTATCATATCAGTATCTCCTACATATTCAGCTCCAGCACTTACTGCTTCTTTAGCTTTATCAGCCTTAGCAAGAACTAATATTTTCTTACTCTTACCAGTTCCATTAGGTAAAACAACAGCACCTCTTAATTGTTGATCAGCTTTTTTTACATCTAAGTTAAGATTCATTGCTACTTCTAAAGTAGAATCAAACTTACTATTAGAAGTTTCTTTAACTAATTTAATAGCTTCTTCTAGTGAATATAACTTATTCTTCTCAACTTTTTTAAGGTTTTCAATATGTCTTTTACTTTTTTTCATTTTAATCCTCCTTATGTGGTTATTAGCGGATATTTTCCTTCCACATAGGTATTACCTATATGTGAATACTATTTAATTTCGATACCCATATTTTTAGCGGTACCTTCAATAGACTTCATTGCACTTTCTACATCATAAGCATTTAAATCTGCTAACTTAGTTTCAGCAATTTCTCTTAATTTATCTTGAGTAATACTACCTACTTTTTCTTTACTACCCTTAGTAGATCCTTTTTTAATTCCAGCAGCTTTCTTAAGCATAAAAGCAGCAGGTGGAGTCTTAATTACAAAATCGAAACTTCTATCATCAAAAATAGTAATTTCTACTGGTAAAATATCTCCCATCTTATCTCTAGTAGCATCATTATACTTGGTACAAAACTCTTGTAAATTAATACCCGCAGGTCCTAATACTGTTCCAACTGGTGGAGCAGGTGTTGCTTTTCCTGCTGGGATTTGCAATTTAATCTTTTTAACGACTTGTTTTGCCACGAAAAACACCTCCTATAATAATTTTTCGCATGTGGTTCAATTAGCTTCCGCCTCCCACTAAAAGTCCCATATATCTGTATATAATATACAGCTGCGTTTAAAATAATAACATATTTTTTTAATTTTAGCAATAACTTTTCAAATTTTTATAAATTTTCTATTTGAGCAAGTTCTACCTCTACTGAAGTTTCTTGACCAAATAAATCAATTAATACAGTAAGTTTTTGTTCCTTTAAATCTACACTAGCAATTTTACCTATCATATCTTTAAACGGTCCACTTACTATCTTAACCTTATTACCTTCTTTTAATTCCTTAGTTATATCAATTCTACTCATACCCATATTACCAAGTATCTTATCAACTTCTTGTGGTAATAATGGTATTGGTTTAGCACCCTTACCAGACGATCCAATGAAACCAGTTACACCTTGAGTATTTCTAACGATAAACCAGTCATCATCATTCATAATCATCTCAATAAGTACATAACCAGGAAACATTTTCTTTACTTTTTCTTTTTTTACGCCATCTTTATATTCAATTTCTTTTTGTTCAGGAACAATAACTCTAAATATACGATCCTGTAACCCCATTGTTTCAATACGCATCTCAAGTTTTTCTTTTACCTTGTATTCATGACCTGAAACAGTATTAACAACAAACCATTCTTTTTTCTTATTTTCTTTTTCTAATTCCATTATAAAGTCCTAAGCCATGCCGTAATATAATCAATCGCGTAAAAATATAAACTAAAGAAAACTACAAAACTAATAGTAGCAATAGAAAATTTAACTAAATTTTTTTTACTTAGCCATCTAACACGACTAATCTCCTTTTTAACACCGCTAAAATATCTAGCTATTTTTTTCATACTTTCCTCCAAAATAAAAACACTATCTCGTGTCTAAATACAATATATATTATATTAAACATTTTGTCAAGTAGTATTTTTATTTTTTTGCTATTGATCATACTTTATAGCAATTATTTATCAACTAAAAAATCCATTACTAAACCAATTAAAATATCTTTTTAATTATAATCTTCTAAAAAATAATCAACCATTTTTTTATAATTGTCTTGACTATTTAAACAAGTATCTATTAAATAACCTTTTTCATTATTTACTTGATATTCCTTAATACCTCTTATATAAAAATCCTTATTTCTATCTTCAATAAAGAAAGGCATTATATCATTAACCAAACATTCTCTAAACATAATCATTCTACCAACACGCCCATTTCCATCTTGAAAAGGATGAATTTTTTCAAATCTAACATGAAATTCAATAATATCTTCAATACTTTTTTTATCAATTTTATCATACCAATTTAATAATTCTTTCATATCCCTAGATACATCACGTGGCAAAGATGTTGTGATATTACCTACAAAATTATTTTTCTTTTTATATTCTCCAACATTAAACCACTCTTTTTCACTATCAGTTAAAGTACCATCTTTTAAAATAAAATGAAATTTTTTTATCATATCTTCAGTTAATTTATCATCAATAGTATCTAACATATATTTAAATAAAGTAAAATGATTCTTAGTTTCAGTAACATCTCTTAAAACAACAATTTTATCACTACTCGCTAAAATTGTTCCAGTATCATAGATACTAGCAGTTTCATCAGACGTAATTGTAGATCCTTCTATATGATTAGTATTATAAGCAAAATCAATCTGTGTTTTATGATAAAGATTACCCGATAAACCAATATTTTTTTGTTCAATTAATGCTTTTTTTATTTTACTTATTTCCATTTTTTACCCCCTTAATTTGGATAAAATAATCCATAAAGAATTTAATCATATATAATTAAATTCTCGCCCTTACGGGGCGCTTTACCATAAGTTTTGTGTAACTTTTTAAGTTACATTTTTGGCCTTATTTAGCAGTATCTGTGTAACTGGTCGCTTACGCTCCCGTAGTGGAAAGCACAACACGAAACCCGTCGCAGATGTAGCCTCCACCCACGCCGTAGTAGAAGCTGAACACACCCGCACTACCAAAATAACCGCTGTTGCCCCCGCGTAGGAACCAAGGTTTAGAAGAACTAACAAAGTTCACGGTGTCACTATACCAACTAGCTGTCTCGCCTGTTGCATCTCCTAAATGACTTGCTGATACGCTTGTTCCTGAGTATATATCTATATGTTCTGCTGGTACTCCACTTACGGTTAATCCTGAATCACCTGCTGTTTTATTATAATTTCCCATGACATACTCATGTGCTCCTCCACTCATATCATATACTCCTGTGATATTACCGCTTGTTGATTGTCCTATATTTGTTTTATAACTAGTGCCAGTACCTCCACCAGTAAGATAAGAACTATTATTATTTATAGTAATATCTGTTATTCCTAATCCATAATTACTCTGCTTTAAATATGCTACTGCTCCCCATTCGATATTTTTCATCATATGGGAATCACTTTGATTTATTCCATTACTTGTTATATAATCTGTTGATCTAAATAATTTCCCTGTATTATACATATTGGCTACTGTTATATTTCCTAAAGGTGACACTCCTGGTTTTACTCTAGGAGCTGTAGCACTACCAGATACTTCAAACTTTCCTACCCATATTCCTTTTAATTCTGTTTTATTACCACTTGCATTTATCATGGTAAATGCTGGATGTGTATACCAACTTCCATTACTTTTGTTTTGACATGTTTCTTCTCCTGTATCACTAACTTGACATGTTGTTTCATCATTTTGTCTTGAAGTACCATCTACAAACTCTACATCTATTACTTGAGGTAATGTCCCACTAGTAAAATCTACATTGAATAACTTATATCTATATCTTGGTATCCATACATAATAAGCAAGTATATCATCTTCAGGTATTACTATACCATTATTAGCATTCATATATGTATCTCTTTTATCACTTGTAACCATAACAGCATTAGCCCACATCTTATTCTTATAATTATACCAATTATTATCTGTATTATTAGTATCAGCTTTAACCCAATTAGTTCCATCATATGTTATTGGTATCATTCCTTCTGCTAATACTGGAGCATTAGGACCAACTGTATAAATAGCATTTCCATTTGTCGTTAACTTACCATGATAGTGTTTTCCTATTTCTGTATTTGGAGTTCCTTCTTTTAACCATGCTCTAAGTTCATAAGTAACATCTTGTCCTACTCTCAATTCAATGTCACTTTTAATAACATTATCAGATAAACTACTAAGTGTAACTGGTTCTTCATCATTAAATTTAACCATAATATAATCCGCATTAAGTTGATTATCACTACAACCATGTGTTGATGTATAATCAGCATCGATTACTAATTTCAAATCAAATTTATAATCTAAATTACCCTGATTAATTATTTTAAATTTATATGGAGTTGAATTAACCCCATCACTATCACTCACAGGTACAGCACCTTCAACACTAATAACTCCGCCTAATCCTTCACTAGTATCATCAAATAATATTTGTAAAAGACCTGTTCTATAGTTATTAGCATATTCTGCTTTATCTAATCTTTGAAACATTGCATATGTTCCACCTAATAAAGATATAACAATTAAAGATATGCTAACAGTTATAAATAATTTTTTATGTTTACCTAAATAACTCTTTATTTTCATATTTATACACTTTCCTTATCCTATAAATTACTTATTCTCTTTAATTTTATCACAATATTTTTTTATTGTCTATATATTTTTCTAAAAATAAATGATATAATTAATATGTATTGGAGGTAATTATTCATGAAAGTAATATTTATAAAAGATTTAAAAGGACAAGGTAAGAAAAAAGATATAAAAGAAGTAAGTGATGGTTATGCCATGAACTATTTAATTAAAAATGGTTATGCTGTGAAATATACTAAAACGAGTAATGATATATTAAAAAATGAAATTAAAAACGAAAAAGAGTTATTTGAGGAAAATACTAAAAATGCTAAGAAAATAAAAGAAAAACTAGAAAAAGAAACAATAACATTTGTAGTTAAATCAGGTACCAACAATAAAATATTTGGTTCTATTTCAACAAAACAAATATATGAAGAATTAAATAAATTAGGTTATAGCAGTATTGATAAAAGAAAAATATTTATAGATCACCCAATTACTTCATTAGGTACACATATTGTTAAAATAGAATTATTTAAAGATATTTTAGCAAATGTTAAAGTCAAAGTAATTAGTAAGTAGGTGGCATATGAAAGAAAAAACATTACCAAATAATATAGAAGCTGAGAAATCTTTACTAGGCTCAATGTTTTGGTCGTTAAATGCTTTAGAAAAAGGATGCGAAGAATTAGATAAAGATGTATTTTACTTAGATAGTAATAGTAAAATATTTGAAGTAATTAAATATTTATATGACAATAAAAAACCAGTAGATATCTCCAGTGTTACTACTGAATTAATTAACAGAAACTATTTAACTTCCATAGGCGGAGCACCTTATTTAAATGAAATAATTGATTCTGTAGCCACGGGAGCTAATATTGATTACTATATTAGTGTTGTCTTAGAAAGATATACCCTAAGAAATTTAATTGAAGTAACTACAGATATTATTAGTAAATCTTATACTGATAACATTAATGTTTATGAATTATTAGATACTGCTGAAAAAAAGATTTTAAATGTATCTAAAAACAGAAGAACAACAGAATTTAGAAGTATTCAAGATGTTTTATCAAAAGCCCAAGAAGACTTAGAAACTTTAGCCAAAAATAAAGGTAACATCACTGGTATTACATCAGGTCTATGGGATTTAGATAATCTCACATCTGGTTTTCAGCCTAACCAATTAATAATCATTGCCGCACGACCTGCCGTTGGTAAAAGTGCTCTTGCTTTAAACATGGCCATAAACGCAGCCAAAAGTACCAAAAAGAATATTGCCATATTTTCATTAGAAATGCCCGCAGAACAACTAGTATCAAGAATGATCAGTTCCGTAGGCCAAATAAATGGTAAAAAATTAATGTCAGGTAAACTAGAAAATGAAGACTGGCGCCGAGTTACCGAAGCCATCAGCCAACTATCAGATACAAATATTTATTTTGATGATTCAGGGGGCATTACATCAGGAGAAATAAAAGCTAAATGTAGAAGATTATCCACAATTGGTGAAGGCTTAGGATTAGTAATTATCGATTACTTACAATTGATAAGTGGTTCTAGCCGTATCTCAAGTGCCAACAGACAACAAGAAGTATCAGAAATATCAAGAAATTTAAAACTCATGGCCATGGAACTAGGAGTCCCTGTCATAGCCCTATCACAATTATCAAGAAATGTTGAAAAAAGAGAGGATAAAAAACCAGTTTTAAGTGATTTAAGAGAATCAGGTTCTATTGAACAAGATGCCGACATTGTCGCAGCCATTCACAATCCAAATGCTGATAAAGAAACACCAGACACAGAAACACCTGTCCCAGTACAATTAATTGTCTTAAAACACAGAAACGGTCCAACTAAAGATATTAATTTATTATTTAAGAAAAACACCTCAACATTCTTATCATTTAAGAAAGAAGATGAAAATGATGCAAAATAAATGGTCTATATCCCTTATTTGTACAACCATAATTATATCATTATTTATATTTGTTTTAGGATTAAATAACCAATCTAATAAAACTCCAAAAGAAGCATATCAAGTTTATTTAGATGGTAAATTACTAGGAATTATCAAAGACGAAAAAGATTTTCAAACATATTTAAACAATGAACAAGAAAGCATTAAAGATAAATACAAAGTAAATAAAGTATATGCTCCAAAAGGAGTTGAAATAAAAAAAGTAACAACCTACCAAAATAAATTCAACACTGAATCACAAATATACGAAAAATTAAAAAATGATAAACCATTTACAGTCAAAGGCTGTGTTATTACAATAAAATATAATAATGATAACCTAAGTGATGGAGAAGAAGCAAAAAAACCTATTAAAATCAATGTCTTAGATAAAAAAGTATTTGATGATGCCATAGCAAAAACCATAAAAGCATTCGTCAATGCTGAGACATATGATAAATATATGAAAAATACCCAAGAAGAAATTAAAGATACTGGTTCCATTATTGAAAACATTAACATTGATGATGATATTACCTATAAAGAAGATCTAATATCCACAACCGATGAAATATTTACCGATGTTGATACATTAGCCAAATACTTATTATATGGTACCTTAGAAGAACAAACAACATACATTGTTCAAGAAGGAGATACAATCGAAGATGTTGCCATGAACAACAAACTAAATGTTCAAGAATTTTTAATTGCCAATCCCAACTTTACAAGTGCCAACAATTTACTATATGCAACTCAAGAAGTAGTCGTAGGTTTAATTAACCCAATTATAGATGTATCTGTTATTGAACACAAAGTTGAAAAACAAGAAAAAGACTATATTACAGAAATTCAAGTTGACGAAAATAGACCTTTAGGCGAAGAAGAAGAAATAAGAAAAGGCGAAAATGGTTTATATCAAGTTACTTACAAAAACGAATATATAAATGGACAACTAAGTCAAAGTTTAATTGCCAATTCAACCGAATTAAAACCTGCTGTCAATAGAATCATTATAAGAGGAAGTAAATATATTCCAAATAAAGCTGAACCTTCCTACTGGGCATGGCCTACCAATACCCCATATTCTATTACTACAAACTATACCTACAGATGGGGAACATTCCATGGAGCCATCGACATCTCAGGAACAGGTCATGGTTCTCCGATATATGCCGCTAATAATGGAACAGTCGAAGCCATTGGTACAGGATGCCCATCCCTACCATACAACATTAATTGTAACGGAGGACGTGGAAATTTTGTTATTATAAATCATAATTACAAAAATTATTATACAATATATCAACACATGAAAGATGTCTATGTAAAAGAAGGACAAACTGTAACAAGACAACAAAAGATAGGAACCATGGGTAACTCTGGTTTTGTTGTTCCAAAACCAAGTGCCTCAAACCCTACCGCAGGAACACACTTACACTACGCCCTATACATAGGTAGTCCAAACAAAGGTGGAAGACATATAAATCCATATACACTTTATAGAAAAAAATGAAAATAGTAAATTTTTCCAGTGGTAGTAAAGGAAATACCACATACATTGAAACCAAAAACGCCAAAATACTTATCGATATGGGGAATAACTGTAAATATGTTGTTAATTGCTTAGAACAAATAAATATAAATCCAAAAGACATTGATGGCATAATTATTACCCATATACACAAAGATCACGTTGCAGGTTTAAATGTATTTTTAAAAAAATATAACACTAAAGTATATCTTTCATTACCAATGTTAGATGGACTACCATTTATCAAAAATTACGAATTAATAGATAAAGATGATTTTCAAATAAAAGACATAGACATTAACATCTTAAAAACATCACATGATACTGAAGATTCAAATGGATATATTATAAACAATAAAAACAAAAGCATTGTTAACATAACTGACACAGGATACATCAACAACAAATATGACAACATCTTAAAAAATAGAGATGTCTACTTATTAGAAAGTAATCATGATATAGAAATGCTACAAAACAGTAGTTACCCCTTTGAACTAAGAAAAAGAATTCTAAGTGACAAAGGCCACTTATCCAACGAAGATTCAGCCAAATACCTAACAAAATATATTGGTAACAACACTAAATATATTTTATTAGCCCATCTCAGTGAAGAAAATAACACCAAAGAATTAGCATATAATACTCTAAAAAATAAATTAGAAAAAAACAACATTAAATTTAATAACATCATAGTCTTAGAACAAAATTGTATTAGTAAGGAAATAATAATATGATAAAAATAATCACGGTTGGTAAAATAAAAGAAAACTATCTAAAAGAAGCCATCAATGATTACCAAAAAAGAATAAACAAATATCACAAACTAGAAATAATCGAAATTGAAGACGATAATATTATTAATGAAAAAGATAGAATCTTAAAATATATAAACAAAAAAGATTATCTTATTGCCTTAGACATTCAAGGTATTGAACTAACATCTATAGAATTAAGTAAAAAAATAGATAACATATTTATAAATAATAGCAATATTACTTTTATAATAGGAGGTTCAAACGGTATCCATGATAGCATTAAAAATATAGTTAATTATAAATTATCATTTTCTAAAATGACATTCCCACATCAATTATTTAGATTAATTCTTTTAGAGCAAATATATAGAAGTTTTAAAATATTAAATAATGAAACATATCATAAGTAAAAAATATTTAAAATTATAATACTACTTAATATTATTTTAATAACACAAAAGAAGACCAAAATAAACTAGTCTTCTTTTAATATATCCAAAATTCCATTTACTGATAAAGTAGCACATTTCTTCCTAGATGCTTGCTTACATATATTTGAGTATACCAAAGCCTCACCTAACTTATCTTTACTATAATCTTCTTCATCTATCATATTCTTATAATTATTAATAATATCTATTGCCTCCTCCTTAGTCTTACCAATTAATAATTTGGTCATAATCGAAGTAGAAGAAATAGATATCACACAAGCTTCTCCTTCAAACTTAATATCTTCTATTATATTATTATTTAACTTCACATAAATATCTAAATTATCAATACAAGATTCATTATTAGTATTTATCTTAATATAATCGTCTTCAGTTGGTACACCACGATTACTAGGACTTTGATAATTATCTAAAATAATTGCTCTAGCAAATTCACTATCCATTATAGTATCTCTTTCCATATATTCTCACTATTCCTTAAACAATTTAAAAGCAAATCAATTTCTTCTTTAGTATTATAAAACGATAAACTAATACGACAAGTATTCTTGATATTTAACTCATCTTTTAATATCTTAGCACAATGATTACCTGCTCTAATACAAATATTATATTTATTTAAATAAACTGAAGTATCTTGACTAAATACCCCATTAATATTAAAAGTTACTACTGAACCCTTTGCTTTCTTATTATATACAGTAATAAAATCTAACTTCTCCAAACCACTAATCAAATACTCTCTAAGTTCATATTCATACTTACTTATCTTATCAATTCCTATACTATTAATATAATCAATTGCCGCTCCTAAGCCAATAACACCACTAATATTAGGAGTTCCCGCTTCTAATCTAGTTGGCAACTCTTTAAGCACATAACTACCATCATGTTCGAATGTAGCATTCATTCCACCACCATACTCTAAAGGTTCCATCTTATCAAGCAACTCATATTTCCCATATAAAACTCCTACCCCAGTAGGCCCATACATCTTATGAGCAGAAAAAGCATAAAAATCAATATCCAAATCTACTACATCAACACTCATATGTGGAGTACTTTGAGCACCATCCACTACTACTAAAATATTATTTTCATGAGCTAACTTAGTGATTTCCTTAATTGGACGCACATCCCCAATAACATTAGTAATATAAGAAACAGAAATAACCTTAGTATTATCATTAATCACTTTTTTAACGCTATCTATTTCCACTTCCTTATCATCATTAAGTGGAATGTAATTAACCTTAATACCAAGTTCTTTTTCCAAAACAAACCAAGGAAGTACATTAGAAGCATGTTCACTCTTAGTAATTAAAACTTCATCCCCACTCTTTAAGTAGTGCCTAAAAAAGCCAAAAACTATTCTATTTAAACTATCCGTAGTACCTGAAGTAAACACTATCTCATCACTACGCTTAGCATGAACAAAATCTTTTACCTTATCGCGTACCCCTTCATAAGCATTATCTACTTCCAAACTAATATCATAATCTCCTCTATGAGCATTGGCTGTATAATATTCATAATAATCATTCATAGCTTCAATAACAGAGTAAGGTTTAAATGTTGTAGCCCCATTATCAAAATAAATAATATTATTTTTAAGCATTGGAAAATCCTCTAATTTCATTTTTTCACCTCCAATAATCATTTATTATTTTTAAAATTCTCTCTCTTTTTTCCATATTAGTACTAATACTAGAAAATATAAATCCTTTAATTAACAACTTTAAACTATCCTCATAACTAATACCTCTAGTCATCAAATAAAATAAATCTTTAAAAGAAAATGTTCCAATCACACTAGCATGCTTAGCAATAACCTCATTATTGTTAACATACATATTAGGATTAATACTAGAATGATTATCTCCCAACAAAATTATCCTACTTTCTTGATTTAAGATACAGTTTTCCATTTTTTCTTGTAAATTACTATCAATATTAAAATTAACACTAGCATCCTCAATTGTAATTGTTTTATCAACAATATCACTAACAGTACTATTTGCCTTATGATTAATAGAAATATTATAATTTTCATTACCTAAAGCTATATTAGCAAAATGATATTCAATTTTAGCATTTTCACCATTTAAGTTGAAAACCTCTTTTTCACATACTTCTTTATTATGATAAAATTTAGTTATATTTAAACTAGCATTACTACCTATATTATAAACATTATCTATATTAACTTCATTATCTATAGAAAATACAGATAAATTAACATGAGTATTTGCTCTTACATCAAATACTAACCTAACATCATTACCTTTGTATTCTAAATCAATATCATCGTCTTTATCTAAAACTATTTTATTATCGACCAAATTAAGTTCTTGCTCTGCCACATTACTTTTCATTATTATTCTATTCATAATTATTAAATCCTATTAGATTATTTGTCTTAGTTTTATAATTTTCATACCCTTTTTCTTCAATTTCATGGGCTAAAGCAAACGTTCCTGTCTTAACAATATGACCATCTAGCAAAACATGAACATAATCTGGTTTGATTAAATTAAGTATCTGAGGATGATGAGTAATAATTAACATCGAAGTATCTTTATTCTCTTTTAAATAATCATTAATATTTTGACAAACTATCTTCAAACTATCAACATCAAGTCCCGAATCTAACTCATCTAAAATAATAAAACTAGGCTTTAACAATTTAATCTGTAACACTTCATTTTTCTTCTTTTCACCACCAGAAAATCCACAGTTAAGATTTCTATGTATCATTGAAGAATCCATTTTTAATTCACCCGTAGCCTTTTCACAAGACAAAATAAACTCATAAAGCCCAACATTTTTACCATACTTAGAAGACAATGCTGTCCTCAAAAAATCCTGATTAGATACTCCATCTATCACTGTTGGATCTTGCATCGCTAAAAATATCCCTAACCGACTCACTTCATCAGTAGTTAAATTCAAAATACTATTATCATTAAATAAAATATCACCACTTATTATTTCATAATTATTATCTCTCATAATAGCCCTTGATAAAGTAGATTTACCAACACCATTTGGTCCCATAATAGCATGAATTTCACCATTTTTAATATCTAAATTCAAATTATTTAAAATAATTTTATTATCAACTTTTACTTCTAAATTACTAATAATTAATTTTGACATAATAACCCTCATTTCCAACAAATATTTTATCACAAATAAGAAAAAAAAGAAACTATTTTGCTTCTTCTACAGCTCTAGTTTCTCTTATAACTGTTACTTTAATAGTACCAGGATATTGCATTTCACTCTCAATACGATTTTTAATATCTCTTGCTATTTTATATGAAGTTAAATCATCAACTTCTTCAGGCTTAACAATAACTCTAAGTTCACGACCAGCTTGCATTGCAAAAGTCTTATCAACACCCTTAATAGCATTACCAATTTCCTCTAATTTCTCTAATCTATGGAAATAGTTTTCGGAAGAATCATTTCTAGCACCAGGCCTTGCCGCACTTATCGCATCAGCAATATTTACTAAAACCGCAATAACACTTGTTGGTTCCGTATCACCATGATGTGATGCAATAGCATTAATAACAACCTCATCTTCCTTAAATTTCTTAGCAAGTTCAACACCAATTTCAACATGGCTTCCTTCCATCTCAAAATCAATTGCCTTACCAATATCATGAAGTAAACCTGCTCTTTTAGCCAAATTAACATTTTCACCTAATTCAGCGGCCATAATACCCGCGATAAAAGCTACTTCCATCGAATGTTTTAAAGCGTTTTGACCATAGCTAGTACGAAAATTAAGTTTACCAACGATATCTAATAACTCTGGTTCCATTTTAGATAAACCAAGTTCATACATTGCTTCTTTACCATATTCCTTAACCTTTTGATTAACCTCAGCACACATCTTATCATAAAGTTCCTCGATACGTGCTGGGTGTATACGACCATCCTTAATTAAATTCTCTAAAGTTAACCTAGCAATTTCTCTACGCATTGGATCAAAAGAAGAAATTACTATGGCCTCAGGAGTATCATCTATAATCAAATCAACACCAGTTACTGATTCAATTGTTCTAACATTTCTACCTTCACGACCAATAATACGCCCCTTCATCTCATCATTTGGTAAACTAATTACCGTTACAGTCTGCTCATTTGCCACATCAGCCGCATACTTTTGCATACACATAATAAGCATTTGCTTAGCTCTCTCATTAACCTCAAGTTTTGCTTCATCTTCTTTTTCTTTAATAAAATAAGCAACCTCTACAGCCATCTCCTCACGAGCCTCATCCATTACAGCTTTTTTTGCCTCATCCTTCGTAAATTTACCAATTCGCTCTAACTCCCTAAGTTGTTCTTTTTTAATTTCTTCCATTTTTAATTGTTCTTCTTGGACCAACATTTGTCTATTAATAAGATTATTTTCTTTTTCTTCTAAAGAAGTCTCCCTATTTTGTAAAGCCAAATCACGCCTATCAATATTATTTTCTCTTTGTAATAAGCGATGTTCTGTACTCCTTATTTCATCCTTCTTTTCTTTAAAATAATTATTCGCATCATTTCTTATTTTATTTGATTCAGCTTTCGCCTCATTTAAAGCTTCTCTTTTTAATTTCTCAGCTTCGTTTTTAGCAGCAATAATAATCGAATCTGCTACTTTTTTATCTTTCTTTTCCTTCAAATATTTTATTAAAATTATAGCACCAATTCCTATAATAAGACCAAGAATAAACATTAAAATGGAGAGAAGTAAATTATTTCCTTCCATATATACCTCCATTTTCATTTTATATAGAATCAATTTAATTTAAAACCCTATAACCCTATTTTATATTTATTCTTCTCTATTGTCAAGTATCAATTTAAAACCCTATATAGTTATTCTTTAAAAAGAATAGTCTAACTATTTTAATTTTTTTCATAAAATAACAAAATCATGATATAATTTAAAAGAAAAGAGGTGCTATATGCCTAGTTCAATGACTCATGCCTACTATGCTATAAACGTATATGAAAAATTAAATGATAAATCCAAAAATAGAATTAAAAATAGCCTTGATAACTTAAAATATTATGCCCAAGGACCAGATAGTTACTTTTTCTATAATCTTATTATGACCAAAAAAGGAAAACAAATAAGAGATTTTGGTTCCTATATGCATAGGCACAATGTACAAGATTTTTTTGTTAACACAATTAACTATATCTACCAAAACAATTTAAAAAATAACCATGAAGTCATGGCGTACCTATACGGTTTTATATGTCATTTAATATTAGATTCCACTATTCATCCCCTAGTTTTCTATAAAACAGGAATATTTAATAAAAAAGATAAAAAAACATACAAATACAACGGCCTACACTACGAAATGGAATATTTTATAGATATTTATATGATATATCAAAACGAAAAAATTGAAGCCAAATATTTTAAACTATTCAAATATTTTCATAAAATAAATACCTTAGATAATGATTTAAGCAAATTAATAAATATAACTTTAAAAGAAACATTTAACTTAGATAACATGTCTAAATATTACTTAGAATCAATGAAAGATTTAAGATTATTTTTCAAATACTATAATTATGATCGTTTTGGAATTAAAAAATTAATATATCAAATATTTGATTTTATAGCCCCACAAAATATAAGAAGAAAAAAACCTTTATCATTTAATATAAAACATAATCAAAAAATTCACTACTTAAACCTAGAAAAAAACACATGGAATCACCCTTGTAATATAGATGAAACCTACGATTATTCATTTATTGAATTATATCGAATTAGCATTGATAAAGCCGTAAATATAATTAACCAAATAAATGATATATTAGATAACTATAATATAGATAAAATTAAAAAAATAATTCCAAACACTTCTTATATAACAGGAAAAGACTGTAACAATAAAGAAAAAATGCATTACTTTGAATTTTAAGTAATGTATTTTTATTTATTAAAATAATTTACTACCCCTGAAACTATATTTCTAGCAAGTATTGCCTGATAATTACTATCCTTTAATTTATACCTATCATTACTATTAGTAATAAAACCACTTTCAATTAAAATACCAGTAACATTAATCTTATGATACATAAAATAACCATTTTCTCGTTTTATTTCCCTAACATTTTTTAAATTACTTTTCAATGTTTCATTCATAACCTCAGCCAAAACTTTATTATTAGGATTAATATCATCATAAAATATTTGTAACCCACTCCATTTTGTTGAAGAATAAGCATTTAAATGAACAGAAATATACATATCACACTTACTTTCATTAATCAAATCAGCTCTTTTTGATAAATCACTTTGCTTTCTTTTTTTAGCATCTATAGAAGCTAAATCATAATCATCATCCCTAGTAAGTAAAACTACTGCTCCCAATTTTTCTAATTCAAATTGTAATTTCTTTACTATATCTAAATTTATATCCTTTTCATACACATTATCATATATAGCACCAGGATCCTTACCACCATGTCCAGCATCTAAATAAATTGTTTTACCTAAAAGAGGAAAATCATTTACATAAGCATTTACCTGATTAACCGAAAACAAAATAATTAAAAAAATTATTAATAATGTTATCTTATATCTATTCATAACACTTCACCTAATAAATAATATGAAACAATTTATTAGATAACACATAATTTTATTTATTTATGTTTTTGCTACGCTGTTATAATTCTAAAAACTATATCACAAAAATAATTCATTTTATTTATTATATAATACATCATTTATTATTTTTCTTATTTGAAAAATTCTTTTTCCATAAATTCCAAACCATTTTATATTAAGCGGAGATGGATGTGGTAATACAATAGATAATTTCCCATTAATAAAATTGTTTTTAAAAATTAGATCATTAAAATTTCCATCAGGAAAAAATACCTTCGCTGATTTTATTATATAAAGTTTATTATTTATGTATTCTAATTCCCTTTTCACACATGTTTCATAACAAATTTTAGGAGACATCCTATCATACCATTTTTATCTTTTCAAGGATATCAATATAGCGAAGAAGCAATATAAAAATTATCTGGATTATAAAACACCTCATCTTATATCATATACCATTCATACTTTAATTTTTTCCCCGATTTATCAATAAAAGGTTTTAATGCTTCATCAACCGTAGCAGATGGTCTTGACTTATTTGAACTATTTTAGAATTAACACTACCTAAAAATATGGTGAGGTTGAAAGCCAAATCTTTCCTTACAAATTTCACATCTTTTTAAATTCTCCAACAAACTATCAAAATCTTCTTTCATATTTTTTACTAACTGTCAACTAATCAAAATATTTTTTATTAACTTTAAAAAAAATTCCTTATAACCATACCAGTGAACAATCTTGAAAAAGTCAACAATGGGTTAAAAAAGGAATTACAAATTTTTATTCTTATAACTAATAAAAGTATTTACTAAAAGCATTGCCACAGTCATTGGCCCTACCCCACCAGGAACAGGTGTATACATGCTAGATTTCCTTTTAGCATTTATTGATACATCACCATATATTTTGCCATTCACCTTATTAATACCCACATCTACAATAATTACTCCATCTTTAACCATGTTTTCCTTAATTAAATTTTTCTTACCTACCGCAACAATTAAAATATCAGCACTTCTTGTATAATCCCCTAAATTCTTTGTTTTACTATGGCATATTGTAACCGTAGCATCTTTTTTCAAACATTCTTGGAATACTGGTTTTGCAACCAAATCACTTCTTCCTACAACAACCACATGTTTACCCTTAAGCTTTATCTTATAAAAATCAAGTAAATACATAATTCCCTTAGGAGTACAAGGAACAAAACCATCATTACCATTTATCACATGCCCAATATTAATATCAGTTAAACCGTCCACATCTTTTAAATAACTAATCTTATTTAAGATATTTCTCTCATCATACATATCAGGCATCGGTAACTGGCAAATAATTCCATCAACAGTACTATCATTATTTAACTCATTTATCTTATTAACAATTTCCTTCTCACATCTCCCCTCTTCATAGTAGTAATGCCTAAAATTCATCCCTATATATTTACAAGCATTCTCTTTATTTCTAATATATATATTACTAGCATCATTATTGCCCACACTAACAACACACAAAGAAGGCTTATTATTACATAATTCTATTTCATTCTTTAATTTATTCTTAATTTCTAAACTTACTTTTTTACCATCCATTATCATTTTAATCACCACAAATAATATACTAAAAAAAAATTAAAAAATCAATTAATTTCATTTTTTCTACTAGTCTTTGAAACTAAATTAACAGGTAATTTCATTTTCATAAGCACTACTTCATCAATCATATCGTTAACCATTTCATCAAACAAATACTCCTTAAACACATAAATCATCTCCTAACAAATCAATATTACCACTTTTAAAAATAAAATACATCACATTCGACAAATAATCTAATATTTAGAACCAATTCAACATACTATAATGCATTTTATCACAAACTTTTCTCAAAATATGGACTTTATCGCATATATTTGGTATAATTTTTATGGTGATAAAAAATGCGTACTATGAATTATACAAAACAAAAAAATAATTACATCAACTATGCTAATCGTGGTATGCAACTAGAAAATGATATTAACGAAACAAATCTATATTATAAGAACTTTGATATTGCATTAATCTATAAAAAACCAACACCAATCAAAATTATTAAAATGGAATATCCTTATAAAATAAAAGAAGGAATATTTGAAACACCATCAACCCTAGATTATAATGGTATTTACAAAGGCAAATATCTAGACTTTGATGCCAAAGAAACTAACAACAAAACTAGTTTCCCTATTTCTAATATTCATAAGCACCAAATAGAACATATAAAAAAAGTTATATTTCACCAAGGTATTTCATTTATTATAGTAAGTTTCACATCACTAAATGAAATTTATCTATTATTTGGAAAAGACTTATTAGCCTTTATAAATAACAATAAAAGAAAATCTATACCATACAGTTATTTCAAAGAAAAAGGACATTTAATTACCTTAAAATATGCCCCAAGAATTGATTATTTAAAAGTAATAGATAAATATATGGAGGTAGAATGAAAAAATATATTAATAGAATTAAAAATAGACTTATTAAAACAAAATATTATCTTATTACCAAGATAAAAACGTTACAAACTAAAGACTATATAATCATCAGTGCTTATTTAATACTAAGTATAGCCTCATATATATTACTTAAAAATTTTAGATTAATAATACTACTTACAATAATAATCTTAGCATATTACATTGGAGGATATATTATGAAAAAAAAGAATAAAAAAGAAAAGAAGAAAAAATCTAGTATTTGGAAAAATATATTAATTATTTGTTTATTTCTAGCAATATTCATGATTGTTGCATTTGGAATTTTTTGTGCTTATATTGTACTCACCACAGAAACATTCGATCCTAATAAACTAACTTCTCGTGAATCTAGTATCATATATGATATAGAAGGTAACGAAATATACACTTTAAGTAACAATCAAAATGATGATGTTGAAAAAAGAATTAAAATTACATATGATGATTTACCTCAAGTTTTAGTGGATGCTCTTATTGCTACAGAAGACTCAAGATTCTTCCAACATAAAGGTGTTGACCTTGCTCGTTTCCTAAAAGCATCCATTTATCAATTACTTGGCCGTGATGCCGGAGGAGCTTCAACATTAACCATGCAAGTATCTAAAAATAGCTTTACAAATACAACGAGCACTGGTATAAAAGGTATTATTAGAAAATTTAGAGATATTTATATATCCGTATTTCAAATAGAAAAGAAATATACTAAAGAAGAAATAATTGAATTTTATTTTAATAATAACCTTCTTGGAGGTATTAACTTTGGTGTTGAACAAGCAAGTGAATATTATTTTGGAAAAAGTGCCAATGAACTTACACTAGCCGAGGCCTCCCTACTTGTAGGTATGTATCAGTCGCCTAATGCTTATAATCCTTATAATCACCCTGAAGCTGCTACTAAAAGAAGAAATACTGTTTTAAAATTAATGGTAAGACATGGTTATATTACAAAAGAAGAAGCAGCAATTGCTAACGCAATACCAGTAGAAAGCCTTGTTGTTAGAGACAGTGAAAACAAATCTTCAACCATACCATATCAAGGATACATAAACATGGTTATTGAAGAAGCCCAAAAAATTACTGGCAAAGATCCTAACACTACTCCAATGAAAATATACACTGCCTTAAATACTAATATGCAACAAACAATTGATGATATCATGTCAGGCAAAATATATACTTGGGATACCGAAAAAGTACAGTCCGGTATTGCCATTGTTGATGTTAACACAGGTGAAATTGTCGCAGTAGGAGCAGGAAGAAATAAAGGTCCACGTGATTATAACCTAGCCACAACAGCAAGAAGAATGCCAGGTTCAACCGCAAAACCTCTATTTGACTATGCACCAGCCATTGAATATGAAAACTATTCAACATATACATTATTTAACGACGAACCATGGTCATATAGTAATGGTATTGAAGTAGGAAACTGGGATGGAAAATATAAAGGACTAATGACAATGAAATATGCTCTAAGCGTATCAAGAAATATACCAGCCCTAAAAACATTTCAACAATTAAAAAGCAAAGACATTCTAAACTTTGTAACTAGCTTAGGCATTAAACCCGAAATAGAAAATGGTTCCATCCACGAAGCCCACTCCATTGGAGGATTTACTGGAGTTACACCGCTTGAACTAGCCACAGCCTATGCATCATTTGCCAACGGTGGTTACCACATACAATCACATAGTATCAAAAAAATAGAATACATCGAAACTAAAGAAGTAAAAGAATTTAAATACAAAAAAACAAGAGTAATGTCTGATTCTACTGCCTACTTAATAACAAATATGTTAGAATATGCCGTCAACTATGGATTTAATGGAGGCGCTAAAGTATCAGGCGTAGCTGTGGCTGCAAAAACAGGTACAACCAACTATAGTGATGCAGATATTAAAAGATTAGGCTTAAGCAAAACAGCCATCCCAGATTTATGGACCGTAGCCTATACCCCTGAGTATTCAATCGCGGTATGGTATGGTTATGAAAAAGCCGACTCAGAAAATCATTTAAAAAACAGTAACAACACACCAAAAGACAAAATAATGAAAACAGTTATGACAGCCATTCCAAAAACAGGATCTAAATTCAATATCCCATCAAGCGTTATCAAAAGTAAAGTAGAAATGGGAACATGGCCAGCTCAACTACCAAGCGATTATACTCCAAGTGCCTTCATTACAGAAGAATGGTTTGTTAAAGGAACAGAACCAACCGAAGTATCAGAAAGATTCGCTAAACTAGAGGATGTAAAATCACTAGAAGCCAAATACAGCAAAACTAACAACACCATAAAACTTACATGGGAGCACACAACTCCAAACGTTCTTTCCACTTCATACTTAACTTCATATTTTAATCAAAACGTCTTTGGTAATGAATCTGCTAAATATTTACAAGAACGTCTAGATTACAACAGTGGCACCTTAGGTACATTAAAATATCACATCTACTTAAAAGATGAAAGCAATCTAAAAGAAATAGCATCAACAACTAATAAAGAGTACACCTACAAAATATCTATAAGCGATGCAAATACTCTAACATTTGTAGTTAAAGTTGAATATGAATATTTCAAAAGCAATGCCTCAAATGGTGTAACTAAAGAAATAAAAATCGATTCATCATCCATACCAGAAGAAGACAGTATCGTTATGAAACTTATCGGTGATGAAATAGTTAACATCAAAAAAGGTGAAACATACAAAGAACCAAACCCAGGTATCAGTATCACCGAAGATAATATTAGCATCTATAACATATGCACCATAAATATTACTGTTCAAACCAACAACAAAACTAAATCAGTTGCAAATAGTAAAGAAGTAAGTAATTACATAAACGAAGCCGAAGCAGGAACCCATTACATTAAATATACTGTCAAATACGATGGAAAAACTTATACCAAAACAAGAACAGTAAACATAACTCAATAAAACAGGAGTATGTAAATAATTTTGTGTAAAGATAAATCCTTTCTATGGTAATATAGAAATATATAACTAAGAAAGGATTTTT
>CAJKHY010000011.1 GCA_905199855.1 uncultured Clostridium sp.
ACTAATCTTTTATTTAGTTTACCTACTTTATATATTTTTTTAATGTTTAAAATAATAGAATATTTATACTGCCCCCCCCATACAGATGTTTGGATATTGTAGTTTATTGTATACATTCTATTCATTTTAAACATCTTCTTCTTTTGCTATTCTTATGTCTTAATTTTACTATTTTTAAGTTTTAGTGTCAAGGTATTTTTATAAATCTTTTAGACTTTTTTAATATTTTATCGCTTTCTTCATATGATTTTAAATATTGTCTTAGAAAATATATTTTATCTAAATTGTTTGTAAATATTAAATCGGCTAATTCTAGGGATTGTTCTAATGATATGATTTTGTAATTGTTTATGTTAGTAGTTGTTTTTCTTTTATCTATAATATCATGATTAAAGTTATTGTTTTTGGAATATATTAATAACTTAGCAAATAAATTAGCATTATTTTGCCAAATAATTGGTTCTAATGTGCCATTTGGACATCTAAATTCAATAGTATTAGTAATATCAAGATTATTATTTTTATTAAAATATTTATAATTATCTAAAGCATTTAATAAATTAACACTAAAATACTTATTTAAATTTAACTTAGAATAATTATTAAAAAAGTCATCAAAATCACTATTGTTTTTTAATAATTCATATAAATAAGTAAATGTATCAGCAATAGGATAGGCAAATACTTTGATATTAGGTCTTTCGTTTAGGTATTCCCCGTAAGAAAATCTAAATATAATGTTTTCATATGTTGCCCAGATTTTAATGAAATTAAGCCAATTGTTTATGTCATTACCTAAGATATGGGCTCCAATATGAATATGGGATGCTGTATTATTACCTACTTTGGCATATTTTTCAATTATGTTACAAGCTTCTTTTAAATCAGTCCAATTTTTAGTATTATCATACATAATAGGAGATATTATTTCTATTCCATTAGTTAATGATCTATCATAACAAAATTCAAAATCAAATAAATTCTTCTCATCTAATTTTTTTATTATTTTACTTGTTCTGGCATGTTCGCATTCTATTTCAAAGCCTAGTGTTATATTGCCTTTTATGTTTAGAGTATCTCGATATTCTAAGTAGTAATTATTTAGTAATATGATAAAGTCTATTAAGTCATTGCC
Source organism: uncultured Clostridium sp. (assembly GCA_905199855.1). GTDB lineage: Bacteria > Bacillota_I > Bacilli_A > RF39 > UBA660 > CAG-762. The sequence continues at coordinate 1,136 of CAJKHY010000011.1, forward strand.
TTTTAGGTTACTTAACATATTGTTTGCATTTGGTTTTAAGTATTTGAATATATCATTACCTTTCATAATCTACCTCGTAAGTCTTCTATAATTAGATTCTTTTATATCTAATATTTCTTTATATTCTTCTATTGTTAAATCACTATATCTATCATTAATTCTTCTAAGCATTTCTTTTAAATTTATCTTATTATTATATTCATTAGATAAATATATTAACAATGAAATAATTATAAAATAAGTAACAAATAATAATTTAGAATCTATCTTATTATTACAATTATCTTTAATAATAATATAATCATTTTCTATTGGAAAATATAATGTTGCAATGACTATTTCATTATTATCTTCTTTATTAATAGTTTTTTTTATTTCTTTTTTTTCATCTAATCTATATAATATTCTATCTATATTAATATTATCATAATTATTAATTATATTTATAATTTCATCTTCGTTCATATTGTATAAAGCATAAGTAATAATATCTCTTTCATATTCATTTTCTTTATTAATATACCATTTACTATAATAAACTAATTTATTAAAAACTTTTTCTTCATACTCTTTTTTATATGTTATCTTTTTATTATTATCAATTGTTTTTTTAGTATAAGCTTCTTTTTTTATCTTATTATTAAAAAAACTATTATTATTCAATAAAGTAAATACAATAAATAATAATATAAATGATATTTCATAAGGAAGATTATATTTAATTATACTAAGTATTTTAGTAATTAATCTTTTTATTTTAATGTTTTTATTTATTTTTTTAAAATTATTATAATCAGATAAATAATCTAGTTCTTTTTTTAATTTAATAAGTAATTCTTTTTCTTCTTCCTTTTCGTTATCATTTAATATAATATTATTCATAATATCCCTCATTTGTCAATTATAATAGCATATATAAGTTATCTAGTCAACGAAATTGATAAACAATTTATTCCAAGTAAAATAATTTTAGTTTCTTTTTTATTGATGTTTTTTCATAATTTTTATATTTTTATTTTTTGCAGTTCCTAATATTTCAAATCCGTGTATATCGACCAATCTAATTAAATACCGTATTTTATCATATCTCATTGAATATTCTTTTGATATTTTTTGTGGTGACTCTCCATTTTTTATTCTAGTATAAATATTTACTTTATCTTCATAACTTATTTTAGTCATATAAAAACCTCGCTTCTTATGTCCAAGAAACGGGGTTCATATTAATATTTAAATAAATTATATCTCTTTTTCTTTAGTCTTTTCTTGTGTCTAATGTTAATCCTAATAGTATACCAAATCCATATATTACAAAGATATATGTTATGAAACCACCTATATAAGGTATTAAAGAAACTATATAGTATGTTACTACTCCAAGTAATCCTTTAGCATACATATTAGCATTTCTTTTAATATATTTATCCCATAAGATATTGCCTAGAACAAAAGCTGAGATTACTGTTGATATCATGATAAATATTACATAAAGCATTATACCAATAAATGATACAGATATTGATATTGTAGAAAACATTAATAATAATAGCACGATAGGAATGATAATTGTACTAATTAGACCAATGCCAATACTTTTGATAATACTATCTTTATTAATATAATTTTTTGTTATTTTCTTTAAAACCTTAGGAATTAAGAAAACCATTATTAATAGAGTAAATAGTTTATTAAATAAACCCCATATATATTTAAATATAATATCTATTAGTTTTAATTCTTTTGTATTTTCTTTAATTATTTCTACATTAATGTTATTTAGAATGTTATTTATTTTAGCATTTTCATTATATTTTAAGGTACCTTCTATGGTAGAATTTTTTAATTTTATAGTTTCACTTATTAATTTAGCATCACCAAGTATTTTACCTTCTTTTAGTTCAATACTTGATGCATATACGGTAATATCACGATTAATACTACCTTGTATTTTAACATTATTTGCAAAAATAAATACATCACGTCCAAACTTAGCATCTTTATTTATAGTAATATTATTACCTAAAATTAAAGAATCGTTTGTTACTTCTCCATTTATATCAATGTTATTACCTAAGATTATTTGATAATCACTTAGCCCATTTGCTTCGATTTGATTACCTAAAATAACATTAATACCATGTATCACCATATTATCTATGATGTTGTTACCTAAGACTAAACTGCTTCCATTCACTTCATTTACTAATTCTTTATCTTCATTTGTATAATTAAATTTATTTTTTATTTCTGTATCATTTGAATTGATACTATTATCATCTAATACTTCAACATCGGCACTAACAATTATGTTAAATGATAACATAGTTATTAATATTAATAATATTTTATTTAACTTTTTCATTTTTACCCTCCATAACATAGGTATAAACTTCTTTTAGTTTTATACCAATATTTTTTATATCTCTATCTACTGCAACTTTATATGCATTTTTTGTTAAATCAGGAAGTTCCCCTTCTACTATTTTAATTATTTTATCTTTAAATTCTTCAATGTTTTTAGCTTTATAAACATTAACCGAATCTGTAAGCCAACCATCAAAGACAGGAATATCTCTAATTAGGGCTTTGGTTTGGCAAGCACATGCTTCAATTATAGGGATGCCTTCCGTTTCTTCTAAAGTAGGAAATAAATATAAATCACAACCATTCATAGCACAGTTAATCATTTCTGGTTCAACATAACCGGCAAATATTAAATTATCTAGTTTGGTAGTTACCGCTTTTTTTATTTCAGACGGAGATGCACTTAGAGGACTATATCCAAACCAAATGAATTTATATTGAGGTAACATTTTAGCTAGTTTAACAAAATCTAAGATGCCTTTTCTTTCTAAATAAAGACCTATTCCTATGATGACTTTATCTTCTTTAGTATATCCATATTTTTCTCTAAATATAATTCCTTTACTTTTGTCATGTTTAAATTTATCCAGTTCTATGCCATTGGAAATAGCAAAAATTTCTTTTTTTATTCCATAATTTTCTAATAATTTTTTAGAATATTCGGTTGGAGTTATAATAACATCTCCTAGATTATAACATTTAATAATCCATTTTTTAAATAATGGTGAAATTTGATTACTGAATTTGAAACTATTTTTAAAATCTTCTTCAGTACTATGAGCATGATAAACTATTTTTTTACCCATTTTTTTTGCTCTTTTAGCAAACTCATATGATTTAGGAAAGTAGGTATTGATATGTAAAATATCATAGTCATCATGAATATTTGTAGTATAATCAATGCCATTTATTTCAAGGGCTTTTATTTGATGTTTAATAGCTTTACCTAATCCACTTTTACCTACAACCTTTTCCCTTTCTGTGTATAAAAGTACTTTCATAATTACACTCTTTCCTTTAAATCATCGATTCTATTTCCAATATCTTTTCTAAAATATTTAAATGTTGTCATGATAATAATAGTTACTGGTAAGGCTATTAAGATTCCAAAGAATCCCCATAAAATACCACCAGCAAAAACAGCAAAGATATTTACTAAAGGATGAATGTTATTTGTTTTGCCATATACTCTTGGTGCAATAACATAACTATCTAACTGAGGACATATTAAACATACTATTAAGGTTAAGATAGTTAGTTTTGTACTTATTACTGATGCTATTATTAAAGCAAGAATATTTATTATAAAGCCTCCAAAATAAGGTATTAAATTAGTCACTGCACTTAATACTCCAAGTAGTAAATAGTTGGGGTGTCCTATTAGAAAGAATACTGAAGTATATTCAATTAATTGATACAACATATTTTTTCCCATTCCAGCAAAATAATTGGTTATTTCTTTATCTAATAATTTAACATAGTTATATGTTTTTTTCTTTTTTTGTTTTAAATAATTCTTGACTGCGTTTCTAATTTTATCCATGTCAATTAAGATATAAATGGATACAAAGATTATGACTACAAAGGATGCAAAAAAACTAAATGATGCATTAATAATTCCCATAGCCCCAGCTGAAACACTATTACCAAACTCTTTTATAAGATTAGTTGAAAATTCTGATAATGTGGATTGTAACTCACCAAAGTTAACTTCATATTTAGAAGATAAATCTGTTAAGAATGTCGAGAAATTACTAATAAATAATAAGGTTTGTTCATATAAAAGTGGTATTACTAGGATTATTAATAAGATAAATAAACCAAATGATAATAAGCTAACAATTAAGACCGATAACCATTTTGGTAATCCTTTTCCCATTAATTTTTTTAAAACCGGGTATAAAGCATAAGCAATAGCAAATGATATTAAAAATGGAAATAGGATGGCTAATATTTTATCTATTGCCCCCATCCATAAGCCTTTTACAGAATAGATTAAGAATATTGCAAAGATTAATATTGTGAAATTAACTAACCTAAAATTTATTTTGTTTTTATTCATTTTTATCACCTTTCTTTTCTATAATTATTGTCGTTGGTCCAATGTTAGTTATACTTACTATCATATCTTCTCGAAAGATGCCCGTTTCTACTTTTATTCCCAATTTTTTTAATTCATCGTTAAATATGTCATTGAGGATTCTTGCTTCACTTTCTTTTAAAGCATTTATATAACTTGGCCTATTTCCTTTGCTAGCATCTGCATATAATGTAAACTGAGAAACACTTAAGATGCTTCCTCCTACATCTTTTATGCTTTTATTCATAATACCATTTTCATCATCAAATATTCTTAAGTTCACAATTTTATTTGCTAAATATTTTATTTCTTTAATTGTATCACCATATGTAAAACCTACTAAAACCACTAATCCTTTATCGATTTTACCAACAATCTTATCTTTTACTTTGACACTTGCTTCATTACTTCTTTGAATTACTACTTTCATTAATTCACTAACCTTTCTACTCTATCAATATAACTTATACTAAGTAAATCATTCATGTATTTATTTAATACTTCTAGTGATGATACTAAAACTGTTATGAAATATATTTTATTATCACTGTTATTTATAGTAGAGACACTGCTTATTTGAATATTACTTGTTTGAGCTTTGGTTACAACATCTAAAAGAGAATCATTATCTTTTGTATATATTATTATATCCGCTGGATATTTTTTACCTTCAATGTTGTTCCATTTGACATTGATAAGTCTTTCTTCACTAGAAGATATGTTTTTGCAATTAGAACGATGAACGGTAACTCCATTACCTTTGGTAATATAGCCAATTATGTTATCTCCTGGTATTGGCTTGCAACAATTACTTAGACTTACTTTTATAGAAGGAATATCATCTACGATAACATCATTTTTTATAATCATTTTTTGGTTACTTGTTTTAATGATATCTTCTTCTTTTTCTTCTTCATCTTTTTTTATAATTTTAATAATAGAATTAGCAGTATATTTATTGGAAGCAATTCCATAATAAACTTCGTCCATATCAACTAAACCTAGTTCTCTTAAGATGATATCAATATTTTGATTAGATAGTATATCATTAATACTATAACCATTTTTTCTTATTTCTTTTTCTAAAGTATCACTACCTTTTTCGATTAAATCAACTTTTTCTAGTTTACTGTAAAATGATTTGATTCTATTTCTTGCTTGTGCAGTTACGACAAAATTAAGCCAGTCTTTATTCGGTCCCCTTGAGCCATTATGAGTATTAATTTTAATTATGTCGCCAGTTTTTAACTTGTAACCTAAAGGTACTATGTTATCATTTACAATAGCCCCGACCATTTTATTTCCAACTTCACTATGAACTTTATAAGCAAAATCTACTGGTGTAGAGTTTTTCGGTAGTTCGATTACATCTCCTTTAGGCGTATATACGAATATGGAATCATTGGTTAGGACATCATGTCTTACATCGTTTATAAATTCTTCACTACTTGTAGCTTCATCATTTAATTCAATAATACTTCTAAATATTTGTAGTTTTTGTTCCATAGCATCTTTTTTCTTTCCATCAGTATGTTCTTTATATGACCAGTGTGATGCTATGCCATATTCGGCTATTTTATTCATTTCATAAGTTCTAATTTGTATTTCGAATAATTCTCCATCTATACCAAATATTGTGGTATGTAATGACTGATATAAATTAGTTTTAGGCATGGCTATATAATCTTTAAATCTTTTTGGTACGGGTTTATATTTAGAATGAATAAGTCCAAGTGCTAAATAACATTCTTGTTCAGTATTAACCAATACTCTAAGTGCTAATAAATCATATATATCATTAAATTTTTTGCCTTTATTAAGCTTTTGATAGATGCTATAAATACTTTTACTTCTTCCTTTTATTTCATGATTAATTTTATGTTCATTTAATAATGTAGACACTTCTTGCATCATTTTGCTTACGGACTCATCACGTTCGGTTTTCTTTAAATTAAGTTTTTCTACAACATCATAGTAAGCATCAGGTTTTAGGTATCTTAAAGATAAATCTTCTAGTTCGCTTTTTAGTTTATAAATACCTAATCTATGAGCTACAGGAGTTAATATTTCTAAGGTTTCTTTGGCTTTTCTTTTTTGCTTTTCCTCAGGTAAAACATAAAGAGTTCTCATATTATGTAAGCGATCTGCTAATTTAATAATAATAACTCTTACATCATTAGATAAACCTACTAAGATTTTTCTTTGGTTAGCCGCCATTTGCTCACTTATACTATTAAAACTAATTTTATTTATTTTGGTAACACCATCTACTAGTGATGTTATTTCTTTACCAAATAATTCTTCCATTTCTTCATATGTAGCATCAGAGTCTTCCAAAACATCATGTAATAGTCCTGCACATATTGTATAAGTATCAGCATTGTTATCGGTAAGAATTAAAGCTACATTTAATGGATGTATTATATAATCATCACCTGTAATTCTTTTCTGTCCAAAATGTTTGCAACTAGCATAGTTATATGCTTTTTTGATTAATTCAATATCTTCTTCATTATCAATATATGTTCTTACTTTATTAATTAAATCATCTATTGTTACTGTACCATATTCATTTGTAAACATAATAATCACCTAACATCTTTTTATATATACATTATATAACAAAATTATTTATTTTAAAATAGAAAAAACTAATAAATAGTTAAATTTATTGGTTGTTTGCTATGCTGTTTTAATTTTTTAGAGTTATTTTGTTACAAAGAAGTCTAGATAGAAACCATATTTATTGATAAATATTTTGTTTAATATTTATTCTCCAGTAGTGGAAAGTACGACACGAAAACCATAGTCGTCGTGGTTATCACCATAGTCAATGTGATAATAATTATCATTACTTTTATTTGTACATGTTTCGTTACTACTTGTATCATATGTATAACTTACTATTCCTATAGTGCTTCCCATTTTCAAATACTACATCTATTTGTTCCATGCATTAAATAATTGATATTTATATCTCGGTATCCATAAATAATATGCTAAGACATCTGCTTCAGATACTATAGTTTCAACATAGAATTTAATTTTTTATTTAAGCAAGTTTTAAATTTTATAATAAAAAGAAGTTATTTATCAAAATAACTTCCTCCAATAAATTCTCTTATAATAGAAGTTTTAGGTATTTCTTCACTTGGAATAGGTAGTACAAACTTAAGTATCTCTAATAATCTAGTCGCAGTTAAATATTCAGGATCATCTTCTAAAACAGAATAAAGAAGTGGTTCTACATAAGTTTTTAAAACTCCAAGTTCATAGGCATAAGAAGTGTTAAAAATTACATCTGCATCATCTTGATAAGGAAATACATATTTAACTTCTCCTTTTCTTACCTCACTCCAATTATTTAAAGTATGACTAGGATTATATCCTCTTAATCTATTATCTCTAACGATTCTTCTTAATAATCTAATATCTGTCATATTAATACGATTATCATTATCTATATTTAAAAACGTTAAAGGACTAATATATATCTTAAATTTATTTTTTTTAGGTATTCCGCTTGTTAATTCTTCATTTAAAGCATGTAAACCTTCTATTATTAAAATATCATTACTATTCATTTTAATTGTTTTTTTAAACACTTTCTTACCTAGCGAAAAATCAAATATTGGCGTATCAACTTTTTCACCTTTTAGCAATTTAGTTAAATGATTATTAAACAATTTGATATCTATTGCATTAATGCTCTCATAATCAGGTTTTCCATTTTCTAATATAGGAGTTTCATCCCTATTTAAGAAATAATCGTCTAATGATAATTGGATAGGATTTAAGCCTAATGTCTTTAAATATAAACTAAGTTTTTTTGAGGTTGTAGTTTTTCCGGAAGAAGAAGGACCTGAAATTAATACAAACTTAATATTATTATTGTTTAAAGCAATTCTTTCAGCAATAGATAATAATTTATAATCTTGCATAATCTCCGACAAATGAATTAGTTCTCCCACTTTATTATTGATAACATATTCATTTAATTCACCTACATTATTAATATGTAATACTTTTGCCCACTCACTATATTCTAAAACACTTTTAAAATATTTTTCATGATGTATGTATTTGGTTATTTCTATCTCATCATATATAAAAGGAAATCTTAATACTACTCCATTTTCTAGTAACGTTAAATCAAAGTATTTAAGTACTGATGTATCATATGGTAATTCACCAATAACATAGTTGTACATACCATCAAACTTATATAAAGTTATGAATGACGATGTATTATAAAATAATGTTTTTGCTTTATCCAACCTTTTTATTCTTTTAAAATATTCTATTGCTTCAAGCCTTGAGGTTTCAATTTTAACAAAAGGTATTGCTCGATTAACTTTATCGATCATAACTTCTTTTATTTTATTTATAATATCTTTGTTTATTGGTTTATCTATTTCACAAAATATTCCTTTATCAAGTGAGTGTTTAACACTAACTACTGTATCTTTACCAAGAACATCAATTGAAGATGATATAAATAAATTAATTAGCCCTTTTTCATATACTCTGTTTCCTATTTTAGAATTAATATCATATAAATATAAAGTCCCACTTTTAATTAAAACATCATTATAAGATACTAATTGATTTTTAAACTTGCCTATTAAGATATCATAATTATAGTTATCTTTAACATCTTCAATTATTTCTTTTAATTTAACTCCTTTAATATATTCTTTTTTTGTGCCATCTTCAAAAGTTATTGTTATTGTATCCATTTTTATCCCTCTATTCTTATATTTATATTATAGCAAATATGTTTTATTTTGTCATTCATATTTATACATATTTTAGTATTTTTTTACTTAAAATAATATTGGTGATAATATGAATCTAGTTCCAGTAGTTATTGAAAAAAGTAATTTGGGTGAAAGAAGTTATGATATATATTCGAGATTACTTAAAGATAGAATTATTATTCTAAATGGTGAAATTGATGATAACACTTCAAATAGTATTGTTGCTCAATTACTTTATTTAGATAGTTTGAATAATGAAGATATTTCTATTTATATTAATTCTCCAGGTGGTTCTATTACTTCCGGAATGGCAATTTATGATACGATGAATTATATTAAAAGTGATGTATCTACTATATGTATTGGGATATCTGCTTCGATGGCTGCATTCATTCTAGCTTGTGGTACAAGAGGTAAAAGATATATTCTTCCTAACAGTGAAGTTATGATCCATCAACCCTTAGGAGGGGCTCAAGGTCAAGCTACTGATATTAAAATCGCCGCGGATAGAATAATAAGATTAAAAGAACGTTTGAATACTATATTAGCAAAGAAAACAGGAAAAAGTTTAAAACAAATAGCAAACGACACTGAAAGAGATAATTTTATGACTTCAAATGAAGCTTTAAATTATGGAATTGTTGATAAGATTATAGAAAAAAAGTAACTATTTTCATCTATAATCTTGATTTTTATATATAAAATTCATTTTAATATATCATTAATTTTATTTATTACTTCTTCTTTATTTTTCATAGGCTTACACTTTAAAACATTATCTTTGTTTTCAAGTATTTTTAAAGCCATATTATCACAATTAATAAAACCACAAACACCACAATTATAATGAGGAAGCAAATTAAATATTTCTTCTTTTTTATCTATCTTTTTATCTACTTTATTAGATACATTTACTAATATAATACTTATTATAAAGGCAATAATAGTAAATATAATAACGCCTATCATTTTTTTAAACACCTACAATTCTTACAATCTAAATCACATTTATTATTTTTATTATTTATCTTATATAAACACATAGTTAATATAATTAACAAAATAAGCAATATAAAACCAATCATCTTATAGTAAATCTTGCAAATAACATAGCCATAATAGCAATTGTTATGAGGTCAAGAGGTACTCCTTTATAATTATTATTTATTTCATTTTTATCTAATTCTTCTCTAATTGTAGAAAATAAATATAAGATAAAAGTAAATCCTAAACTACTGCCTAAACTATAAATAAGTGTTTCTAATAAGTTGTAATTATTACTAATGTTTAATAAATTTATTCCTAATACTGCACAGTTAGTAGTAATAAGGGGCAAGTATATACCAAGATTATTATATAATTTTTCGTTTTTTTTCTTTATTATTATTTCTAATATTTGGACATTCGAGGCTATCACAAAGATAAACATAATATTAGTTAAGTATGTAGAGTTAGTTGGTTCTAATATTAAGTAATAGATTAGATATGTAATAATACTAGATAGCACTGTCACCATTGTTACGGATAATCCCATCGAAATTGCATTCTTTTTAGTATTGGATGTTCCTAGAAAGGGACATAATCCTAAGAATTTAGTTAAAACTACATTTTCTACTAGGAATGCACTTAAGAATATACTAATTAATTTCATTATTACCACCTCTATTTAAAAATGCTATGAGCAATCCTAATATTAAGAATGCTCCTGCAGGAGATACAAATATAGGGTTATTAAATAATAATATATTAGGTAATTTGATTATTAGTTTGAAGCCTAATACACTACTTAGTTTGTCTATTATGGTAATTGTACCTGTTCCAAATACTTCTCTAATAAAACTAATTAACATTAAGGATAACGTATAAGATGAACCCATTTTGAAGCCATCAATTATACTCGGTAATACTTTATTTTTTGAAGCATAGTTTATGGCTCTTCCCAAAACAATACAGTTAACAATTATTAAAGATATATATATTCCAAAACTAGAAGAAATACTTGGTAAATATTTTTTTAAAATTATATCTAATGTTGTTACTAGAGTGGAAATAATTAATATATATGCTGGAATCATAATGGTTTTAGAAATTATATTTCTAAGTAGAGATATTATCATATTAGATAAGACTAAGATTAAGGTAACACTTAAACCCATAATAATACCATTTTCTAAGGTTGTGGTTATGGCTAGGGAGGAACATAGTCCTAGCATTAAGCCAAATATAGGTCCTTCTTTTAATATTTTTTTCATTTGTTTTTACTCCTATTCTTTTTGTCTTTTATGATACTATGTATAGTATTAATGAGCAGATGAAGGCTAGTATTGTTAATACTAAAATTGATTTTATATTTTCTTTTTTCATGTTATCTTATCCTTTGTGATACTTTAATGTATCTTTTACCATTTCTTTTAAATATTTAGAAGTATAAGTAGCCCCACTGACAGCATCTACACTATCTAAGTTATTTTGATTATCAATTAATTTATCTAAGTAATTAGTATTTTTAATCATACTATCATAGTAATGATCTAATGTATCCAGTATTTCTATATTTGTTACTTTATTATTTTTGATAGTAATTTTAGCATGAATAGAATCAGGACTCATAAAACCTTTATGTTTTACTTCATAAATAGTACTATCTTTGCTTATTTCTTTATTTATCACTTGTAAATTAGTTTTATCTTCTACTACGTTGTTTATTTTTTTTACGTTTGCAGAAATTATCATAGACATTACAAATATTATAGTTAGGATAATAATTGTATATAATGATCTAAGCATTTTAGAAAATCTTACATTAATAGATATTTTATTAATAATTGGCACAAATAAGTTCATTACTAGAATTGAAGTTAATACCCCTTCAGGAAATGGTGTTAAAAATCTTAATGTTACTGTTAAAAGTCCCAATAATAATCCATATATTTTTTGTCCAAAGTCTGTTATTGGACTAGTAACAGGATCCGTCGCCATGAAGATGGCCCCAAAGAATAAACCACCACTTAATATTTGAAACATTGGATACCATAGACCCACTCCATTAAGTAAGCCAATAATTGAGGTCATAACTAAAACTGTTAGAATATAATATATTGGGATTCTCCATTTCACTGATTTTTTTACTATTAGATAAATAAAACCAATAATGCATAATAAGGCACTTGTTTCACCTATTGCTCCAGGGATGTTTCCAATAAAGAAGTTTAGTAATCCTCCGTAAGGTTTAACTACGGTATCATAGGTTCCTAAGTATTTTAAGTTGTCAAAATTGGTTAATGGAGTGGCTCCACTGATGGCATCTATTGTCTTTTCATAAGTGTTTAAATATCCACCAGCATTCATAATCAAGGATGAATATGCAGTGATAATGAATAGTCTTCCTATTAATGCTGGATTAAAAATATTTTTGCCTATGCCTCCATAGATTAGTTTGCCAATAAATGTTGCAAAGATACTACCAAATATGAGTGCTGTAATTGGAGTGTTTATTGGTAATATTAATGTAAGCATTATCGCAGGGATAATACCATGGCTATTTTTTATTAGATATTTGGTATTTTTATTTTTTTCTTTTATTCTAAACCAAATATATTCTGTTAAACAAGAAGTGATAATCGATACGATTAACATTATAAGTGGTTTAAATAAGGTGTAGATATTGAAATTATTTTTGCATGCCATGATACCATTTTTATAAAAGCTATATATTATAATAGGTATTAGAGCAATGATAAAGTTATTCATTATCTTATTAGTGGTGTTATTACTTTTTAAATAGTTACCTGTTCTTTCTTGAAATTTCATTATTTTGCCTCCGTTCTAAGTTTGTTTTTGGCTTCTTTGACATATTCTCTTAGTTCTATTTTAGCTGGGCAAATATAAGAACATAGGCCACATTCGATGCATTCAGTGCATTTTAATTTTTTTAGGGCGCTTATATCATTTATATTTTGTTTGATTAAGATTGGTATTAAGTTTGCTGGACAGACACTGGCACATTTACCACATGAGATACATTCGGTTGGTTTAGCAAAGTTGTCTTCCATGACAATGACACAGTTTAAATCTTTGGTAACAATTAATTCGTCAGTGGGAATGCTTGTCCCCATCATTGGTCCTCCAGCAATTAGTAAAGGCTTATTTAATTTTTTATATCCCCCAATATTGTCTATCATTTCATTTATTGATGCTCCAATTTTTACTTTAACATTGGATGGTGTTTTAATTAATGGTCCTGTTATGGTAATTACTCTTTCGGTTAGTGGTCTATTATATTTTAGCATTTCATAAATAGCATAAATGGTAGATACGTTGCTTACTAGAATGCCAATTTCGGTAGGATATTTTTTATATTTAAGTCCAAACACTTCATCTATTGTGTTTCTTTCCCATCCATTAGGATAACCATTTCTAACTAAGGATAATTTGATATTGGGATATGTTCCTAAATGTTTATTAAAAATATTAATTACATCAGTATACTCTTCATTAATGGCTATATAGGCTTCTTTAATGTTCATTATTTCTAAGATGGCATCGATGCTTTCTAATATTTCATCGGTTTTTTCTTTCATTAAAGCATAATCTGCGGTTACAAATGGTTCGCATTCAACTCCATTTACTAGTAGGCATTTATAGTTATCACATATTTTATATTTAATGAATGTTGGAAAATCACTACCTCCTAGTCCTGTGATACCATGAGTTCTTAGCATTTCTAAAAATTCTTCTTTAGAATAATTACTAATATCTTTTTTGTAGCCTCTTCTATCTTCGTATTTTTCTTTAAAGTCGTTTTCGATAACAATGCATTTGATTTTGTTTCCATTGTTAATTATTCTTTTGTTTCCTGAAACAACATAACCTGATACTGAGGAATGTATTGGAAAATTAATACTTTTATTAATAGCAATAACACTACCTTTATAAACATAATCTCCTTCTTTAACTAAATGAGTATATTTGACACCATTTTTACTTTCAAGTGGTATATATATTACTTGAGGTTTTGTATATTCTACTATTCTTTTATTACTTGTACTTTTTTTTATATTTGGTATTTTTACTATTTTGCTCAAAATATCACTCCTAATTCTTTCCTTAATTATACATTTTTTTTTAAAAAAAGAAAAGATAAAAATGTATATATTTAAAAAAAATGGCCATAATTATAAATGGTGATAGAATGAAAAAGAAAAATAATGATTCTAAATGTAAATGCCATGAAATAGATGTAAATGATGTTACTAAAGAGGAAAGTGCTTTAGAGGATGCTAATTATGACATGGATGAAGATTTAGAAGAAGAAGAAGAAGAAGAAAACGAATAAGTTCTCTTCTTCTTTTTAGTTAATTAATATCATTTATAACAATATTGTTATCATATAATCTAACTATTTTACTGTATTTTTCATATAGTCTAATATAGTCTTTGTTATAATTTGTGTTCATTTCACTAAATGGTATGATTTCATTGTTTTTATAGTTTTCATCATAATAGTTATAGATTAGTTCGTTGTTGGTGTTTTCTATTTTGATTTTATTGTTTTTTTTAGTAATAGTTAGTTCACTTAGGAGTCCTATTACGTATAAATAGTCTCCATATTCATATGTTTTGGAAGAAATAATTCTACCAAGCGAATAGAACACATAAGTGTTATTTATTTTTTCTATTTGTTGTATTCCATAAGGATGATGACCTATTACTACATCAACCCCTAGAGAAGCTAAGTATTTAGCTTGTCTTTTTTGTTCTTCGTTTGGGGTAATACCTAACTCATTACCTTCACCCCAGTGCATTGATACAAATATTACATCAACTTTATTTCTTACTTTTTCTATATCTTTTTTTGCTTGTTCATCACTGTAGATATTGACTAAATAAGGTGATTCTTCGTAACCTTCAGGTATATTTAGTCCGTAGGTGTAACTTAAAAGTGTATAGGTAATACCATTTTTCTTTTTTATAACAATATTATCTCTATCTTTTTGGTTAAGGTAACTTCCTGATGTATAGACATCTTTTTGTTTATTCCAAAATTTTACTGAATTGGATGCGCCAAGTTCACTTTTATAGCAATATCTATGACCATTTACTACGCCTAGTTCTCCATCAAAGGTATGGTTATTGGCAAGGCTTATCATGTTGAAACCGGTGTCTATCATATCTAGTCCAAATTCACTTGGGGTGTTGTAGCAGTCATAACCTAAATAAGCAAATTGACTGCCACTTATGGAGGTTTCTTGGTTATAATATTTTATATCATAATTTTTTATATAATTTTTTATTCTTTTAAACATTGGTTTGAAATTATATGTATTTGTTTTTTCGTTGTATGCATCATCTAAGGTATTTTGAGTAACAAGAGTATCACCTGCCATGATGACTGTGAGTTTATGGGTTTTATTTTTTATTAAGATTAAACTTGTTAGTAAAATAATAATAATAATAAATACTATATAATAATATTTTTTCATAAAATCAACTACCTTTAGATAATTATAACACATTTTATTATTTTTTTTGACAAATATAAAAAATTATGCTATTATTAGTATGTAAGCAAAATGTTTTGCATAAAATAAAAAAAGAGGAGCATTTAATTCTGCAAGTGAATGTCGCCTCTAAAAGTTTTAGAAAAGACACTCTATAAATACTTGAGAGTGTCTATTTTTTTATTGCTATAATAGTATAAAGTTATAATAAACTATCAAAAGAAAATAATACTAACAATTATTTGTTAGTATTATGATAATAATTAAATTCAGCTAAATTTTCACTTACCCACTCTAAGTCATCTAGATTATTATTACTATATAGATATTGTTCAATATCAAAAATTAATTCACTTAATTGATTATATTTTTTATAATTAATTTGATATTTATTTAAAATATCTATCTGTTTTTCATTTAAATATATGTCGTTAAAATGATATTTTATTAGGGCTGTTTCATTTAAGTGAATTAGGTTATCTATGCTAACTTCACAGTTATTTATTTTCATATAATACCTCAAGGGCTTTGATTAGGCCTAATTTCCCGTATGTATATGTTAGGGATCCCTGTTGATAAGCGATATAAGGGCTTTTCATCGGACCATCACAGGATAGTTCAATAGATGAGCCTTGGGTAAATGATCCTGAAGCCATGATTATTTGATGGTTATATCCTGGCATATCTGTAGGAATCGGTAAGACATGAGCATCGATAGCTGAGGCACTTTGGATACCTTGGACATATTTGGTAAGTTTTAAAGCACTTTCAAAGGTTATTGCTTCGACGATATCGGCTCTTTTATCATCATATCTTGGTGATACTTGAAAGCCTAATTTTTCTAATACTAGGCTAGTTAAAACAGCAACTTTAACACTTGAGGATACGACGCTTGGAGCAAAGAATAAGCCTTGTAATAGTGTTTTGTTAGCACCTAATGATGGTCCTACTTCTTTACCTTGTCCTGGTACTGTTAGGCGATCTGCGACTAAAGAGATTAGTTGTTTGCTTCCCGCTACGTAAGCACCATTTGAGGCGATACCGCCTCCTAGGTTTTTAATTAAGGATCCAACGATTATTGAAGCTCCTACTTCAATAGGACTTTTGTCTTCAACAAACTCACAATAACAATTATCAACCATTATAATAACTTCTTTATCTATTTTTCTAATAAAACTAATTACTTTTTCTAATTTATCTATGGTTAGGCTTTTTCTAGTTGAATAACCCCTGCTTCTTTGTATTTCAATTAGTCTTATTGTTTTTTCTTTTAATTTTTTTTCTATTTTATCATAATCGAAATCATCATTTATCAAATCTATTTCTTCATAGTTTATTCCATATGATTTTAAGGAACTAGAATTATCGATAATACCTATTACTTCATCTAAAGTATCATATGGTTTTCCAGTTATTGATAGCATGGTGTCGTTTGGTCTTAGTAAGCCAAATAGTGTTACGGTTAGGGCG
The DNA here is from genome assembly GCA_905199855.1 of uncultured Clostridium sp. Classification (GTDB taxonomy): domain Bacteria; phylum Bacillota_I; class Bacilli_A; order RF39; family UBA660; genus CAG-762. Next base: position 18,310 of record CAJKHY010000011.1, read on the forward strand.
TGAGTTCCTGATATGAATTGGTTTCTAACAAGGGCATCTTCACTTCCTAGGATGTGAGCAAATATTTTTTCTATTTTGTCTCTTCCTAAGTCATCATAACCATATCCAGTTGAACTTACAAAATCGGTATCTTGTAAATGATATTCATGAAATGCATCGAGTACTTTCTTACTATTAATGTATTCTATTTTGCTAATGTTATCAAAGATATGGGTGCATTCTCTTTCACAATTATTAACTAATTCAATTATTTTATTTTTATCCATCGGTACCTCCATCTACTTTTATAATAGTATTGTTAATATAACTTGCTTTATCACTTGCTAAAAATACTACTACATTGGCTATTTCTTCTGTTTTAGCAAATCTATGTAGATATATTTTATTTTTTTCTTCTTCTTTGAATTTTTTATCTAAATTTACGTTTATATCTGTATCTATCCATCCTGGACATATGCAATTGACGTTAATATATGGTTTATAATATAAAGCCATATTTTTAGTCATAGATATGATACCTGCTTTTGAAGCATCATAATCAATACTTTCAGGATAATAACAATTAATAGCATTGTTAGAAGAAATATTAATTATTTTACCTTTTTTATTAAGTAACATTGTTCTACCTACATATTTAGTTACTAAGAATGTACCAATTATATTAACATCTAATATTTTTTTAAAAGATTCACTTGTTTTTTCTTCATAAGGAGAATCTTTGGTATAAGCAGAATTATTAACCAAAATATCTATTTTTTTATATTTATTTATTACTTTATCTACCATTTTTTTAACTTCATTTTCGTCAGTTATATCACACTTAATTACATATGTATCTATGTTATATTTATTTTTAATTTCTTGTTCTAAGGCATAGGCTTCTTCTTCTTTATTGTGGTAATGAATTACTACATTAGTACCTTCTTTAGCTAGAACACGTATTATTTCACTACCTAAAGGGGAAGTAGAGCCTGTTACTAAGGCAACTTGTCCCTCTAAATTCATTTTAACACTTCCTTATTTTTTATATCTATTTATAAATTCATTTTTATATTCTAAGAATCTATCTTCTTTAATGCTGGTTCTAATGTTTTCACATATTTTAATTAGGAATCTTAAGTTGTGTATTGATAACAATCTTTGACCAAATGTTTCGTTTGCTATGATTAAATGTCTAATATAGGCTTTGGTGTAGTGTTTGCAGGCGTAGCAATCGCATTCATTATCTATTTTTGTAAAGTCTTCTTTATATTTGGCATTTTTTAGGTTAATTTTGCCATCTAAGGTGAAGGCATGGGCATGTCTAGCTAGTCTTGTTGGTAAGACACAGTCAAACATGTCGATACCACGTTCGACACCCTCGAAGATATCTATAGGTTCGCCTACTCCCATTAAGTATCTTGGTTTATCGGTAGGTAAATATCTAATACCATCGTCAATCATTTTATACATAGTCTTTTTATCTTCACCTACACTGGTACCTCCAATCGAATAACCATCAAAATCTAATTTAACTGTTTCTTTACAACTATATTCTCTTAAATCTTGATATTCACCACCCTGAACTATACCAAATAGACTTTGCATTTCGTTTTTATGGTTATCTTTACATCTTTTAGCCCATCTTAAAGTTCTTTCAGTACTTTGTTTAGCATATTCATAAGTGGCAGGATATGGAATGCATTCGTCAAAACACATGGCTATATCACTGTCTAGTTTATTTTGAATCTCTATTGATTTTTCTGGTGTTAGGAATAATTCGTGGCCATCAATATGGCTTTTGAATTTAACACCACTTTCGCATATATCCTTTGGTTTTGCTAAAGAAAATACTTGAAAACCACCTGAATCTGTTAAAATAGGACCATCATAATTCATGAATTTATGTAATCCCCCAGCTTTATCGACAATGTCTTCGCCTGGTCTTAACCAAAGGTGATATGTATTAGATAGGATTACAGCTGAATGAATTTCTTTTAATTCTTCAGGAGATAATGTTTTAACCGTGGCTTGAGTCCCAACGGGCATGAACATTGGGGTGTCATAAGTACCATAGTTGGTTTCTAGTGTTCCTAATCTAGCATTTGAATTGTTATCTTTTTTTATTAAATTATATTTAATTTTCATAAGCTCCTCCTTGACATCAAACAATAAATATTATATCATATTATTTGGAATTAGAGGTAAACAATATGGAATTAACAGAAAAAAAATGTGCAGAAATAAGTAAAAAAGCAAATGATTTTATTAAAATGTATAAGGAACAATTAGAAAATTATGATATTAGAGATAATTTTTTAGATATCGCTTTAGATAGCTTTGATAACGAAGATGATATGAAACTATTTAAATGTTTTGTTATATTTAATAATCCAACAAAGTTTTTATGTGATTATAAAGAAAATCATCACGATGTTGAAGCAGTATCTAAATTATATCAAACAAATAATGATATTGTTAATCTATTTTTAGAGGTTTTGACTACTTTTTCTAGTTCTAATGGTAAGAGAATTAGGCCAACGAGGCAGAATTTAAGAAATAGAAGGCAAAATTTAATTGAGGAAAATAGAAGATTAAGAAATAGAGTTATTGAACTGGAAAATATGTTGAAAGAAAAAAATGCTTCACCTGTTAAGAGGTAGCATTTTTTTAATCTAAAACTTTTTCTATGAAGTTATCGGTAGTATTAGTAATTAATACTAATTTAAATGATTCGTTTAAATATATTAAGCTGTTATCTGTTACTGTTTCATCATTTATATTATATAGTTTTAGTAGTTCTCGGTTTGTTAATACTTTGTTATTTTTGATATCAATATTGTATATTAAAAATTCACATTCATAGTTTTTATCGACATCGTCTCCGCAGAAATGGATTACTAGGGATAAAATGTTGTTATCTGGATCAATGCTATAAAAATAAGTAGATAGGTATTTAATATTGTCTTTGTTATATAGGTCTTTATAATATTTATATTTTGTTTCGATGGTTTCATTTATTTTAGTAATTGTATCACTGTCTTCGTTGATAGTGATAATTGGTAAGATTAAATAGTTATCTTCATAGGTCTTAAATTTTTCTAGTTCCTTAATATATGTTATTTTATCACCACAATTATCTATGTTACAACTACCCTCTTTGTCTTCTAGTTTTTTTCTGTTTTTACCTCCATCATAAATAAATATAACATAATATAGGCCTATTAATAGAACCAAAACCATTATAATTAAAAATGTTATTAATTTATTTTTTTCTTTCATAATCACCACTTTATTAAGTATAGCACGTAAAGATAAATTAGTAAATTGTTTTTTTTGTTTTGCTATACTGTTATAGTGTAATTAATTTATTTGTTAAATGTTTTCTGTCGTTAAACCCCTTTATTTTTCTATATTTGCCAAAAAAACTGAAAAAATTAAAATTATTTGGAAACATTTGTTTGACAAAGCAAAAAATATGTGGTATTATGTATACGAAGGAGAGATTTATATGAAAGAAAAACTAACTTACAAACAAGAGCAAGTACTTAATTATGTTAAAGAGTATATTGCTAAGCACAAATATCCACCAGCAATAAGAGATATTTGTAAAGGATTAGGTCTTAATTCACCTGCGACGGTACATGTTCATTTGAATAGACTTGAGGAAAAGGGATATTTGAAGAAGGATAACTTTAAGAACAGAACTATTGAATTATTAGTTGATAATGAATATGAGAAGAAGAATGAGGATGTTGTTAATGTTCCTTTATTAGGAAAAGTTACTGCAGGCAATCCTATTGAAGCTATTGAGATACCAAATGAACAATTTAGTTTACCTACTTATTTAGTACCAAAGAAGAAAGAAGTTTTTGTATTAACGGTAAGTGGTAATAGTATGATTAATGCAGGAATATTTGATAATGATATGGTTATTGTTGAGAGATGTGATACTGCCAAGAATGGTGATATTATCGTGGCAATGACTGAAGAAAATGAGGTTACTTTAAAAAGATATTTTAAAGAAAAAGGACATTTTCGTTTACAACCTGAAAATGATTATATGGAACCTATTATCTTAGATAAGGTAACTATTTTAGGTAAAGCTATTGGTTTATATCGTAAGTTTTAATATATTAGCAAGTAAGAATAATTATTTTTACTTGTTTTTTTAAAAAAAAGAAAACTAATAAATTTTGTTGTTTATTAGTTTTACTTATTGTGTAATATCTCTAATCATTACTTATTTTTTTCTTTGTCTTCTTCGCAAAGTGCACTGATATCAACATCTAAAGCTTTAGCTATTCGGTAAATTGTTTCTACTGAAAAAGATTTTTGACCTTTTTTGGATTCAATTCTTCTTATAAATTCATGAGATAAATCTACTTCTTCCGCTAATTGTGCTTGTGTGATACCCTTTATTTTACGGTACTTTTTGATATTTTGAGCAATAATTAAATATATATCACGATAATAATTTTTATTTTCTTTGTCCATATATCCATTCACCTTACTATAATTCTCTCATATATAAAAAGATTTTTATGTAAATAGTTAGTTTACTTTTTTACAGAATTTACCATATTTTGGTTCATTTTTTGTAAAATTTTCTTTTCAGTGCGGGAAACTTGGACTTGATTAATACCTAAATAAGACGAAACTTCTTGTTGTGATTTATCTTGAAAATATCTAAATTCCAAAATTTGTTTTTCATAATCGCTTAGTTTATCTAGTTCACTTTGTAAATATATTTTATCTAATTGATTTGTGCTTGTGGCTGGAATTACATCATATAAGAATAAGTCTTTTTCATCACTAGAGATACATCTATCTAGACTATCAACACTTTTATTTAAAAGATTTATGTTATCAATGACGTGCTCATCTATTTCTAAAAATGATGCAAGTTCATAATTAGATGGCTCTCTCATTAGTTTTTGGGTAAGCAATATTTTTGCTTCATTTATTTTACGACTTAGTTTTTGGTTTTTTTCGCCTATTTTTATTGTTTTGAATGATGTTACATATTCGTATACACTACCTAAAATATAGTTGTATGCATATGTTTGGAATTTTGCGCTAGAACTTGGATTATAATTTTTATACGCTTTTACCACTCCCATACATGCTACTTGGTATAAATCATCTTGTTCATAATAGTAGGTATATTTACTGATTATTTTATAAATTATGCTTTGAATACTATTATCCATAATTATATCAGTAAGAGTATTTATCATATTTCTTCTTTTAGCCTCCTAAATACTTCAATTTCACTACTGAGTTTGTCTATTTTCATTTTTAAAAACATGTTAGATAGGTTATTATCTATATCACCACATAGGAATAATTTACCATGGTTTTTCTTTATTAAGTTATAATTGTTTATAATGAATTTAATGTTGAAATAATCACTTTGTTTTATTTCATTAAAGTTTAAAACAATGTATTTTATTCCTATTTTTTTTATAATATTATCTAAACTTTCTTTATTTATATCAAAATCTCTTTTGTTTATTGTATTTTCTATTCGCACAAATAAGATGCCTTTGCGAAACTCTAAATTAAATTTAATAATTCTCACCTCGTGTTAAAGTTTAGCACTTTTTTTATTTTGTTTAAACATTATCGACAAATGTTCCTATTTATTTCGTTCGACATTTTTTTCTAATGAAATATAATATTATAATGATTATAGCAATAATAACTGCAGGATAATAATTATTTTTATTTTTTTTAATGTTGGAAGACGTTAATTTAGAACTATTTTTTGTAGTTATTTTTATAGTATTTGATTGGGTGTTAGTGTTTTTATTTATTTCTTTAATGTATTCATATTCAGTGTTACCTTTACCAATTATGTCTTCATATTTATACATTACTTTTTTAGTAGTGTAATCTTTAAGATAGCCATCAACGTTTTCGTGATATTCGTCATCATAATATGTTTTTACGATGTTATAGTGATATGTTAACACATCTTGGTAGCGACATTTTCTATCCGTACTTATAATTTTAGTAAAATCATTTTCTAAGATATTTTCACTTTCTAATATGTCTGTATAGGAGTTGGTGTTATTTTCGTTTAACCAGTCTTTATTAATGAAGTTATCTATTCCGGTAAAGGTATGGCGTCTACCCAAGATATAATCTTCTTCTAAATCATGATAAAAATATACGGAAAAGAAATCATAATTTTTATTGGTTTTTAAATATAAATATAAGTCATTGGCATCACATTCTTCTTCTAAGGCAAATATAGCATAGGCTGTGGTATAAAAATAATTATCACTTGGAATGTATTTGTCATTGTATTTTATTACTTTATAATTAATTTTTTTGCCATGACTTTTGATTATGATATCATTAATTTTATTGTTTTTTGATATGTTTTCTATCTTCATGTATTTAATACTTTTGATGGTTTTGTATTTGGTAATATCTTTATATTCAATGTTCCTATATTCGCTTGTGGGACAATTATTTTCCCAAGAGGAATATTCGCTTAGAATAGTGTCGGTTGTGTCATTGTATGGATATTTATCTAAAACAATATCGTATAATAGGTATTCACCTTTTTTTTCTTCTTTATACCACTTATAAAGTGTTTTTGTTTCATAAACCAGGTTATCATTATCCTCTTTTCTTTCGGTCCATACATCGTAAGTTACTGCAGAAACTTTACGTGCAATAAGGAAAATAAATAATGATAAAATAATTAAGTTAACTTTTTTCATAGAGATCCTTTCTTGCGGTCCCTCTAACTATATATATAGTCAAAAAAAATATGAATTACTTTTTTTTTCTAAAATTTCTTTATTTTTTTTAATATTTGACACTTAAAAGTGTAAAGTAGAAATACTTTAATCTAAAAAATGAATAACATGTATTAATTATTCATTTTTGGTTATATATATTTATAGGAGGCTATTTATGAGCATGCGTGAATATATAATTAATAATTTTAAGGAAGATAGTATTGATTCAATTAAAACTTCAATTGAAGACTGTATTGCTTCGAACGAAGAGGATCCGTTATTTGGTCTTGGTGTTTTATTTGAACTGGCTTGGAAAAATAGTAACGATGAATTTAAACAAAATGCTTTAAATAATATTAAAAAAGCTCTCAATTAAGAGAGTTTTTATTTTTTAATTCTATTTTTTTGCTTTTAATTTTTTTTAGTTCTTTTCTTTTTTGATATGTGTTATCTAATTTACCATAACCCATAACTTCATTTAATGAATCTATTGTTTCCTTTATATCTTCTTTTTGCTTAATTTCATTATCACAATAACCTATTAGTTCATTTAATTGTTCAATTACTTCATTTTCATTATTCATAACTTACCTCCGTTAATTAATTTATATTCTACCATAGATATTTGTTTTGTCAACTTATATATTTTTTAATATAATTATTTAATACTTAGATTCCTATTACAATTTTAATTAATCCATTTCTTTTTTTCTTGTATGATACTTAAATAATTCTACAATAACCACTAAAGGGATGGTTAGTAAGAATAGATATAAGATATCTAAAATAGGTAAATATGCTAGACCTAGGATATTACTTAGAAAATCTACTTCCGTTGCTAATACTTGTAAAATAAGAATAATTATGATAGCAATAACAATAAAAGGATTATTTTTAAATTTATTTTTTAAGATACTTGATTTCTCACTGCGACAGTTAAATACATGAACATTTTGCATGAATATCATTAGTGTTAAAATATAACTTCTAGCTAAGTTAATATCTATTTTTCTTATATTTATTAAGTATAACCACATTATAAATACCAAAATACCAATAGTAATACCTGATATAATTATCTCTTTTATTAATAATTTATCAAATAATGGTTCCTTTGAATCACGTGGTGGCTTACTCATAATATTATCTTCTTTTTTTTCATATGCTAAAGCAACATCTTGAATACCATCAGTAACTAAATTTAACCATAACAATTGGACAGCTAGTAAGGGAATAGGCATATCAAATAAAATAGCAAGCATCATAAATAACAACTCAGAAACACCGCATGATAAGAGCATATATATTATTTTTCTTATGTTAGCATAAGCAATACGACCTTCCTCTATACCATGGACTATTGATAAGAAATTATCATCCGCTATAATCATGCTACTAGTATCTTTTGCCACATCTGTACCACTTCCTAGAGCTATACCAATATTAGCACTTTTTAAAGCTGGTGCATCATTAACACCATCCCCAGTAACCGCAACAAAATCACCATTTCTTTTAAATGATTCTACTATTTCTAGTTTTTGCATAGGACTAACCCTTGAGAATACTTTTTTAGTTTTAACTAATTTATCAAACTCCCCTAACCCTTTTTTCATATATTTTTCTAATGTTATTCCATCTACCACTTCATCATAATTAGAAGCTATATCAATACTCTTAGCAATAGCATAAGCTGTTTTTGGATGATCTCCTGTTATCATAACAACTTTTAACGATGCTTTCTTGCATTTGTTAATAGCTTCACTTACTTCATTCCTAACGGGATCAATAAATCCAACAAAACCTACAAATATTAAATCTTTAATATTCTCTTCTTTTAACTCTTTATCAAATAAATTATATGCTAAAGCAATAACACGATATCCTTTAGAAGATAATATTTCATTTTGTTTTAATATTTCTTCTTTATTAATTTTAACTAATTTATTATTTTCTTCTATGTAACTACAAAATTCTAATATTTTTTCGGTACTACCTTTAACAGTAATATAATTTTTATCTTTATCTTTATATAAAACACTAGAATATTTATTCTCCGATTCATAAGGAATCATATCTATTTTTTTATATTTATCTTTATTTTTATATATATCTACTTTATAACCTAAAGATAAAAATGCAATATCTATAGAATCTCCAAAATGATACCATTCATTATTTTTATATGTTAAACATGCTTCGTTATTAATAATACCTAACGTAGAAATAAGTTTAATTTTATCAATATTCTTCTTATCATTAATAATAACACTTCCATTACCATTATAACCACTTCCAAGTACTTCAAATTCTAAATTATTAGGTAGCATTATAATTTTAGCTGTTTGTTCATTTAAAGTAAGTGTTCCTGTTTTATCCGTAGCAATTAAAGTACAACTACCTAAACTTTCTACTGCATTTAATTTTTTAACAATTACATTCTTTTTAGCCATTTTACTTGAAGCTATAGACAATGTCAGAGTAAGGGCAATAGATAATCCTTCAGGTATTGCCGAAATCGATAAAGCTACCACTAAAAAGAAAATATCTTTAGCAACATAACCTTTAAAGAATAATATTATAGTAACTATTATACTAATAATTACTATAATAAAACTAATATCTTTAGTAAATTTTTCTACTCTAATTGTTAAAGGTGATTTTTCTTTTTTAGTTATCATAACACTTTTAGCTATTTTACCTACTTCTGTATTAATAGAAGTAGCCACAACTATACCTAAGGCTCTTCCTGATAAGATAGTAGTACCAGCATATACCATATTACTTTTAGTTAAACTATTTTCTTTATTAACTAAATTATTTTTATATATAGAGATAGATTCTCCTGTTAAAATTGATTCATCCACCAATAAATTATATGTATTTATTAATCTAATATCCGCCCCAACAATATCTCCTGATTCTAATAATACAATATCCCCAATAACTATATCAGTAGAATCAATACTAACTTCAATATTATCTCTTAATACCTTAGTCTCTACTTTAATTAATTTTTTAAGTGAATTTGCACTACTACAGGCTTTCCATTCTTGATATGTTCCCATGATTAAATCTAATAGAATAACAAAAGTAACAAATATTGCATCTAATTTTTCACCTATTATTAAAGATAAAATAACAGTAATAAAAAGAATAATTGTCATAGGATTAATAAACTGATTAATAAATATCTTAAATATATTATCTTTCTTTTCCTTAGGCAATATATTCTTACCATATCTCTTTAACTTAATATTTGCTTCTTCATTACTTAAACCATTCTTATTAGATTCTAATTCTTTTATTATTTTTTCTACTTCTATTTCATTCCATTTATTCATATTATCCCCAACATTTTTTTAAAAGTGAATTATCAAGTCCTTCTCTGCCTATACTGGCAGGGGGAAGGACTTATAACTATCTAAAGCCCAACTTGAAATGGATTATTTATACTTCCATCTCCCCCAGTAATATAGACATTAGAGTTTAGATATAGGACTGGGCGAGCACCAATCCCTTCGAGAGCAAGGTCGCCGTTCACGTACGCGTTGTCGATGACACTAAACACGTAATAAGCATAACTAGAGTTAGGAGACAGTGTCCATTCATTTCCATTTTTTAACATCCAAGCACTTCCTCCACAAGCTGTTGTATTGTAACTTCCTAGTGATATACTAGAATGATTACAACTAGAATTTTTTACTGAATATCCATAATCACTGGCATACATTAATCCTACTTTAGCCGTTGTTACAATTGGTGTCCCACTTGTTTTTACTGTTGTTCCTCTTTCTGTTTTATACGTGGTATCTGCATTTGAACCAGTTCCTGCACCAAGATTCCATGTTGCTGTTTCTATATAATCTAATACGTTTTTAAGTCCTATTTTAGTAAAGCTACATGGTTTTGTTCCATCTGTTGAATAGAAATTACAAGTACCTGTACTAGAATTTAAATATAAATTATTTAGGATATTGGTATTTAGTTCTGCTGTTGTCCAATTATTAGTATTATCTTTATCCCAAGCAAAACTTCCTATTACATCGTTTCTTATTATTTTAACGGTATTATTTGTAGATGGTGCACGGTTTCCTAGAGATGTAGCACTTGTTGTAGGTGTTCC
>CAJKHY010000012.1 GCA_905199855.1 uncultured Clostridium sp.
ATTACTATCTAATTTATCAAATAATTCTTTATAAGTTTTTATATCAATTCCCTCTTCAAAAGTAATAACATAACTATTTATTCCATCATCAGTAAATACCATTTTAGTCTTTTCACTTTGATTAAAACCTAAAAAAAAGGAACATATAAAAGTAATTAACATCAAATAATAGACAAATTTCTTCATATTTTTCACCTATTAGTAATATGATAAAATAATATTATTTTAATACCTAATTATTGATTTTTTTTATAAATTTATTTATAATATTTCTTGTGATTTATATGAAGTATCTATTTAAAGAAAAAAATTTTATCTATCTTATCAGTATCTTAATAAGTTTTCAAAGCCTTATTTATTTTTTAACTAAACTTTTTCAAAACAATTATCATTTATTAGAAAGTAAAATAGATTTATATATTCCTTTTATCCCTTATTTTGTTTATTTTTATATTATATGGTACCTAGCAATTATTCTTATTCCCTACCTACTTTATTTAAAAGATAAATTAACGTTTTATAAATATTACCTAAGTTATATCTTAACCATTATTATATCAGGAATTATTTATATAATATATCCTACTAAAATATTAAGACCAAATATTATTACAAATAACATATCCACATTTCTAGTTAACACCATTTATAAATTAGATAATCCTCCAATAAACTTACTACCTAGCATGCATTGTAGTTTCTGCTTTCTATTTATTTTTAGTACTCTATTAAATAAAAACATAGAAAAAAAATATAGACTCATTATCTTAATCTTATCTATATTAATTATATTATCAACAGTATTTATTAAACAACATTTAATAATTGATATTATAGCTTCATTTATTGTTTCATCACTTACTTTTATCTTAATTAAATATACTAAATTAAACCAAATATTAATTCGATTAAACCTAGTAAAATAAATATTATCATAACCTTTAAACTAGGTTTTTTTATTTTAATCTTAGAAACAAATAAAAATGATATCAAAATAATACCCATTAAATAAACTAATTCAAAATATGTACCTAACACATCCTTTAAAGCATAAATAAGCGGAAATATTAAAGCCACACTAGTAACAGGAAGCCCCGTATAACATTTTAAAACACTATTATCATTATCTTGCCTAGTAATCTCTAAAACATTAAAATATGCAAGCCTTATCAAAGCACATAATACATATAAAATCAAAAATATAAAATGATAATATTTATTTAACCCAATTGCATAACCAATAATAATAGGTAAAATACCAAAACAAACCAAATCACTAAGTGAATCTATTTGAATACCATAGTTAATTTCTTCTTTACTTCTCTTCTTTGTCCTAGCCACTTTACCATCAAACATATCAAAAAGTCCACAGAATAAAAGACATACAACACTATAAAATAAATTACCATTTAAAGCCATAAAAATACCTAAAACACCTGTAGATAAACCCAAATAAGTAAGTATTACTGTATAATTATAAAATCCTATCATAAATTACCTCACAAAAGAATTGTAACATAATTTCATATCATTTACAACAAATTTAACTCTAAAATTCTTATTCCAAAATAGTACTATACTTAGAATCAACATTTTTCTCATAAATAACTAACTTATTATTACTATCAAGCGTTGCTAATAAAATATTATCTAATAAATATCCATTCACCTTAAGTTCCTTAAGTAACCAAGATTCATCTTTATTCATAACATTAAGATTATGTTTCATAATTTTAGTATCTATAATAACATTAGAAACAAGAATAGATTTCTCTATTTTTAACTTCATATCTTTTTTAGTTACAGGCTTATCTTTATCACTAGGCAAAAAACTAATACGCCCATTACTCTCCATAATAGCATACTCTACCTCTTCTAAATTAAAATATCCCGCATTCCTAGCCTCTTCTAATAAATCATTAATATCAAACTTAACTTTTTCCAAACCTTTTTCAATTATTTTACCATTTTCAATAATCATTGTTGGAGTACCAGTAAAAATTCTTCTAAATTTAATACTTTTTAACGTAAGATAAGAAATCATTGCATTAAAACAAGCATAAATTAACATGGCAATTATTCCATCTACTAAATTCTTATTTGTATCCAAAGATATATCCGCAGCAATTGAACCTATCGTAATACCTACAACATAATCAAAAATATTTAACTGAGATATTTGTTTTTTACCCATCAATTTAGTAAAGATAAACAAAGTAATTAAAGAAATTATTGTCCTTATAATAACATCTATAATTGTATTAAAATTCATATTATTCACCAATTTTATTATTCACATATACATGCAATTTATACTTTTTTTTAAAATAATACGTTACTTTTGACAAAATCAAACAAATATGCTATAATCTTATCAGTTGGAGGGGAATTATTATGGATAATAAAGAAGAAAAAAGAAAAATTACTAACAACATTAATTTAATGCCTGAAGGTGCTAACGAAGAAGACTACAAAGGATTTAAATTTAAATTATTTAGAGTTGTACCTGAAAATGTCGCAGTAATTAGAAAAGGATGGATAACAGGACGTATTACTGTCAAAGGTTCTGGATTAAGATTCTTTCCATGGTTCGATACTAAATTAATATCAGTAGCATCAAAGAATATTGACTTTCCACCAGAAGAATTTAAAACAAGTGATGGTATTATGGTTAAAATAGACATAGCCGCAACAATTAAAGTGGTAGATCCTTATAAATTTGAAACAAAAGGTTTAAACCCACTTCAAGAATTAGCCGTTGTTACTAAATCAGTAATAAGAAATTTTGTTGAATCATTAGATGCTAAAGACTTAACTAAAGACATAAACAATTTAGATAATATCTGTCAAGACCGTAGATTTCTTAAATTTGAGAAAAAATATGGCGTTAGAATTACTGATGTTCAATTTGAAAACATCGAATTACCTGATTCATTAAAAGCAGATTATGAAAAAACATTAATGCAAGAAAATGAAAACAAAAGAAGAATTGCCGAAGCAGAAGCAAATAAAAAAATTGCAGATTTAGAAGCCGAAAAAATTAGAATTAAAGGATCAGCTGAAGCACAAGCAAGAGCACAACTTCAAAATATACCTTTAGAACAATTATTTAGTCTTTTAGAAAAATCAGGTATGACAAATGACCAAATAAATAATTTTATCAATGGTTATATTTATGCTAATAGTCCAAATGGTAAAGTTGTTAATATTGTTGGTAATACTACAAATAATAGTACCATGCCTGAAACAATAGCTTCTGTTGAAGCAGTTCAAAATAGTAACAATAATAGTCTTGTTGGTAGGAGAAAAAGATAAGTTAAATACTTATTTTTTTTATTACAACATTTTAATATTTTTAATTTTAGTCATAAACAACACTTCTAAAAAAAATAAAAGTCAATTAAAGAAAAAAAACTAGAAATTAAATTTCTAATTTTTTTAATCATTTTCAAATTGTGAATTATAAATACTAGCATAAAATCCATTCTTCTTAAGCAATTCCTTATGCTTACCTACTTCTACTATATTACCATCATTCATTACTAATATTAAATCAGCATTCTTTATAGTAGATAACCTATGTGCTATTATAAAACTAGTTCTATTCTCCATAAGTTTATCCATAGCCTTTTGAATTAAAATCTCTGTCCTTGTATCAACATTAGAAGTAGCCTCATCTAAAATTAGAATTTTAGGATCTTTTAAAATAACTCTAGCAATCGTAAGCAACTGCTTTTGACCGGCAGAAATATTACTAGTTTCTTCATCTATCTGCATATCATAACCAAGTGGATTAGTTTTAATAAAATGGTCAATATATGAAGCCTTACCAACCTCCTCTATCTCTTTCATACTAGCATTTAATTTACCATAACTAATATTTTCCTTAACAGTACCATTAAATAACCAGGTATCTTGTAAAACCATACCAAATACACTTCTTAAACTATCCTTTTTAAACTTTCTAATATCTATTCCATCTAATTTTATAACCCCATCATTAACATCATAAAAACGCATTAATAACTTAACTATTGTAGTCTTTCCCGCACCAGTTGGACCAACAATAGCCACTTTTTGACCTTTTTTTATCGTAGCATTAAAATTATGAATAATGATCTTATCCTTATCATAACCAAATGATACATTATCAAACTCTATATTACCAACAATATTCTTACTTACCTCTTTCGTTCCATCTACTTCTTCTGTAACATCCAAAAATTCAAATACCCTCTCACTTGAAGCAACCATAGATTGAATTAAACTAAATATTTGAGCAATACTCATAATTGGAGTATTAAAGTTTCTCACATATTGTGAAAACGATAGAATATAACCTATTTCTAATTTACCCCTAGTAGTCAAATAACCTCCTATAATAGCCACGATTACATAACCTAAGTTCCCCAAAAAATTCATAACAGGATGGATTAAACCAGATAAAAATTGACCTTTCCAAGTCGCATTATATAAAGTATCATTTAAATCTTCAAACTTTTTTAATTCTTGCTCTTCGCCATTATAAGATTTAACTATAGAATGTCCCGAATATACTTCTTCCACATGAGAGTTAATATGCCCAATATATTCTTGAGTTTGATTAAAGTATTTTTGACCTTTAGAAACACTAAACATAAGCAATAATATTCCTATTGGTAATATCAAAATAGAAACCCCAGTTAATAAAGGACTAATACTAATCATCATAATAATAATACCTATAAGCATTACAAATGATGATATTATTTGAGTTAAACTTTGATTTAAATTCTCCCCAATTGTATCAATATCATTAGTAATTCTTGATAAAATATCCCCAGTTTTCTTAGATTCAAAAAACCTAAGAGGTATCTTATTCATTTTAGCTATTACTTTCTTCCTTAATTCATAAGTATAGTTATTAGAAATATAAGCCATAATAAAACTTTGCAAATAAGTAAATATTGCACTTACCAAATAAATTACTATCAAAATAATTAAGATATGTAATATTTTATCAAAGTTAATACCCACACCTGTTTGAAATCTTGAAACCACTCCAGTAGCAATTTCTGTCATAATTTTACCAAGTATTTTAGGTGATACTACCGAAAATATAGCACTTATTATAGAAAATATTATAACAATAACAATACCTATTCTATATTTTTTTAAAGTAGTAACAAGTCTTACAATAGTACCCTTAAAATCATTTATCTTATCATTCGTATTCTTACTTGGTCTCATGCTAACTCCTCCTTTGATAATTGGGAAGTGGCTATTTCTTTATATACCTTACATTTTTTCATAAGTTCCTTATGAGTACCAATTCCTACTACCTTACCATTTTCTAAAACTACTATTTTATCAGCATGCATAATAGTACTAATTCTCTGAGCCACGATTAAAGTAGTAACATTGCCTAACTTTTCTTTAATATTCTTTCTTAACTTAGCATCAGTCTTAAAATCTAAAGCAGAAAAACTATCATCAAATATATATACTTTAGGTTTCTTGGCAATAGCCCTCGCAATAGATAACCTTTGTTTTTGCCCTCCACTTACATTAGTACCTCCTTGAGCTATTTTATAATTGTATCCTTCTTCTTTACTATTAATAAAATCATCTGCTAAAGCAATATTTGAAGCAAAAACCATTTGTTTATCACTAATACTACTATTTCCATATTTAATATTTGATTTTATTGTACCAGAAAAAAGTACCCCCTTTTGAGCTATATAACCAATATTATCTCTTAAATCATGCAGTTTTATATCCTTTATATCTACTCCATCTAATTTTATTTCACCACTTGTAACATCATATAATCTTGGTAATAAATTAACTAAAGTACTCTTACCACTTCCAGTAGAACCTATAATAGCCGTAGTCTTTCCTACTTCTGCTGTAAAATTAATATTACTTAATACTTCTTCCTTAGCATTAGGATATTTAAATGAAACATTTCTAAATTCGATCAATCCCTCTACTTCTTTAATATCTTTTGCATTCTCACTATCTTTAATTGAAACATTATAATTCAATAATTCACTTATCCTTTTTATTGATACCATAGCTCTTGGTATCATAATAGATACCATTGATAACATAATAAATGAAGCAATTATTTGTATCGCATATTGAATTAAAGCAAAGACATCACCAAAATTAATAACACCAATATCAATTTTCTTAGCACCTTCCCATAATATCAATAAAGTAACACCATTCATAACTAAACTTATCATTGGATTAACCAAAGACATCAAACGCTCTACAAAAAGATTTGTTTTTTCTAAATCACTATTTACCTTATCAAACCTTTTCTCTTCATGTTTTTGATTACTAAATGCTCTTATAACTGGAATACCTGTAACTATCTCCCTTGTTGTTAAATTCAATTTATCTATTAATTTTTGAACTACTTCAAACTTAGGTAAAGCAATAAACAATAAAGTTAACATCAAACTAATAATACACACAATACCTAAACCAATTATCCAAGTTAATGAAGCATTACTATTTAACACTTTTAAAATAGCCCCGATACCCATAATTGGAGCATAAACAACAACTCTCAAAAACATAATTACAAGCATTTGCACACGATTTATATCATTAGTCGTTCTCGTAATCAGAGAAGAAGTCCCAAACTTTTTCATATCTACAGTTGAAAAAGTTAATATCTTACTAAAAACACTACTCCTTAACTCTTTAGCATATTTAGATGCTATCCTAGAACTAAGGTAACTTACCCCAATTGAAACAACCATACATAGTAATGTAATCAATATCATAATAAGACCAGTCTTAAAAATATAATTGCTTTGTATCTTACCAGTATCAACTCCTACTACCTTATATTCACTCTCAATATAATTTAAAATCGATGTTGTCTTTAAAGTCATATCTATTTTCTTATTTTGATTCAAATAATTAAAAATAGCATCCCCCATAACATTAGATATATCTTCCTTATTATTATAAAGATATATATTCTCATTATCAATAATAGGATATTTCTCCTTATAAGTTAAATATTCTTTTTTACTAATATTAGCAAGTGATATAAGATTATAACTATCTAACACCTTTTTCTCATCTTCTTCATTAACATTAACTAATATCTTACTCATTTCTTGTTCTCTTAACACCATAGGAAACATAGATTCAATACCCTTATTACCAATACCAATATTAATAATATTAGAAGTATAACTAGGTAAATTTAACTCACAAATAGCTTGAACAATCAAAAGTAAAACAGTTAAAAATAAGCATAAAATCATCTTTTTAAGTGGCCTAAAAACCTTCATATAATCACCATCCTTTTTATTTAATGAATAAGTTTTTTATATTCTTATTAGGTAACATTACCTTAACATCATGAATAATGCTTATATTATATATCTTTCTATTATCCACTAACTCTTCCCCATCAACACACCAATTTTTCTTAGGTTTTTTATTAAACTTAATAGTTAAATTATTTGTCTTATGAAAATACATCCCTGCGACATTGTTAATACCATTTGTTTTTAAATTAATAAACGCCTTAATTATATCCTTCTTCTTAGTTAACGTACAAAACAATACCTCAAACCTATCATCATCTAATTTAATATTCTTATAAAAATTATTAAAACCTGCTATTCTATTAGCATTAGATATCATAAAAAACGAATATTTTCCTTGATATGTTTCTCCGTCAATAGTATATGTTAATTCATAGTCATTTGTTTTATCAAAAAAAGATTTTATCCCATTATAAAGATATGCTAAATAACCCCATTTCCTCTTTTGACTACTTGTGGTTAAATAAGATACATCTAAAAACTTACCAAAACCTGCTACATAAACAAATGGCCTATCATTAACAGTACATATATCCATATTCTTTACAGAACCTTCTAGTAAAGATTTTAAATTACTGATAATATTCTTAGAATACCCAAACATTGCCCCAATATCATTAGTAGTACCTAAAGGAATATGAGCTAAAAGTAAAGGCTTCTTTCTTTTTAAATTACCCGTTACTATTTCATTAAAAGTTCCATCCCCACCTAAAGATATAACCAAATCAGTATTATCATTAATATCATCTATTATCTTAAAAGCATGATACTTATACTCAGTATAAATAAAATCAACATCATAACCATAACCATTTAATACTTTAATAAAATCAGGAATAAAATTATCATGCATATTTTTACCACTATGAGGATTGTAAATAACAACACATTTTTTCATATAACCACCAAAATTATTTTACTAAAATTTCCAAAAAAAGTCTATATATTAAAGTAATTATGTAAAGAAAAATAGACTAATTATAGTCTATTCTAAAATAGCTTTTATTCTTCTAACACCGGCACTAGAAGCTTCTTCCTTAATTATCTTAAAATGTCCTAGTTCACTCGTATTATTAACATGAGGCCCACCACATAATTCTTTCGACACATCACCTATTGTATATACTGTTACAATATCACCATATTTTTCAATAAACATAGCCTCAGCCCCATTAGCAATAGCATCCTCTTTCTTTTCTTCTGTCTTAATTACAGGAATAGATGCTTTAATATATGAATTAACTAAATCCTCAGTTTTCTTTAATTCCTCACTAGTCATCTTACTATCATGACTAAAATCAAATCTCATTCTTTCCGCAGTAATATTACTACCTCTTTGATGAACATGAGATCCTAATACCTCTTTCAAAGCCGCGTTTAATAAATGCGTCGCGGTATGATATTTTATCTCCGCATCTCCCGTTGAAGCAAGCCCACCTTTAAATTTTTGAGCTGACCCCAACCTTGATTTCTCTTGATGCTCACTAAACTTCTTATCAAAACCAACCTTATCAACAGTAATACCTAATTCACTAGCAAGTTCAATAGTAAGTTCAATAGGAAAACCATATGTATCATATAATTTAAAAGCATTAGTAGCATCTATTTCATTACCATTCAAGTTCTTTATAATTTTCTCAAACTCTTTCAAACCACGCTCTAAAGTCTTAGAAAATTTCTTCTTCTCACTAGATAAAGTATCTAAAATATGTTCCTCATTCCTATCTAATTCATGATAAGTACTCTTATATTTATCAATAAACATCTTAGCAATTACTCGTTCAAAATCTGTATTTACATCAATATTTATTCTCTTAGCATGTCTTATTGCTCTTCTTATTAATCTCCTCAAAACATATCCTTGATCAGTATTAGAAGGCATAATATTAGAATCATCACCAATAATCATAACTGATGCTCTTATATGATCCGCAATAATTCTCATGCTTTTAGCACTTTCCTCATCCTTATAACTTAAACCAGATATCACTTCAATATAAGTAATAACATCTTTAAAAATTGATGTTTGATAATTATCATCAACTCCCTCAAGAATTGCTGTTACTCTTTCTACTCCCATACCAGTATCAACATTTCTATTTTGCAAAGGAACAAAAGTCTTTTCATCAACATGATTATATTGCATAAAAACATTATTCCATATTTCTACCCATCTCTTATCATTTGGATCAAACACTTCTGGAGTATCTTCCTCACTTCTAAAATAAAATATCTCCGTATCAGGTCCACATGGTCCTAGCATTTCAATATTAGGCCACCAATTATCCTCTTCTTTTAAATAAGCAATTCTTTTTTCACTGATACCATGACTCAACCAATAATTAGCACTTTCCATATCTTTTTCTACAATATCATTACCTTTAAATACTGTAATAGCCAATTTATCATGAGGAATATTTAACCATTCAGTCAAAAACTCATAACTCCATGCAATTGATTCCTTCTTAAAATAATCTCCCAAACTCCAATTACCTAACATTTCAAAAAAAGTGTGATGATAAGTATCCCCTACAGAATCCAAATCATTAGTCCTAAAACATTTTTGAACATCCACCAGTCTTACTCCATCAGGATGCTTTTGTCCTTTTAAATAAGGAATAAGTGGTTGCATACCTGCTGTTATAAACAAACAAGTAGGATCATTTTCTGGTATTACTGGAGCACTTGGTATTACCTTATGCCCTTTACTCTTGAAAAATTCTAAATATTTTTCTTTAATTTCCATATTATATTCTCTCCTTTTCTATATCATTTAATATTTCTTTTAATCTTATCTCATAATCTTTTAAAGTACCATTATTACTAATAAAATAATCAGCAAATGATATTGGTCCACCTTTAGCTAAATTTTCTATCTCTGCAATATCTCTCTTATTAGCCTCATCACTAGTAAGTGGCCTTATTTCCCTTTTTTCTAATCTTTCATACCTAATTTCCTTATCACAAATAATAGCAACTAAAGTAAGATTATCTAAATTATCAAGTAATATCTTATACTCATCCCATGAATATAATCCATCCAAAACAACATTCTTATCCATCGATAATTCTTTTATCTTAGGAAGTAATATCTTTGCATATGCTCCCATACCAAGTTCACTTCTTAGTTTTTCGCGCATCATTTTCTCATTTTCAGGATTTATCTCCAACCCATTTTCTTTTAACTTATCTAACGTAACTCCACCAAAATAAACCTTTTCATAACCCAAATCTTCTAAAAAAGCCGAAGCCACACTTTTACCACTTCCACACATACCCACAATAGCTATAATATTTTTTTTCATAAGTTCCTCCTAAATTAAAAAAGATAGTACCTAAGGAGTGTCAATAACACGGTACCATCCTTTTATTTCTTAATTTCTATAACGGTAATTACCGATTCTTCTTTAAAGAATTGCTCATAGGTAGCATATTAATAATAGTTTATTCTTTTCCACCAAACAAGAACTCTCTTTCAAACATTTTATTAATAATTCCTAATCATTGCTTTTTTTCACATATATTTATATTACCACATATTAAAAATATGTCAATTGTTTTTTTACTCTTTTACTACGTCGTTTTAATTCAATAGATAATTATATTAAACATAGTTAACATCCCCATTATCATTTACTTTTTTTGTGTATTTACACACTTTTAGTAAATAGACTTTTTTTATCTAGCATATCAATATTCCATTATACAAATCTTATTCACCCACACTATTTGACAAAGAACTATTTTATATTCCTAATCATTTCTACCTTTTCTTTTGTCTCCGTACTTAAATAACTACCTATTACTAACATATCTACTAAAGAACTAAGTTTATATATATTATCTTGATTTATACCACCATCAACTGATATAGTCATATTCTTATATTTATTTCTTAAAGATTCTAATTTATTATAAATACTATTTATAAATAATTGTCCTCCATAACCTGGCATAACACTCATAACCAATATTAAATCTATATTACTAATATAAGGTTCTAAAGCATCAATATTAGTATTTGGATTAATTGCTAACCCACATTTATACCCCATGCCATGTACTATATCAATTAACTTATTTATATCTTTATCTATTTCCACATGAAATGTTATATATTCTATATTCATATCTCTTAAATTGTCAATATACTTAAATGGATCATTCACCATCAAATGAACATCTAACTTTTTATTACTAATCTCATTTATTTCACGAATTTCTTCCATTGAATAAGCAACATTATCTACAAATGTCTTATCCATTACATCTATATGAATATAATCTATATTACAATCATTTATCTTTTTTATAAATTCTAATCTATTCTTAATAGATAATAATGATATTGATAACTTCACTAAAACCACCTATTTTTCTATAAAATTTTTATAATTCTCATATCTACTTAAAAGAATCTCTTTATTATTAACTTTTTCTTTAACCTTACATCCATCTTCTTTTATATGCATACAATCTCTATATTTACAATATTCTAAATTATCAAACATCTCTTGCATATTATCTCTAATATCCATTTTAGACATACCATCAAATGTTAAAGAAGAAAATCCTGGTGTATCCACGATAAAACCATCATATATTTTATATAATGATACACACCTAGTAGTATGCTTTCCTCTACCTAAAGCGTGTGATATACTATCAGTCTTTAATTTCAAACTAGAATCTAAATAGTTTAACAAACTAGATTTCCCTGCTCCACTTTGACCAGTTAAAACCGATACCTTATTACTAATTATTTCCCTTAACTTATCTGTATCATGATTCTTAACTACTACATAGTCTAAACTAATATAATAATCAATATATTTGTTAATCTCAACCATTTCTTTTTCATTAAGTAAATCCAACTTACTCAAACAAATAATTGGTTTAATATTATTATAACTTATAATAGTTAACATCTTATCAAGTAAATTAGTATTAAATATAGGTTCCTTAACACTAACTACAATTATAGCTTGATCAACATTACTAACAGGAGGTCTTGTTAAAACATTATCTCTCTTTTTTATATCTGTTATAAACTTATTAACTTCATCAAAAATAACATTATCTCCCACTAATGGGATAATATTATTTAGTCGAAATCTTCCTCTTGCTTTACAAATATATTCTACATTATTTGCAAGTACTACATAATCATTACTTATATTCTTAACTATTTTTCCCTCCATACCTCTACTCCTGTGGTAATAGAGGATCTAAAGGTTCTACACTTATCGCTTTAGCAACAGTTATTTTTAATGTTGTTCCTTTTACTATTGTATAACCTTTTGGTTTTCCTTGACTAAGGATTGTTCCCTCTGGCTTCATTTCTGTTTCTTCATAAGTAACACTTAACTTAATGCCATATTTCTCCGCAAAAGCCTCAGCATCCGCTAAAGTATAACCTTCTCCTACCATATCAGGATATGTTTCTACAATATCAGGAATATATAGTGTTATAGTATCTCCTTTTACTAACTTAGTTCCCTCTTTAGGATTTTGTTCAATAATAATATCCGCCTTATCTCGGTAATCATCAATATTTTCAACTGTCTTTCTTTCAACTAAAACATATAATTCATTAACTTTCTCTAAAATACTTTTTACTTCTAAATAATTTTTACCTACTAAATTTTCTACAACATAATTACTAGTACCTGCAGATTCAATAATAGTTATAGTAGTCCCCTTTTTAACAGTTCTACCTACAGCAGGAGATGTTCCTATAACTTTACCTTCAGCTATAGTATCATGAGTTTCCTTCTTAGTATCAACAGATATCAAGAAACCTTCTTTTTTAAGTTTCTCTTCCGCTTTAACCACAGTTAACCCAGATACATCAGGTATTTTAACATCAGGCACTACAGTTAGACTAGGCAAAATGACAAAAACAAAGCCAAAAGTTATCACAAGTAATCCAAAAACAGATAATAAAATTTATAATAATTTATTATTTTTTTTCTTTTTCTTATCTACACTAGACATATCATCAATCTCCTCATCTAACTCAATTACCATTTTTTCTTTCTTTATTTCTTTCTCTTTAGGTAATTCTTTTAAAACTAAAGTATCTTCTAAATCAGTCTCTGGATACGGATAAACATATCTCTTTTCATTTTCCCTATTTAAACAAGTATCTAAATCATTATACATCTCTCTAACATCATTATATCTATTTCTTGGATTCTTTGCCGTCGCTTTTAAAATAATGTTTTCAACACTTTGAGGGATAACTGGATTTATTTTTCTAACACTAGGTATTTTCTCCTTCATATGTTTAAGCGCTATCTCAACAGCATTATCACCTTTAAATGGCACCTCTCCAGTTAAAAGTTCATACATCAAAATACCTACTGAATATATATCACTCTTAATCGTAGGACCCTTTCCATTAGCCAATTCAGGTGGTAAATAATGAACACTGCCCATAACTGAATTAGTTTGCGTTAAAGAAGTTGCATTCATTGCTACTGCTATCCCAAAATCAGTTATTTTTAACAGACCATTATCAAGAATTAAAATATTTTGAGGTTTAATATCTCTATGAATAATATAAGCATCATGAGCATGAGCAAGCCCATCAGTTAATTGTTTCATAATATCAATTACTTCAGGGATGGTTAATGCTCCACGTTTTTGAACTAATTGCTTTAAAGTTTTACCCTCAACATATTCCATCACAATATAATGGTTTTCCTCTTCCTCTCCAACATCATACACTTCAACAATATTAGGATGTGATAAATTAGATACTGACAAAGCTTCTCTTTGAAATCTACGAATAAATTTTTCATCACCAGATAAATCACCACGCAACACCTTAATTGCTACTTTTCTATTTAAAATAGTATCATTAGCTAAATAAACATTAGCCATTCCACCTTCACCAATCGATTTAATAATCTCGTAGCGATCATTAATCTTTTGCCCCTTTGTTAACATTAAAAATCACCACTTTCTATTTGCATATATGCAATAGATATATTATCTGTACCACCACGACTATTACTTTTTCTAATTAATCTAACTACTTTTTCTTCAATAGTTAACTTACTGTTTAAAACTTTTTCTATTTGTTCATTAGTTATCATATTAGTAAGCCCATCACTACAAAGAAAAATGCCCTTTACAGAAGTATCAACATCAAAAATATCTGCTTCTATTGGATTATTAGCCCCGAGTGCTCTCATTAAAACATTCTTTCTAGGGTGATACTTAGCTTCCTCTTCCGTAAGTTCTCCCGTTGACACAAGTAAATTTACTAAAGTATGATCTTTTGTTACTTTAACCATCTTATCATTCTTAATAACAAAGCCCGAACTATCACCAATATTACCAAATAAAATATAATCATTAGTTTTAATTGCTAAAACTAAAGTAGTACCCATTCCTTTACTTTCATCATGCCTATTTGTATAATCAAAAATTTTATTGTTAATTTCAGTTACAATACTTCTAATCCATTCTATTGCATCTTCTTTACTACCAATTGTTTTTAATTTATTAAAAGATTTTTTTATGTGTTCCGTTGCTATTGAAGAAGCCACCTCTCCTGCTTTATGTCCTCCCATACCATCAGCAACAGCCATAATATACTCATTATTATCATTATGTAAAATAATTACACTATCTTCATTATGTGTTCTAATCTTTCCTGCATCAGTTAAATAAAATGTCTTCATATTATCATTCCTTACCCTTACTATAATTAGCCCTCAATTGTCCACAGGCTGCATCAACCTTACTACCAAACTCTCGTCTAACAGTAACATTAATCTTACTTTTCTTAAGTATATCATAAAATCTCATAATTTGCTCATTTTTTGTTCTTTTAAATAAAATATTATCAGTTTCATTATATGGAATTAAATTAACATATGCATTCATTCCTTTTAACAAATTAGCTAATTCCATAGCATTTTCTAAAGAATCATTAATACCACTTAATAATATATATTCAAAAGTAACTCTTCTATTATTATTATCTAAATATTTCTTTAAACTATCAATTAACTTAGAAATATTATAAACTTTATTAATAGGCATCAACTTATTTCTTAATTCATCATTCGGTGCATGTAAAGATATAGCTAAATTAACCTGTAAATTTTCTTTACTAAACTGTTCTATCTTAGGCACAATTCCACAAGTAGAAATCGTTATATGCCTTGCGCCAATACTAATGCCCTTATTTGAATTAATTATCCTAACAAAACTCATTACATTATCATAATTATCAAAAGGTTCTCCAATTCCCATAATAACAACATGACTAATCCTTATACCAGTAATCTTTTCTGCTTCTAATATCTGCAAAACCATTTCATGTGTAGCTAAATTTCTTACTTTTTTTAACCTTCCACTTTGACAAAAAACACATCCCATATTACAACCTACTTGAGATGAAATACAAATACTATTACCATAATCATGATGCATTAAAACCGATTCTATTTTTTGTCCATCACTTAATTCAAACAAAAACTTCTTAACTAATTTATCACTTTGTACTTCTAATAACTTTAATTTATCAAAATTAAAATCACTTTGTAATTTATTAATCGTTTCCTTACCTAAATTAGTCATCTCATTTAAATTATTTACTCTTTTTTTATATAACCACTCAAATACTTGAGTAGCCCTAAATTTTGAAATATTATTATCAACAAAATATTTTTCTAATTTTTCAAACTCTATTCCATAAATATTCATATTATTATATCACCTATTACTAATTATTATTATAACATTTAATTAGAAAAAAAACATAAAATTTACAGAAAAAATATAAAATTTACATACCCCATTTATTTCTTACATTAAAAAAGACTAGTTATCCATAAACTAATCTTTAATTGAGTAAATCGTTTAGGAAGTGTATTCTACCAATTATTTTAATATTACAATTCAAGCAAAATTAGGCTTTACATATTATTATTTTCTAATAACCAATCAATAATGTTTTTGTGAATAATGCCATTTCGTGAAAAATCCATTTTATCAAGAGAAAGAACATATCTTGGGTAATTATCATCTATTGCTTTAAATGCTCCAAATTCTCTTTCTATAACATCATCATTTACAAGCAAATATGCTACTTGGTAATATTCCTTGATATTATCTTTAGTTGCAATAAAATCTACTTCTCCATCTTTAGTTTTTCCTATATATACATCATATCCTCTTTGTAAAAGTTCATTATAAACAACGTTTTCAATTGCAAAACTTTTATTTATTTTAAAAGCTTTATTTTTTATTTGTGCTATTCCTAAATCAGTCATATAATATTTATTCAATGTTTTTAGTATTGCTCTTCCATGTATATCATATCTATATATTTTTCTTATTATTAAAGCTTTACATAAAGCATCAAGATAAATATATAAAGTTTCCGTAGATATAGATTTTCCTTCAGTTTTTAAAAAATTAATAACATTTTCGGCTGAAAATTCTCTACCTGTAGTATCAACAATATACTGTAGTAACAAATTAAACAAAATTGTATCTTTTAATCCTAATCTATCAACTACATCTCTTAATATTATTGAATCAAATACACTATGCAAATAATCTTTTATATTATTTTCATTTTCAAATTGACATCTATTAGGAAGCCCACCCCATTTTACAAAATTCCAAAAAGTTTCTTCATCTTTTGGTTTCTTTTTTGAAAGTTCTATAAACTCCTTATACGATAAATGGAAAGATATTAAATAAAACATATCTACCAGACAAAACTGATGATAATTCTTGAGATAATAATTTACTATTCGAACCAGTAATAAAAATACTTATATTATTAGTTGATGCCCTCAATGAATTTACAACCTCTTCAAAGTTTTCAACTTTTTGAATTTCATCTAAAAAAATATAATATTTGTTTTTATCTAATAATTGATCTTTTATATATTTGTTAAGCTTTTTATAATCTTTTAATTCTTCATATTCGATATATTCAAAATTTATATAAAGATATGACACCATCAGAGTCGCTTGATTCATATAATGACATTATTTCCATTTCCAATTTACATATTCTTCCAGCACCAGAATGATCAATTGCATTTTCTTTTTCAGTAGCAGAACCAGTCAATATAAATTTTCCTTTTATCTTATCCTCATCACATTTTCTTCTAATAGAATCCCATATTGATGGTACTAATTGCCACTCATCAATTAAAAGGGGATATTCTCCATCCAATATTAAATCAGAATCCAATAAAGCAAGATTATATATTTTTTTATCATTAGAATTAATATATTTAACTGATTTTGTATGATTTAAACTAGTCCATGTTTTACCGCACCATTTTGGTCCAACTATTGAAACCGCTCCAAAAATTTTTAAGTATTCACTTATCTTTTTATCAATTAATCTTTCTTTATAACCTTCCTTTTTTTAAATTCATATCCTTTCACCTTTAATATAATGATATCATATTTATTTTTTAAAATCATCAAACCCATATGTTTTTTAAAAATATAACCGTACATTTTTTAATATATCAACCGTACATTTTTAAATTAACATAAACACTAAAATTCCACATAATTTGATAAATATAGATATATCCTTTTTATATAAAATTCATTATAAATTTAAACTATTTTTATCAAGCAAAAATTCCTGAATACCTATAACTAATATTCCTTCTTCAGTTATCCAATGTTTCATAGTATCTTTAACAACAATTATCTTTTTAAAACTATCATTAATATTCATCAGGGGTTTTTCTTCCTGAATAGTTTTTTCTCTTGTATCTAGGGTTAAAGCTGATTGTACATAATATCTTTTATTACCTAAATTACATACAAAATCTACTTCTAATTGTTTTCTTTGATTACCTTCTCTAATCTCAACAACACCAACATCTACATTATATCCTCTCAATAATAATTCATTATATATAATATTTTCCATTATATGATTTTCTTCTTGCTGTCTAAAATTTAATCTAGCATTTCTTAAACCAATGTCTGAAAAATAATATTTCTGTGGTGTTTGTATATATTTTTTACCCTTAACATCATATCTATCAGACTTATTCACAATAAATGAATCCTCTATATATTTTATATAAGAATTAACTGTATTAGATGATATTTCCTTCTCACCATTACTAACAAATGTATCATATATCTTTTTAGGGTTAGTTAAAGAACCCACTGATGATGCAAGAATATTAATGATTGAATCAAGGATATCAACTCTTTGAATATTGTTGCGCTCAATAATATCTTTTATATAAGTTTGATCAAATAAATCTTTTAAATATTTTGATTTTTCTTCATCGGATTTCTTAGACATTATAAGGGGCAATCCACCATATAAAACATATTCATTCCAAGCATCTTGTATATCACCTTTAAATGCTTCAACATATTCAAAGAAAGATAATGGAAATACTCTTATTTCATCACCTCTACCCCTAAATTCAGTAATAATATCTGATGATAAAAATTTAGAATTACTACCAGTTACATAAACATCAATATTTCTCTCATATAAAAAGCCATTTAACACAGATTCAAAACCTTCACACATTTGCACTTCATCTAGTAATATATAATACATATCTTTATCTTTTATCTGCGATTTAATATACTCATTTAATTCATGTGAATCACGATATTTCTTATTTTCTTCTTTATCCAACTCTAATTTTATAATATGATCTACTTTTACACCACTCTCAAGTAAACTATTTTTAAATAATGGATCTAATAAATATGATTTACCACATCTCCTAATACCAGTAATTATTTTAATTAAACCATTTTCTTTTCTGTTTATTAATTTGTTTAAATAGATATCTCTTTTAATTTCTTTCATATTGACCTCCATTGAGAATTTTTGCCGTTTCCGTCACTTTTTCTCAATACCATTATACTACTTTTTAATTTTAATTACAATAGTCCATTGAGAATTTTTGCCGTATCCGTCACTTTTTCTCAATAATAGTATATACCCTTAATATTTAATTATTCACACTTTAATCGTACATATAAAACTAATTGACCTTATATCAAGTTTTATATTTTTAATTAAGCAATAAATGTTAGTTATAAATCATAATTAATTCTTATTAATAACATAATCCCTATTACCAAAACCATTACCAAAGAATTACAACAGAATAGCAAAAAAGACATAAAACAAATTTTATATTCTTATAACCTATTTATTTAAAACCTGCATACTTCTTAAAACTATTTGATATTTATCATATCTTCTTTGAACCAACCCCTTAACCAAAACAATATTCCCTTTTATTAACAACTTCTTATACATTTCATATTGATTTTTAAATGCCGTTACCGTTATCTCTCCACTTTCATCAGTAGCAAAAACAAAAGCCATAACATCATTATTCTTAGTAACTATCTCATTTACTTTATCAATATATAACTTTATATTCACTAAAGAATCATAATACTTAGGAATATCATTTATTGAAATATCATTTATATTCTTATAGCTAGAAACCGGATGAGTACTCATATAAAAACCTATAGCTAAATTTTCTTTATCAATTAACTCCAAAGTACTATACTCCTCATATTGTTTAATAATAGGTTCTTCAACACTAATAATACTATTTACATCCACCAAATCAGCATAATTATAAATATTATCTAAATTCAAAATTAATGTTTTCTTATTATAAAACTCCCTAAAACAACCAGCATATATTAAATTAGTAATAATTTTTTTATTTACTATCTTCTTCATTCTAACAACAAAATCAATAAAACTACTAAATTCTTGCTTATTTCTTTCTTTTATTATTTCATTAATAGTAATTACGCCAACATTCTTAATAATTGAAAAAGGTAACACCAACCCCTCACTTGATGCCTTGTAATTTTTTTCACTCTTATTTATAAGAGGCATAATAATATTAACACCTTTACTCTTTAATTGTAATAAATAATCCTTTGTTTTTATTTCACTACCAACAACATTATTAAGTAAGCTTGACATAAAATAACTATAAAAATACGTTTTTAAAAACGCCATCTTATAAGCCACGATAGCATAAGAAACAGAATGACTCTTATTAAAACCATAATTAGCAAACTTTAAAATCAATTTATATACCTTCTCACTTACTTCTTCAGTATAACCATTCAAAATAGATTTTTTTATAAATTTATCCCTCTCACTAAGTAAAATATCTTCATTCTTCTTAGATACAGCTTTTCTTAAAATATCAGCCTCCCCTAAAGAATAATTAGCCATCTTATTAGCTATTTGCATTATTTGCTCTTGATAAACAATAATTCCATAAGTAGGTTTTAATATCTCTTCTAAAGAAGCATCTATATAATCAATTTTCTCTTTTCCTTCTTTTCTCTTAATATAACTATCTATATTATCCATAGGACCTGGTCTAAATAAAGCTAATGCAGAGATTAAATCATCTATAGTATCAGGCTTTAATTTTTTCAAAAAATGCCTCATTCCTTCACTTTCAAACTGAAATATTCCATCAGTATTAGCCGTCTTAAATATTTCCATAACTCTTTTATCATTATCAATAGGAATATTGGCAAAAGTTATATTTAAACCTTCATTATTTCTTATATTATTAATAACCTCATCAATAATAGTTAAATTTTTAATACTGAGAAAATCCATTTTAAATAAGCCTAATTCTTCTAAATATTCTTTAGAATAACCCGTAAGATAATTACCAGTTTCATTTTTATATAAAGGAATAATATTATCGATGGAAGTATTAGCAATAACAACCCCAGCCGCATGTACCGTAATATGACGTGGTAATCCTTCTAATTTCATACATATTTTATATAAATTAGCTAACTCTTTACTCTGAAGCATATTTTTTAGTTTACCATTTTCTAATGAAGTTTTTAAATCATCACCAATTAATTTAGTCATATTATCTATAATTGAAGGATGTATTTTTAAAACTCTAGCCACATCTCTAATAACTTGTTTAGAAGCAAGAGTATTAAAAGCAATGATAGAAACAACCTTCTTATTACCATATTTTTGCCTAACATAATCTATTACTTCATCTCTTTTTAAAGCATCAAAGTCCACATCAATATCGGGCATAGTAATTCTTTCTGGATTTAAAAATCTTTCAAATAACAAATTATATTTAATAGGATCAATATCAGTAATACCAAGCACATAAGAAACTAAACTACCAGCAGCACTTCCACGACCTGGTCCCACTAAAATATTATTTTTCTTAGCATATTTTACATAATCCCAAACAACTAAAAAATAATTACAAAATCCCATTTTATTAATAACTTCTAATTCGTAATTTAATCTATTTAAATAAACTTCTTGTACTTCACCATTTAATCTTTTATTAAGTCCCTTTCTACATATTTTAGATAAATAATCATAATCATTAATATCATTATCATAACTAGGAAATAAGTTTGGAGTAAAGCCTAGTTCCACATTACACATTAAAGCAATATCTAAAGTATTTTTAATATCTTCCTCATCACTTATTTTTATTACCTCTTCATAACTTAATAAATGCTTCCCCTTATCCTTTTTCAGTTCATACTCTCCAAGCACCTTACTATCTTTGATCATTTTAGCATAATCTAAATATATGTAATCATTCTCTTCTAAATAACTAACATCATTAATTAGTACTTTCTTATCATTTATTTTCTCTTTTTCTAAAATATTACTATATCCCATATATTTAATATCATATATATCATAAATAGATTTATCATAATATTTATAAGGCATTACTAAAACAAGATTATCCTTGTATTCTTCTAAATCTTTTATATTAATATTTCTTTCTGTGATAATCGTAGATAATTTAATTAAGTTTTTATAGCCTAAATCATTTTTAGCATAAAGTATCACCCTATAATTATCTATATCTAAAGTTATTCCAATAATAGGTTTAATATCATTTTTAATACATTCATGATAAAAAGAAGGAACCCCAAACATGTTATTGTTATCAGTAATGGCTAAATACTTATAATTTAAAGTTTTAGCTTTGTGAACAAGTTTTTTGATATCATTCAAACTTTCTAACATTGAATAACTAGTTTTTACTTCTAAAGCTACATATTCCACATTATCACCTTCCTTTTTTATTATATAATAATTTTTAAAAAAAAGCCATGTAATAATACATAACTTTATTGCTTTGCTTTTCCTATAATAATTTTAATTTTTAAGTTTTACATAACTAATTAGATTATAACTATAAATTAAATATATTTTTTTTAATTATACTAAACTATTTTATCATATATTAAACTAGCATTAGTAAAATCCGCAATGTTTTTAAAATTATCAATATATCTACCACGCTCATTTAAATAATTTAAGTAATATGCATGTTCCCAAAGGTCAATATTAAATAATGGTATATAGCCATGTAAAACGGGCATATCTTGATTAGATAAATTAATTATATCCAAATTTTTATCATTTTTTAAAACTAAAAATGTATAACCTGAACCCTTAAACTTAAGTCCCATTTCTTTAAATTGATTCCAAAAATTATCAAAATTGCCATATTGACTATCTATTTTATTTTTTAATTTCCCATTAGGTAAATAATTATTTTGACTAATACCTTTCCAGTATAATTCATGATTAATTACCCCCCCTAAATTAAATAATATATTTTCTTTATCATCATCAGGAAATTCATTAATATGATATATCAATTCATCTATATCATAATTATAATTAAAATTATTCTTATTTAATAAGTTATTTAAATTATTTAAATATGTTTGCTCGTGCTTATGGTAATGTACGCCCATCGTATGAGTATCAATAAATGGTTCAAAATCTTGATACATATGTGCTAGTTTAGGTAATTTATACATAGTATTCCCCCCACATAATCTTATGAATAAAATATAACTTTGTTACCAAAATATAAAAAAAATGGTGCCGATTGACGAAATTGAATCGTCCTCTAAAGCTTACCATGCTTTTGTTTTACCACTAAACTAAATCGGCATAGAAACTAATTAAGAAATAATTAGCTTGATAATAACAAATAATGCTAAGACAACACGATATATTGCAAATATACTAAAATCATGTTTTTTAACATAATTAAGTAAGAACTTAATACATATTATACCAGTTATTGATGCAATTGCAATACCTAAAATAACTTCTTTTGTAAACATTAAGTCTTTAACATTTAATACTGTCGCACCAAAGATAATAGGAGTAGATAATAAAAATGTAAATTTTGCCACAGCTTCTCTCGATACACCAAAAAGTCTTCCTGTTAAAATAGTAATTCCACTTCTTGAAAATCCTGGTATTACAGCTAATGCCTGACTTAAACCAATTAAGAATGTTTGTTTAAAAGTCATATTTTCATAAGTCGTTTCTTTTTTATAATGTTTAGAGGCCCACATATCACCTACATATATTAAAACTCCTACAATCGCTAAGCATAAAGCAATAAGTAAAATATTCTTTCTTAAGACTTTTTCAATAACACCTTCAAATAGATATCCTATCAGAGCACCAGGAATTGTCGCACATACCAAATACCAAAACATTTTATTTTCAAAACTATTCTTGTGTTTAAAAACTTTATTAAATGCTCCTTTAAAAAGATTTAACCAGTCTCTCCAAAAAACAACAATTACTGAAATTAAAGTTCCAAAGTGTAATGCCACATCAAAAGCCAACTTCGCTTTTGTAGACATACTAAGTGAAAAATTAAAAAGAAATGGTATTAAAATTAAGTGAGCTGAAGAAGATACTGGTAAAAACTCACCAATACCTTGGATAATTCCTAATATAATAGTTTCAAGTAAACTCATGTATAATAACCCTCTTTTCTATATTACTTCTTTGCTTTTTCTAATGTTTTTTCTAGGGCTCTATATAAACCATCAATACTAATGGTGCATCCTGTAACAGAATCAGTAGTTTTATTTTCATTTAACTTAATAAAATCAATACCTTGATTATTTACAACAGCTTTTTCCAATGCTTCTACTTGCTCGTACCATTCTGCACCGCCTTCAATTTTTCCCATATTTGAAGATACACCTTTCATACCATAAGCATTACCTAAAGTTTTTTTCGTCGTTTGTACACCCTCACTAGTAGTATATGTACTATCTAAGTAAACATTAGAAATTTTTCCGTTTTTATCTACTTCGATCTTTGCAGTTACTTTATTATTTTGACCATTATATTCTTCCATAACATAGTCTTCATAAACTCCTTCTTTATATTTAACACCACATCCTGTCAACATTAAAACCACGATTAAACATAATAAAATTTTCTTCATTTTTATCTTACCTTTCTAAATTAATTATAAAATATTTTCTGTGAATATTCAATTATTTTTTGCCTAGTTTACATATTTTTTGTATAGTCTAATAATTTCTTAGTAATAATACCTACAATAATACCAGTTGGAATAGAAAATATTAATAAATAAGGTAGATAATATATTATATTGTAATTAATTAACACTATCCCAATTAGTACTTGTCCAATACTATGAAAAATAGAACCTATTACACTTACTCCTACTATAGAAAAAATTTTTAACCTACAAACCAAATACATTGCAATTACACTAAAAGTTGCCCCGCTTAAACTAAAGAAAAATGGTATATTAAATAAGCCAGTAATTAAAATGGACACTAAAAATACTCTAACTACTGATACATACAAAGCTTCCTTAAAACCATATTTTTCTAATATATATAAAATCACTATATTAGCAAGACCTAGTTTTAAACCTGGAATAATATTACTAAAAAAAGGAATATATGACTCAATAATAGAAATCACTACTGACATGGCTATTAACATAGATAATCTAATTACTTTTCTTAATTCCATTTTTATTCCACCTCTTAAATAATAGCATCAAATTCGTTTGTTTCCTCTATTTTAATTATTATCTTATTAGGTAAACAAACAATAGGAACATTATTACTAATATAACCCTGTTTTGAGCATAAATGGTACTTTGATGTTTCTTCACTAACTCTTACTTTGCCAACATCAGTTTCAATGACAACTTCTCCTAAATAACCTTTTACTCTATATTTCTCATGTTTATCTAATTTAACTTTTAAAATAACTTTGTCCTCATAATATACTAAAGCATATTTACTACCTACATTTGGTTTAATAATAAAAATTAAACTAATAATTAAAACTATAAAAATTAATAAGACATCTTTTTTATTCATAACTACTAAAACCTTTTGATGTTATAATATTATCTTCATTCACATAAAATACTGCCTCAAGATTATCTGTATTATTTACATAATCTAAAGCTTCTTCTAAAGGTAGTAAAAACAAATAAGTACTATACATATCAGCATCTTTAGAATTATTGCATATAACGGTTACACTTCTTACATTATTTGCGGGAAATCTTGTTTTAGGGTTAATAATATGATTATATCTAATACCATTCACTTCATAATATCTTTGATAATCACCACTTGTAACAACACTTTTATTTTCAATATTAATTTTTTTATACATTTTATTTGTATCATTTGGATCTTCAATACCAATAACATATTTACTATCTTTATAAGATTTTCCTACTTTAACATTGCCTCCGGCATTAATTAAATATTTATCTATTTTCTTGTTTTCTAAATAATTGCCAACCTCTTCGGTTACATATCCCTTAGTAATCGCTCCAAGATCTAATTTAACATCGCTTTTCTTGAGAAATTTATTTCCTTCCAAAACAATATCATTAATATCTATATTTAAACTACTTAATTCACTATCAATAGGTACTTTTTTACCATCATTTAAATATCTTTTCCAAACACTAGTAACATTCCCCATCGCTATATTAACTAAGCCATTTGTTTTATCATAAGTATCTATTCCATATTTTATTAAAGATGCAAGGTCATCACTAATGGTAACTTCCTTACCAACTTCTAAAATATTATTTAAGTAATACACATTTATAACATTATCGTATTTTGTATAAGCATCCACTAAAACATCATACTTGTTATAAATAGATTCTACCTCATTTAAAATTTTATCCACTTTTCTATTTTTACTATATAATTTAATATTAATATAAGTATCCATTTTCATAATGTTTTTACTATATTCTAATTTTCTATTTATAAACGAAAAATAAAAACCAAATAATAAAATAATAATTGTAATGTAATATAAACTTTTTTTCATAATTACCTACCTTCTACTTCGTACCTTAACTATACTATAATCTATTTTGTTTGTCAAGATTATCTCGAAAATCTGTTCTATTTTTTATTTTTACTTCATATTTTTTATTAATAGTAATATTTATGTTTTTTTATTTATCACTTCACTTTTTTAATATTTTCATATATAATATAAGTAAGAATAAAAGGAGAATGTGTATGAGTTATAATTCTTTTTTGGAAAGAAT
Organism: uncultured Clostridium sp.; assembly: GCA_905199855.1. Lineage (GTDB taxonomy): Bacteria > Bacillota_I > Bacilli_A > RF39 > UBA660 > CAG-762. The sequence goes on from CAJKHY010000012.1 coordinate 26,780, forward strand.
AATTATTTGTTTTGCTCTTAGTTTTTTAATAGGTATAGAAAGACAATACCGAAGAAGATATATTGGCCTTAGAACGACTATCTTAGTTTGCCTTGGATCATTTCTTTTTGTATCATTTTCTTTTCTAACTATGAATAACGATATTACAAGAATTGCTGCAGGCGTCGTAACTGGCATCGGTTTCTTAGGCGCAGGAGCCATATTAAAAGATGGTTCTAATGTTAAAGGTTTAACCACAGCGGCGACCCTATGGTGCGATGCAGCGATTGGTATCTTATGTGCAGGTGGTTTTATCTTTGAAAGTTTAACCAGTACTTTCTTTATTCTATTTACCAACATTGTTTTAAGATATATAAATAAGAGCCTACATGTTAAAAAGAATGAAAAAAATATCCCAACATTATATTTAATTAAAATTATATGTGATGAAAAAGATGAGCCTAATATTAGAAAAATTATTAAAACTAACATAGATAATAAGACCTTGCTAAATAGTATTGAAAGTGTCGATATCACTAATGAAAGGGTACAAATCGAGTTATGGATAAAAATTTTAGATGTCAAAAATAATAATTTAGATAAAATATTAAATAAAATATCTGTTCAACCTAGTGTTATTTCATTTTCTTGTAAACAAGAAAGCTCAGTTTTAGAAATTAATGACGAAGAACTTTGACGTAGATAAAATTAATTCCACCTACGATAATTTCTACAAGTAAAGGTATTTTATCTTCACCGTAGACATAATTCCGGTAGTAGCTACCGTACTTAATTTTATTTTTGTTGTTTCATTTTTGCTATAATGTTTTAATTCTTTAGCCTTGTTTTATGCAAAATTGTCTTTTATGTATAGCTTTAATCCTTCAAACATGATGTTGAT
>CAJKHY010000013.1 GCA_905199855.1 uncultured Clostridium sp.
AAGAGACTGATATAATCAATCTCAAATATCTTTATTACCATGGATTGGTAACTTTACACAAAGTTTTTTACACTCTCAAAAATAACTTTACGATAAATATATCTTAACTTAATTTTTTCTGGATGTTTTTGATAAAGTTTCTTATCATGGTCATTTAAGGAAGATTTGTTTTTAAAGTAAAATGGACATTTATCATTTTGACGCTTGTGAACATCAAAATCTTCTCTATGATGAGTTAAAACAAGTTGTTTTCTATAATGAGGACATTTAGGAACAACATCTTCACTTTTAGAATGAATAGAAAAGATATAAGAACAAGCCTTACATTAAAATCGAGTTTGCTTACCAGTTTTGCCATAAAAATAATCTTTAGTAGCACCACAAAAAGGACACATAACATCAATGGTAATAGTTTTACCATTGCAACGTTTAACAGGCTTTATATTATTGCCTTTAATAAGTTGTTTATAATCTTTATGTTCTATCTTAAATAAAGATTTTATTATAGCGTGTTTATCAACATTAAATAAATAATATTTAACATCATCGAGTTTATCGCTAAGATGATTAACTTCATCAACTTTAATGAATTTGGAAAGAAAAATGATAAATTTTCAAATAAATTTATTAATTCTATTTAAAAAATTAATAATAAATGATATAATTTTTGACATGACATATACCTCGATTATATATTGATTGGTCAAAAATAATTATAGATTTATATGTCCTTTTTGGATAGATAAAAACTAAAATTTTACATAAAAAAACACTCAAAACAGGGAGCAATTAATAAAAATGTAAGAAATGATTGAAATATAAAGATAAAATAAGTGGTAGAGTAATAAACATGACCCACTACCTAAATATACGTAGGAGGCAAGTTATGAAAATGATATTAGTTTTTTTTCTAAGTGGTTTTTGGATTTCAAATATTGATGGTTGTAATAAAAATGGTAATAATATGGATGAAGATTACCAAAAGAAAGAAGAAAAATTATTTTCTTGTGTAGAGAATGAACTTAATAATCAACTCAAAAAAGATAATAATACAATAGAAAATATACCTTCGAGTCAATTCACTGACAACAAAGAATCCATTAAATATTATAAAAGTGTTATTTTTAGTGACAATGGTATGTATGTGGGGAATAATAATAAATTTAATTTTCTTAAAGTTTTACAATTAAATATGATTAATAAGTATCAAGTATATCAAATATTTAAATATGAAAATTCTGGGTCATTTGTTTTAGTACATAGTTCTAAAGATATTAACTATAATGATTTGGAAAATAAGTGTAGTAGTAACAATAATGCCGGAGAAAGTATGCCTAAAAAAACAGTTAATATGTTAAATAAAACTAAAAAAATAGTAATAAAAGATAATAGTCATAATATTTTGAACACGATTGAGATGGCTTTGAAATATGCTTTAAATAATGGATATATTAGTCCAAAAAATTTAGAAAATTTATAAGTAAAGGAAAAGAAGTAGTATTATGAAGAATAAGAAAATAATTAATAGTTTTAAGAATGCTTTTAATGGAATGGTAGTTTCTTTCAAGCAAGAAAGGAATATGAAAATTCATATAAGTATTATGTTTTTAGTAATTTTATTAGGAATTATATTTAAAATTAAGATGATAGAATGGATTATATGTATTATTTGTTTTGCTTTAGTAATTACTGGGGAATTGTTTAATACTGCTGTTGAATTAACTGTTGATTTAGCCATGCCTGAATTTAACAAAAAAGCGAAGATGGCTAAAGATATATCTGCGGGTGCCGTATTAGTTCTGGCAATAGTCTCCGTGATTATAGGACTTATAATCTTTGTACCTAAAATAATTGGGTAAAAAATACTTTTCTTTTAAAAAAAATAATGTTATTATATATTTAATTTAAGAAAGAGGTGTTAATATGATAGATATTAATTTAATTAGGAATAATCCTGAATTGGTAAAAGAAAATATTAAAAAGAAATTTCAAGATAAGAAATTACCTTTAGTAGGTGAAGTTATTTCTTTAGATAAAGAACTTAGAAATATAAAAGTAAAAGCAGATAATCTTAGAAATGAAAGAAATACTTTATCTAAAGAAATAGGTAATTTTATGCGTGATAAGAAGATAGAAGATGCTAACAAAAATAAGGAAAAAGTAACCAATATTAATAATGAGTTAATTAATCTTGAAGAAAAAGAAGAAGAATTAGCAAATGAAATAAAAACAAAAATGATGGCTATTCCAAATATTATAGCTGATGATGTTCCTATTGGAGAAGATGATAGTAAAAATGTTGAAGAAGAAAAATTTGGTGAACCGTTAGTACCAAACTTTGAAATACCATATCATGCTGATATTATGGCACGTTTAAATGGTTTAGACAAAGAATCAGCATCTCGTGTAAGTGGCAGTGGTTTTTACTATTTAACAGGCGATATTGCTAGATTACATTCCGCTGTTTTAGCTTATGCAAGAGATTTTATGATAAATAAAGGATTTACTTATTGTATTCCACCATATATGATTCATGGAGATGCTGTTGATGGTGTAATGTCATTTGAAGAAAAAGAAAATATGATGTATAAAATAGAAGGAGAAGATTTATATTTGATAGGTACATCTGAGCATTCTATGATAGCAAAATTTAAAGATCAAATACTAAAAGAGAGCGACCTTCCTATTACTATGACCTCTTATTCACCATGTTTTAGAAAAGAAACAGGTGCTCATGGTATCGAAGAAAGAGGAATTTATAGAATTCACCAATTTGAGAAACAAGAGATGGTTGTACTATGCAAGAAAGAAGAAAGTGATATTTGGTATGACAAAATGTGGTCTTACTCAGTAGAATTATTTAGAAATTTAAATATTCCAGTTCGTAAACTTATTTGTTGCAGTGGAGATTTGGCTGATTTAAAATATCGTTCATGTGATATAGAAGCATGGAGTCCTAGACAACAAAAATATTTTGAAGTATGTTCTTGCTCTAACTTAACTGATGCTCAAGCTAGAAGGTTGGGAATCCGCTACAAAAAAGAAGATGGCGAAAAGGAATTTGTTCATACTTTAAACAATACAGTCGTGGCTCCACCTAGAATGCTAATTGCTTTTCTTGAAAATAATTTAAATGAAGATGGAACAGTTAATATTCCTGCTCCTTTAAGACCTTATATGGGAAATAAGACAAAGATTGGTTAAAATGACAAAGATATTTGATTTTAAAGATAAAATAAATGAAGAAGAATTAAAAGAAGCATCTTTTGTTATAAAAGAGAATGGATTAGTTATATTTCCTACAGAAACTGTCTATGGACTTGGGGCTAATGCTTTAAACGAAGAAGCGGTATCTAAAATATTTATAGCAAAAGGTCGTCCTAATGATAATCCATTAATAGTACATATTAGTAATTTTGATATGTTAAATGAATTAACTAAAAATATAACTGATATTGAAAAAAAATTAATTGATGCTTTTTTTCCAGGGCCTTTTACTTTAATATTAGAAAAAAGTGATCTTGTTCCAAATAATGTAACATGTAATTTAAATACAGTAGGAATAAGGATGCCTTCAAATAAGATAGTAAATAGATTAATAGAATTATCTGGACCTATCGCCGCGCCAAGTGCTAATATATCAGGACGTCCAAGTGGTACTAAAGCCAGTGATATAATAGAAGAATTTAATGATAAAGTAGATATTATCATCGATGGAGGAAGTACTAAAATTGGATTAGAGTCTACTGTTGTTAAAGTAATCAATGGTGTGCCTACAATACTTAGACCTGGGTATGTAACTTTAGAAGACATCAAGAAAGTAATTGGAAAAGCTATAGTGCATGATAAAATAATAAATAATGAAAAAGTATTATCACCAGGATTAAAATATAAACATTATGCTCCAGAAAGTAAATGCTTGTTAGTCTTTAGTGATAAAGAAGATAAACAAATAGAGTATATAAATCAAATAATAAAACCAGATATGATTGTTATTGGTTATAAAGAACATAAAAATAAAATTAAGACAGATAATTATTTTGTTCATGGTTCAATTAACAATTATGAAGAAATAAGCCACAGTATATTTAGTTTACTAAGAGAAGTAGATAAATTAAAACCTAGTTTAATTATTATAGAAGGTGTTCGTAATATGGGATTGGGCATGGCCATTAACAATAGGTTAATTAGAAGTTGTAGTCATAATTATATTAATGTTTAAAATAAAAATTCTTAAAATAAAAATTAAGAATTTTTTTATTAAAAAAATTAAAAAAATCTAAAAATTACTAAAATTAAAAAACTACACGGGTGTTTGTTAAAAATTGGCTCAAAAACATTCTAAAATTCAAAAATCAACCGGGCGTTTTTAAATTTTAGAAGTTTGACTTTATATCCTTCTTTGTAGTATAGTGAATTCATTCAATGGAAGGAGAAAATAATATGAATAATTTTTACATATTTAAACTTAATTTTGATGATGATTAACCAAAACACTAAAATGCGAGAGCAAAAGCAAAAAAAATGAGTACGGCAGTTACTGTCGGAGTTTATGTCTACGGTTTATTATTTTATTTAACTTGTAGAAAGTGATATTTCACATAGTACTCTTTCATTTTTTATTGTAAGTGTAAATAATGTGTCAAAAATAATTGTATCTTATTGATTACCTCAATAAAATGTGCTACATTTATATTGGAGGTAATTTCTATGGAAAAGAAAATAATTAAAAAGGGATCTATGAAAAAAATGAAAGAGGAGCAGAGACTTATGGAATTAGAATATGACTTAATATGTGATTTTATTAAACTTAGACGCGGATTAGGTTTGACGCAGGCAAACATGGCGACAGAATCAGGCGTAGTTAGGGAGATGATCACAGTAATTGAGAGCAGAAAAAAACATCCACAGATTAACACTTTAATCAAGATTTTAGAACCTTTTGGTTATACACTTGGAATTAAAAAAATCGATCATAAATAAAATAAAGTAATAAGTTATAAGGAGGAGGAAAAATGTTAAAACTTAAAAATGTATCAAAGTTTTATTACCAAAAAGGTATTATTACCAGTGGTTTTTCCAAGGTAAACCTAGAATTTAAAATGGGTGAGTTTGTGGTTATCACTGGAGAATCTGGAAGTGGTAAATCAACTTTGTTAAATGTTATTTCAGGTCTTGATAGTTACGAAGAAGGAGAATTATATATAAATGGTTGTGAAACCAGTCATTATAATGAATTTGATTTTGAACATTACCGCAAAAAATACATTGCTAATATATTTCAAAACTTTAATCTTATTAATAGTTATACAGTTTATCAAAATATAGAACTAATATTATTGCTTAACGGTTATGAGAAGAAAGATGTTCATGATAAAATAATAAATTTAATTGATAGAGTGGGTTTATCAAAATACAAAAATACAAAAGTATCTAAATTATCAGGTGGTCAAAAACAAAGAGTAGCCATTGCTCGTGCATTAGCAAAGGAAACTCCTATAATCGTCGCGGATGAGCCGACAGGAAACTTAGATAAAAAATCAGCTGACAGTGTTTTAAAACTTCTTAGTGAGATATCTAAAGATAAATTGGTTATAATAGTAACACATAATTTTGACCAAGTTAGTCCTTATGTAACAAGGAAGATTAAAATGCATGATGGTAAGGTCGTTGAAGATGTCGAAATAAAGAAGGTAAATAGTAAAGATGAAGCAAAAGTATATGAATATAAAAATATAACATTACTAAGTAAGTTAATTTTGGGTATTAGAAATACTTATAATGTTATTCCAAAATTCTTGTTGTTATTTTTGGTTTACTTTTTCTTAACTCTAACTTTGGTAGGAGAGTATACTGGATATAAAGCCACAAAATACGAAAGTAGTTTACAAGGATATAATTCATTTTTCAGTGATACTTCTCCTAAAAGGATAGTTTTAAAGAAAAAAGATAAATCTTCTTTTACAGATACCGACTTTGAAAAAATTAGAAATGTAAAGAATGTAAAAAGTATTATAGAAAATGATTTGTTGGTAGATAGTGTTGTATATATACAAGATAATAACTTTTATTTAAATGGTATAGTTAGGGATATAAATACATTTGAGGGTAACCTTACTAAAGGAAGAATGCCTGAAAATGAAAATGAAATTGTTGTATTAACAGCTTTTGATAATTATGAGGATATACTGAATAAAACTGTTAATAATATTCGTTTACTTAACAGTGATTATCTTATTCAAACAGGGACGCTTACTATTGTTGGAACAAAACAAGTAGATGGATATTTTAATGGTTATGAAGCTTATTTCTATATGAATAATAATATTATTAACGAAATAAGTAAATATACAAAAATACAATACAATACTACATATACAATTATTAATGAGCACTACTTAAAGTCTAGCATTTATGCTTATAATAATATGTTATATCCTAGTAATAAAGTAAATCAAGGAAGTATGATTATCCCTGAAGAATTGTCTTATTATTGTAAGAATGCTAACTGTAAAAATACAAATGCTATAGTTAATACTGATAATATATATTATGAAGATAGTACTAATTATAATATAACAAATACATACAACAAAAAAACTTTTAATAATTATATAGATAATTTAGATTATGATACTTATAAAGGTATTATTATTGTTAATGATAATGATTACTATAATATATTTAATCATGGTAATTATCAAAGTAGTGTATTTATAGAAAATGAGCAAAAAGTTAAAGATACTTTAAATAGTTTAGAAGAAATGGGATATAAGACTTTATATTTAAAAGATACTCTAGCTAATCCTAGCGAAGATTTTGAGGTTATTGCTAATGTCTTTATTGTAATAATTATAATAATTTTAGTGTTATTTGTTTTCTTTACAACATATTTTATAGTTAAATTAATTTTGAAATCAAGAAATGTTTATTTTTCTACAATAAGAATTTTAGGTGCTACAAAAAAGACTATTAAAGAACTTATTGATATTGAATTATTCAATATGGCTACACTTTCTTATTTAGTGGTAATTATATTTATTATACTTTCAAAATTTAATATAATAAACATTAATGAAGTGAAGGAACTGGCAGTTTATTTAAAATTAAGTGATTATATAATCTTATATATATCTTTAATCGTGATATCTAAGTTATTATCCGTTAGATTTTCTAAAAGTATGTTTAAAAAGTCCGCTATGAAAACAATAAAGGAGGAAGTATAATATGATAAAATTAGAAAATGTTAATAAGTATTTTAACTATCATAAGAAAAATGAAATTCATGTTATTGATAATACTTCCTTAGAATTTGGAGAGAAATCTCTCGTGGCTTTACTTGGTGAATCAGGAAGTGGTAAGACAACTTTACTTAATACAATTGGTGGCTTAGATAATGTTACAAGTGGTAATATTTATATTAATGGAGAAAAAATAACAAGATTTTCTACTAGTAAAATAGATGAAATACGTAATTTAAATATTGGTTATATTTTTCAAAATTACTACTTAGTAGAAGATATGACAGTTTATGATAATGTTAGTCTAGTTCTGAAGATGCTTGGTATTAAAGATAAAGAAGAAATTAAAAAAAGAGTAGATTATTGCTTAGATAAAGTAGGAATGTATAGATATAGAAATAGACTGGCAAGTATGTTATCTGGTGGAGAAAGACAAAGAGTAGGTATTGCTAGAGCTATTGTAAAAAATCCTAATATTATCATTGCTGATGAACCAACAGGGAATTTAGATAGTAAGAATACTTTAGAAATAATGAATATTATAAAAACTATTTCTAAAGAAAAATTAGTAATTCTAGTAACACATGAAAAAGAATTAGCAAACTTTTATGCTGATAGAATTATCAATATTAGTGATGGTAAAGTTATAAGTGATAAAATAAATAAGAATAACTTAGATTTAGATTATCAAACGGATAATAAGATTTATTTAAAAGATATAGAAAAAAAGACTAATTTCAATAAGAATAATTTAAATATTAATTGTTATGGAGATAATAAAATAGATTTGGATATTGTTGTCAAAGATAATAATATTTATATAAAAAGTAATAATTTAAAACAAATAAAAGTAGTAGATAATAATTCTAATGTTGAATTTGTTGATGACCACTACCAAAAAATAACTAAAGATACAGTAAATAAATATAAGTTTGATTTTGATAAGATTACAAATAATAATATTGAATATAAGTATAGTTCTATTTTTAATCTATTTACTTTGGTTAAAAATGGTATAAAAAAAGTAATGAATTATACGGTGCTTAAAAAAATATTGTTAATAGGTTTCTTTATATCGGCTATGTTTATTTTATACTCTGTAAGTAATATATTTGGTGTTTTAGATATAAAAGATAGTAAGTTTGTTACAAAGAATAAGGAATATATTGATGCTAAAACAGGTAAATTAGATGTAGATAAGGTATTGGAAATAGAAAAAAACGAGGATATTAGTTATGTACTTCCTGGTAATTCTAAGGTAACACTTATTTATCAATATAATGATTATTATCAAAGTACTATGGTAGGAGATAGGTTTATTGGTTCTTTAAGTTCTATTAATTTAATTAATAAAAATGATTTAATATATGGTGAGATGCCTAAGGAACTAAATGATATCGTGGTAGATAAAATAGTTATTGAAAATATGTTAAAAACTAATAATGGTAAGAATGTAGGAATTTATAAGATAGAAGATATGGTGGGTAAATATGTTAATACAAAATATGAAGGTGTTGATGCAACATATAAATATCCTAAATATAGAATTGTAGGTATAGTATCTAAGGATAGCCCATCTATTTATACGGATAATAGTTTATTTATAAATATAATTGCTAATGCTAAGTATGATGGTTCTGAAGATTATACTAGTTATGTTGGGATGAGTACATATAGTACTATGGAAGTAAGTACTGGAATAGAAAATGTATATGGAGAAAATTATATGTTTGATTATGAACTATTAAAAGATCAAATACAAATAAAAGAAGGTAGAGCTCCTGTAAATGATTATGAAGTAATAGTAAGTGATAATTATAAAGAAGAATATAAATTAAATAAGGAAGCAGAAATCAAGGTAAATGGTAAAAAATTAAAAGTAGTGGGATATTATTTTGATAAATATCAAACTAATTATGTATTTGTAAATAATAATACAATAAAATATAGTTTAATAGCCAATAATAGTAGTTTATCTATTATAGCTAAAAATAAAGATAAAGTAATATCTTATTTGAAAGATAAGGGAATGTATGCATATGATTCTTATGCTGATAGTAGATATAAGTATATAAAAGAAATTAAAAAGACGATATTTTCTAGAATTTTATCAGCGTCTATTATGTTAATTATTTCTTTGGTGGAAATATTCTTAATTATAAGATCTTCATTTTTATCAAGAATTAAGGAAGTTGGTATTTATAGAGCAATTGGTGTTAAAAGAAAAGATATATATAAGATGTTTTTAGGAGAGATACTATCTATTACAACGATAGCAAGTATGCCTGGTTATTTAATAATGGCTTTAATCTTAAAGAAGATGTCTAGTTTACCATTCGTGGGTCCAAACTATGTATTTAATGCTAATGTCTTGATATTGAGTATAGTTTTAATATATCTATTTAATATAATAGTAGGTTTATTACCAGTATATAATGTTATTAGAAAAACACCAGCTCAAATACTTGCAAGAAATGATATAGAATAAATGAATTAAAACTAATAAGAGATTGTTTCTTATTAGTTTTAATTATATAATGTCCTAATATAAGGAGAGCTGTGAGGAAGGAAAATGGAAGAGTATACCTAAAATGATATTATTTATTTTAGTTTGTTTAACATCTTTAGTACTAGTATTTTATGAGGATGAAGAACCATATGACGAAGAAATATTTATTAAAAAATGTATTTAATCATATGAGGAAGAATTGGCAAAAAAGAAACAAGGAAATCAAAAACAAGAATAGTTGGAAGTGAAAAAAACGGGAATAGTGGTTATTAAAGTTTTAAATCATACAAACGATTAAAAAAGAATATATCGATTATAGTATTTTAATAGTCTTTAAGTATTAATTATGTGATAAAATATAGTTCAATTGTTATATTTAATAAAAGGTGATAAGGATTATATTGTTATGTTATAGGTAAGTTTTTTAATTTGATAAAGAAACAAGAAAGTTAAATAAAAAATACCAATAAGAACTGAATTCTTATTAGTTTTTGTATTGTAAAATAACTAGATATGCTATATAAATTATTCATTTATTTTATTACATAATTTGGACAAAGAAACTTTAAAATATTTAGAAAATTTATATAGATTTGAGGTTGATATTTCTATCAAACCATTTTCATACCTAGCAACACATGCTTGAGTTATACCGAGCAAATTAGCTATATTTTCTTGTGATAATTTGTGTTTAGTTCTAATTTCTTTCATATTCTTACCAAGGGATTTTAAATTAAATCCTTTAATTATATTGACTTTGGTTTTTGAATTTGTAAGCCCTAAAACATAATCAATAGTATAGTTAAAATAATCGGCAAAATCACATAAGTGTTTAATGGGAATAATGTTAATGCCTAGCTCCCACAATGAATATGTCGAACGGTTAACACCTAAAATGCTCGCCATATCTTTTTGAGTCATATCATGATCTTCTCTGATATCTCTCATCTTAGAAAAATTAATCATACAACTTCACCTTTATTTAATTTTCCCATTAATATTAAAAATATTTACGATTTGCTATTTTTAGTTATTTATTTTTAAGGAATATGATATAATAATTCTTATGTTGTTTTTAGGGGGATTGTATATAAATGATAAATGCGGAAAAAAAATTATTAGATTTATGTTTAGCGCAAGAATTTTTAATGACAAATAATTATATTAAAACTTTGTTACAAGAGATCAATGTATATGAAACCAGAAAAAAATGGCTTTTAGAAAGAAAACCAAACCATTATCAAAAAAAGAAGTCTGAATCGTATCAACAAGAGATTGTTGCGCTTGATGCTAAAATATGTCATTATTATCAAGAATTAGAGCGTGAAATTGAATTTAATCTAAAAATAGGAATGATTTTAGAAAAAGAGCAAAAATAATTTATTATATAGTATAATACGTACGGTATTAAAGCAGTTGTAATAACTAGGAATACTTGTACTTTTTTTCTTAATAATTAAATTATTTCTTGCTTTAGATGATATAATATTGTATAATAAATTTGTAAATAAAAAAAGTTAGGTGATTATAGTGATTAATATTTTATCTTGTCCAGCACCATATAATAAGTTAGAGCCAATTTTTTCTTTAATTGTCGATATTATTGATATCTTAAAAATTGCTGTACCGATTATTTTGATTTTGTATGGTATGATTGATTTTGGTAAGGCTGTGTTAGGCAAAGATGAAGCTGAGATTAAGAAGGCTCAAATGATGTTTGTTAAAAGAGCTATCTATGCTGTGGCAGTGTTCTTTATCATTACTTTAGTTAGTTTAATTATGTCATTTGTGGCTAAATATGTTCATGATAATACTGATGTTAATGCTGAAAGTTGGATAGACTGTTTTGGGTTTACAGATACTATATCTACTAAGGAGGTATATTAATGATATATTTTTTAGAATGCGATTGTTTGATAAGACCTACTATTTATATTATTAAAACAGTATATAATATAGTAAAGATATTAGTTCCAGTAGGTATTATTTTATTTGGTATGCTTGAATTAATTAAAGCTATTATGTCAAAAGATGACACGGCAATTAAAAAGACGCAGAGTGCTTTAATAAATAAGGTAATTGCGGGAGTTATAATATTTTTTATTTTTATTGTTGTTGATTTATCATTATCATTATTAGAGAAAAATAATGTTGATGTAGGCGACTGGCTATCATGTTGGCAGAATCCAGGAACGGTAGATAGTTCTTGCACTGATAAGCCAAGTCAAGGTGGAAATAATGTTCATGGTGGAATGGAAAATAAGAACTAATGGAGAGATATATTTCTCTTTTTTTGTCAAATGAAAATATATTTTTTTATAAAAGGTGCAAAATACTTTGTTTTTTGTTATAATGTTATAGTAAGGTTGTGAGGTTATGACGAAAAAAATACTTTTAATAATTTTATTTCTTTTAATTATTATACCCACCGATACTGAAGCATTAGTAAGTAGTTTAAATGGTATGCAAGCCAAAGTAGAATGCGTTACTGCTTTAGGAGGAATAAATGTAAGAAAATTACCAACCTCACAAAGTACTAAAATAGGAACTTTAACTTGTGATGATACATTTACTATCTTGGATGATAAGGCTGGTAGTAATGATAGTTGTTATGACTGGTATAAAGTAAAATATGGTAATAATCAAATAGGATATACATGTGGTAAGTATGTAGAACCAATATATGAAAACAAATTATCTGTAGCTGAGACTGAAAATTATAAAGCAAAGTTGAGGGAAGCAAATTTTCCTGAAAACTATTTGGATTATTTAGTTTTATTACATAATAGATTTCCTAATTGGGAGTTTGAAGCCTCACTAACTAATTTAAATTTTAATGATGTTATAAATAATGAACTAGGTGGTAATAGTTTAATTTATTATACATATAATGAGGATTATCGTTCAAAGGAAGAGGAGTCTTATAATTATTTAACAGATTCATATAATCGTCATCCTACTGAGAAGAATTGGTGGTATGCTTCTCGTGAAGCAATTTCATATTTTTTAGATCCGAGAATATATTTAAATGAAAATTATATCTATATTTTTGAAAAGTTAAATTATGATAAGAATTTTCATACTAAAGATTCCGTTATTAATATGCTAAGTGGTTCATTTTTACCAAGAATAGAACCTAATTATGCTGATATTATTATTTCTTCAGCAGATAAGTATGATGTTAGTCCTATTCATTTATCTTCAAGAATATTACAGGAACAAGGGAGCGATGGAAGTATTTCTTCTTTAGGAGGAGAGTTTACTTATCAAGGGAAGCAATATAGTGGGTATTATAATCTTTTCAATATTGGAGCATATTCTTCTGATCCTAATTATTCACCTGCCGTTATGGGTTTAGTCAATGCTATGGGTGGAGTAGATCAAAGTGATAAATCTTATGGAAAACCTTGGAATACTATAGAAAAGTCAATAAATGGTGGAGCGGAGTTTTTATCGAGTGGCTATATTTCAAAGGGGCAAGCTACCTTATATTATCAAAAATGGGATATATCACCTACATCTAAAACAAGATATACTCATCAGTATATGGCTAATATTACTGCACCAGCGACTGAGGCTTTAAAAATTGCTCAAGTATATAAAAAAATGACAACTATTTATGATCAGAAATTAACTTTTCAAATACCTGTTTTTACTGATGGATTACCTAATGAGGTGCAAACACATCCAAAAAATACTAATCCAAATAACTATTTAAGTGATTTAAAAATAAATGATAAAACAATAGACAATTTTAATACAGATGTATTAGAATATAATTATACTGTTAATAAAAGTGTAGATGCTCTTACTATTGGGGCTACTACGATTAGTAGTAAAGCTAAGGTTACAACAGGAAATTATCCCTTAACAGATGAAACTAAGCAAGTTCTTGAAGTTGTGGTTACAGCTTTGAATGGAGATAAACGTATTTATAAAATAAATGTTGTTAAGATAGATGATGGTACAATTATTAAGCCGATTGAAGATATTTTAAATAATATATCTGTTAAATTTAATGATAAATATATAAGTGGTATAAATGTAGGTACTGATATATCTAAGTTAACTAATAATATTAATAACTATGCAAATGATAATAATACTAAAATTACTGTGGTTTATAAAGATTATCAAGGAAATATTAAAACTTCTGGTCCATTTAAAACAGGTGATGTTGTAATAATTAACAATGGTATAAATGATTATAGGTATGAAATAATCATTAAAGGAGATCTTGATAAAGATGGAGAAGTAACCATCCTAGACTTGTTATTTATGAAAAAAATAATTCTTAATTCGATATCATCAAATAACTTAGAAAAAACGGCAGGAGATATTGATTTAGATGCTAAAGTAACAATTTTAGATTTATTAGAACTAAAAAAAGATATTTTAAATACGAAAAAAATAGTTCAATAGGAGGAAGAAATGCGAAAAAGAATAATTAATATCTTATTTGGTATTATAATGACTTTTATATTTATGATACCAGTTAAAGCCTCGAGTGTTAACATGAAAATTACATCTAATAAAAGTACTGTTATTGTAGGAAATAATATTACAGTAACTTTAACTATATCTTCAAATGAACCACTTGGTTCTTGGATATATTCGCTTAATTATGATAAAAATAAGTTTTCTTATATTGCTGGTAATTATTCATTAAGTGAGACAGATGCTGGTGATGGTAAAAAAACTAAAGTGAGTTACACATATACTTTTAAGGCAAAAGCAAGTGGGACAGCAAAATTTTATTTAACTAATTATCAAGCATCTTTGTGGAGTAGTTCAGGGTATGCTAGCGTAAATGTTGGAACTAGCAGTGTTAAGGTTATGACTCAAGCGGAATTGGAAGCTACTTATTCAAAAAATAATTACCTAAAAACATTAACTATTGAAGGTCATGAGATAATTTTTAATAAGGATACATTAGAATATAATATAGAGTTAGAAAACGGTGTAACTTCAATTAATATAAGTGCTACGCCTGAAGATAATAAATCTACTGTAGTTGGTACTGGAACAAGAGAGGTAAGCGAAGGTAATAACAAAATAGAAATTGTAGTAACGGCTCAAAATGGTAATACAAAGACTTATATAATAAATGCTTTAGTGAAGGAATTAACTCCAGTAAATGTTAAAATTAATGATAAGGAGTATTCAGTAATTAGAAAAGAAGGGGTTCTTGAAGTTCCTCAAAATTATGAAAAAACAAGCGTAATTATTAATAATGAAGAGGTATTAGCATATAAAAATGATATAACAAAATATGTTTTAGTGGGATTAAAAGATAGTGAAGGAAATGGTAATTACTATATCTATAATGAAGGGGATAATAGTTATACATTATATAGAGAACTTCATTTTAATAAATTGAATATTATTATAAAAGATTATAATGGTATAGTACCTGATAAATACAAAAAAACTGTTATTGCTATCAATGAAGAAGAAGTTACTGCTTATAAGTTAAAAGAAGCAAGTGATTACGCTTTAATATATGGTATGAATACTGATACTGGTGAAGAAAACCTATACATATATGATAGAGTAGAGCATACGGTTGTAAGATATAATGATGAAGAGGCAAATATCTATAAAAAATTGGCTAATGATTATTTCTTATATTTAATTTGTTTGGTAATTGGAGTATCATTAGGTATATTAGTTATTACTATAATATCTATCTTGAGGCATAAAAAAAAGAATAAATTTAAATTATATTCATAAAATGTATTAGTATTAGAATAAAATCTAATATCAAAGGAAGATTACAAGGATTTGTGTCTTCCTTTTTCTAATTAAATGCTATTTCTGTATCAATGTTATCATCTATTATAACTATTGTTAAAAAGATAAGACCACTTAATAGTACTAAAACTGAACCAATGAAAGACATAAATGTAAGATTTTTTTTCTTTTCACTGTCTTTTTCATTTAGGTTTTCTAAATCCTCATAACTATCTTTGGAAAAATGATAATATATAATTACTAAGATAGTAAAAATAAGAATCATGATATTTTGATATTCTTTTTTGGCAATGTTATCATTGTATAAAATATATTTTTTTTCTTTACTATTAGCATAAAAACTTAAAAATATAATACCTATATAGATAAACCAAACAATATTTTCTACTTTTATATCTTTTAATCTTTCTATTTTTTCATTATCACTCATAGTATATGTTATTAAATTATAACAGTTTTTAGTAAAAAAAATTTAAAATAAATATATTCTTGGGAACATATATTGATCATCAAAGAAGTGTATAATAAGTATAAATAATATGGTAAGAATTATATATCTGATTTAAGTGCTGAAGAAAATAATAAAATAATTACTAAAATAGAAAAAGATAATGATACTTCTAAAATAATAAATATAGCACATGATAATTTTACTATATATATTGCGTGGTAATTAAGAAATATTACTCATAAAGAGGATTCTCCTTGATATTATACTACAAATGATGAGAAAATATCTGTTGGAATGAATAAAAATATTTTAATGAGAATCTAATGGAGAATTAAGATATGACATCAAAAAGGTCGAAAAATAAAATTTAAAAAATATAATTGAGCAAGTAGCTTTTAACCAATGTAACATATTAAATTTAACATTTTGAAAGAAATTCTAAAAAAAAACTTGATATTTTGCATAAACAATAGTATAATTAAACTACATCTTATAAAGAGTGATGGAGGGACTAGCCCAGTGAAATCACACCAACCTATTTAATTAGGTGGTAATGCTAGAACGATAAGATAACTTTCTGCATTCAAGAAGTTATCTTGGATGTTTTTATTTTGAGATGCAAATACTATAATTAAAAGAAAGAAGGTTTTAAAATGAAGTATTATAGTAATGAAATAGTTTTTAGAGGACATCCTGATAAGGTATGTGATCAAATAAGTGATGCAATTTTAGATGAATGTCTTAAACAAGATGTTAATTCAAGATGTGGAATTGAAGTAATGGGAGGAAAGGGTAAAATCTTTGTAACTGGTGAAGTTACCACTAAGGCTATAATCAATTTAGAGAATATTGTTAAAAGAGTATTAAAAGATGTGGGTTATGACACTAACTATGAAATCATTAATAATCTTGGTATTCAAAGTGCTGATATTGCTTTAGGAACAAATGATACTGTTCATGGTGCTGGGGACAATGGCATGATGTTTGGTTATGCATGTAAAGATACTAAAGAATTATTACCTTTAGCTATGGTTATATTACAAAAATTTAGCATGGCATATGATGAATTAAGAAAAAAAGATTCTCGTTTTTTAGCAGATGGTAAAGCTCAAATAACAGGTATTTATGATGAAAATAATAAATTAATTAAGATAAAAACATTTACTATTTGTTATCAAAATAGAGAAAATGATAGAGTTAATACAGATAAAATAATCGAGGATATTGCAAGAGGTATTTGTAATGAATATAACGTTGATGTATTAGAATTTTTAATTAATCCAACAGGTAAATTTGAAATAGGAGGATTTCTTGGAGATGCAGGATTAACAGGGAGAAAAATTGTTGTAGATAGTTATCAATCTTTTGCTAATGTAGGAGGAGGAGCATTCTCAGGAAAAGACTTAACTAAAGTCGATAGAAGTGGAGCATATAAAGCAAGAGAGATTGCTAAAAAGATAGTTAATTCCAATGAAGATTATACGTGGTGTGAAGTTCAATTATCTTATGCTATTGGAAAAAGCAGACCTTTAGCTATTTATATAAAGACTAATTTAGGTGATATAAATGCAAGTGATGAATTATATGATGAATGTGATGTTAAAAATATGCTTATTGAATTAAGAAATAAAAATATTTGTTTTGAAGAGAGAGCTAGATTTGGACATTTTAAAGATTAACAAGTAAATTAGTAAAATAGTTTACTTTTTTTCTTTACAACAATTAACTATTATGTTAGAGTATTACCTAAGAGGTGTTAGGTTGTGGAAAAAGAAAAAGTGAAAGTATTACTTAGTAAATTAGCAAAACATGGAATAGGAAGAAGATATATTGATGCTTTATTAAGGAGAAGTGAAGATATTATTATAGAGTTACTTAGTTTAAAAGATGAATTATTTATTAAAGGGGTAAAAGTTATTAATACATATGATGATATTGAAGTTTTTGAGGCTCTAAATATTCTAAAAAAGGCTAAATATGAAGAAACTTATTTTGCTTTAACAAATGAAGATTTAAAAAACAATAATCTTTCTTTTAAAGGTGCTAATTTAATAAATAAAGCTCCATGTGATTTTAATGCAAAATATGCTTATGAAGTACTAACTAATGAAACAGCACTTAAATATAATGTTGCTCTTCTTGGGGCTTCTATTATTAATAAGTCAAAGCATAAATTTAATGCTAAGTGTGTTAGTAGGGTATTAAAAAGTAAAGTTTGTAATCAATATAACCATAGCCTTATGGGGGCTTCAATGATTAATAAATCAAAAGATGTATTTAATGCTGAAAATATTGCTTATGTTTTATGTGATCCAATAGCTAATCAAAGTAAATTTTTAGAGGATGCTATATGTGAATTAAATAAATCTTCAAATGATTTTAATGCTAATTATGGTGCTTTATTATTAATAAACGAAATTGCAAATGAGTATAATGTTACTTTAGAGGGAATGAGGATTATTAATGAGGCTAAAAGCGAGGCAAGTGCAATGTATATTTATGATACATTAACTGATGATATTAGTTTAAAATATGGAAGTGCTTTGGTAAATGCCCATTATATTGCTAAAGAAATGAAAGCAGATGACAAAATGCTAATTAATGGTAGTATTATACCTGGAGATAGAAGTATAAAAAGAGAAAAAGTTAAATTAAAGAAAGATTTAAATACTTTAATAAAGCAAGTAAATGGTATGGATAAGGATGTTAAAGTAATAAAATTTACTAAAAGATTAGTTAAAATAAGGGAAAGAAATGACTTTTGATAATTAGATTACTTTTTTTCTTTACATAAAAAACAATATATAATATAATTAAGTTGTAAGTAGGAGGAATGTATGAAAGAAAAAACTTTACTTATTATGGCAGCAGGAATGGGTAGTAGATTTGGGGGATTAAAACAGATAGAACCAGTTGGCCCAAATGGCGAATTTATTATTGATTATTCGGTATGTGATGCTATAAAAGCAGGATTTACCAAAGTTGTATTTATTATAAAGAAAGAAAACTACGATTTGTTTAGAGAAACTATAGGTAAAAGGTTTGAACACAAAATAAATGTATACTATGCTTTTCAAGAAAAAGAATTTTTACCAGAGAATTATACTTGTCCAATAGACAGAGTTAAACCTTGGGGGACTGCACACGCTGTTATGTGTGCTAAAGAGTATGTTAATTCTAACTTTTTAGTTATTAACTCAGATGATTTTTATGGAGAAGATGCTTATCTTAAAGCTAGTGAGTTTTTAGATGAAGTGGATGATAATAGTAGAGAATATGCTATTATAGGTTACGAAGTAGGAAATACGATAAATGAAACTGGTTCGGTAAAACGAGGAGTTTTAAAAAGTCAAAATGGTTGTCTAACAGACATTATCGAATCATTAATCGAATGTAATGATAAAATAGTAGCATCTCCACTTAATGGTATGCCATCATTTACTATTAAAAAAGATGACTTAGTATCAATGAATATGGTTTGTTTTACAAAAGAAATATTTAATTATTTAGAAGATAATTTTAAGAAATTTTTAGATGAGAACAAAGATAATATTTTAAAGTGTGAATATTTAATACCTGATATATTAGATAAAAGTATTAAAGAAAATCAATGCAAAGTTAGACTTATTAAGACTAATGCTAAATGGCTTGGTGTTACATATAAAGAAGATTTAGATAAAATTAAAAATGAAATTAAAAAATTAATATTAGAAAAAAAGTATTAATATAATTACTTAATTCGACATAATATTACTTATAGATATTATATATTAAATATGGTGATATTATGTTAAGGATAAAAAAAGTTCTTATTTCCATTATTCTATCTATCATATTAGGATATTTATGTGGTATTACAATTTACAAAATATATGAAAATGATACTTTTAATACTATAAATAGTAATAAGGTATATCTTTTGCAAAGTGGAGCTTATAGTTCTATAGATAATATGAGAATGAATACTAAACAGATAAATTATGTTTATTTTAATGATGATGGTATATATAAAACTATTATTGCTATTACAAAAAATAAAGATAATATTAAAAAAATAAAGGATGCTTATAATATAGATATGGTAATAAATGAATACTACCTAGAAAATGATAATTTAGTTAATAAGATTAATGAATATGATAAAGAATTAGCAAATACTAGTGATAAAGAAGAAGTAGTTAAGATAGTAAATAATATGCTAATTAATTATAAGGAAGAAAATAATCTTAAATTAGTAAAAACATATTAATTTTATTAATAGATTATAATATATTTTATCAAGGGGGTATTATGGAAGAGGAAAAAGAATTATTAAATGATGATAGTAATATAAAAGAAGAGATAGAAATAAATACAAATACCAAAATAATAGCTATTTTATCGTATCTAGGCATGTTGTCTTTAATTCCTTATTATGGTGTTAATGATAATGAATTTATTAATTATCATGCTAAAGAGGGAATGAATTTGCTATTGGTTTGGCTTATTTATTATGTAATATATAATGTATTGTCTCAAATAAAAGTTAATACTTCATGTATGTATGGTTTAATTGTATGTAAAGTTACACCTTGGTATGTAAAATCATTTTTATTAATATTAGGCTTATTTATTGGAGTAATTGCTATGATAGGAATACTAAATGTAATAAGAGGAGAAAAAAATAAATTACCTTTTATAAGCAAACTTAGGGTATTTAAATAATCTCTTTTTTTTATTTTCATAAACTAATGTAGGTGATGAAAATGAGTATAAGTATAAATGATTTATTGAAAATAGAAAATGCCAATATTATTGATATTAGAGAAAATTATTTATATATGTTAGGACATATTAAGGGTAGTGTTAATATAAGTGAAATTTTACTTAGTGAGTTATATGATAACTATTTAGATAAGAATAAAACATATTATATTTATTGTAGTTATGGACGTTTAAGTAAGATTCTAGCAAATAAACTAAATAATTTAGGTTATCATGTTTATAGTGTAGATGAAGGTTATAATTCTTTTAAAAATATGTTGTCGTAATAAGAAAAATAGTTTATAATGTTATTAGGGTGATAGTATGGATTATGTAATAATTGGTTTACTTGTTTTAATAGTTATTTTAGTAATCATATCAATTGTTAAAAACATTAATGAGGCAAAAATAACTGAGAGGTTAGGAAAGTTAGAGACTACTTTAATTAAGGAACTGAGTGATTATAGAGAAAGTATTAATCGTACGATGAACAATGATTTTAATAATTTAAATGAGAGAATAGAAGTAAAATTAAGACTTATTAATGAAAAGGTAAGCGAAAGAATTGATGAGAATTTTGAGAAGACTAATAAAACATTTACTAACATTTTAGAAAGATTAACTAAGATAGATGAGGCTCAAAAGAAAATTGATAATTTATCTAGTGATATTATATCATTACAAAGTATTTTAACTGATAAGAAGAGTCGTGGAATATTTGGAGAGGTTAATTTAAAGCATATTTTAGCGAGTGTTTTTGGAGATAAGAATGATAAAATATATCAAATGCAATATTCTTTTAATAATAATACTATCGCGGATGCGGTTTTATTTGCACCACTTCCTTTGGGAACAATTGCTATTGATTCTAAGTTTCCTTTGGAAAGTTATAAAATTATGGTAGATAAGGATACTTCTAAATTAGAAAGGGAAATAGCATCTAAGCAATTTAAAATAGATGTAAAAAAACACATAGATGCTATTAGCAGTAAATATATAATTATGGGAGTAACCTCTAATCAAGCAATTATGTTTTTGCCAGCAGAAGCTATATTTGCAGAACTTAATGCTTATCATAATGATTTAATAGAATATGCTTATAGTAAGAACGTTTGGATAACATCGCCTACGACTTTAATGGCAACAATTACTGTTATTCAAGTTTTACTTATGAATATGGAAAGAGATAAATATGCTAAAATTATTCATGAAGAATTAAATAAATTAGGATTAGAATTTTCAAGATATAAAGAAAGATGGGATAAGCTATCAAGAAGTATTGAAACGGTAAGCAAAGATGCTCAAAATCTATATATTACAACAGATAAAATAACAAAGAGATTTGATTCTATTAATAAAGTAGATATAAAGGATAAATATATTGAATAAAAGAAATCATGTGAATAAATAATAATTACATAAATAAGATATTATAGGTGATTATTATGTTATCACGGATTTTTTTCTTTCTATTAGGCTTTGGTCTAATGATTGTAGGTTTTACTTATATCATGTTATATTTAAATTTATTAACTATTGGGTATAATTTAAGTGAATATGTTAATTTTATAATTAGAAGGTTTGAATGTTATTATAGTTTAATAGGGTTTATAATTATTTTAATTACTTTATTTAAAGGAGGAAAGTATGAATTATATTTATGATATAGTACTTAATTTTAATAGTAATTATTATGAATTTTATGAGTGGAATAAAAATGATAATATTATTAATATTAGAAAAATACCCACATTTAAAGTAGATAATCAAACATATTACGATTTTAAATTTAATGATATTACTGTTAAGAATGATTTTCTTAAATTAATTGAAGATGAAACTTCTATATATTTGGGTAATACTAATAAATATATGTGTATAATTACTAATAGTAAAGAGGCAATCGGGATTATGTTTAATAAGAATGGATTAATTATTAAAAAAAGTAGTTTAATTATTGATGAAGAGAATGAGGTATTAGAACTTGCTTATGATATAGAGAATACTAGAATAGATTATCAAGTTAATAGAGTGTGTAAAAAAATGCGTCTTGTTAGTAGGAGTGAAGGAGAAAAGAAGAAAAAAATAATTAATAATTTAAATCATTTGTTTAAAATAAATAATTATGAATTAATTAGATATATTTATTATGATGCGTTTTTAAAAGAGGAAAAAGATGTAAATAAGATATATGATGAATTGATAAATGTTATCAATAAAAATGAGACTATATATATAAATAGAATAAGTTCTATCTTGGAACTTATTAGTAATCGTTAAAAAAAAAGAAGCTTTTTAAATTAAGCGTTCTTTAATGCATTTGTTTTATATGTTTCATATTTTTCTTTTAAAATAGAATCTTCAAATTTAAGTCCATTTTCTTCTCTTATTATGAATAATGTTTCTGTATAAAGTTTACTGTTTGCTTGGATCTTTTCTTCATATAGTGTATCTAAAATATCACTTTTTACATCTTCTAAAGATGGTTTTTCTTTTTGTTCAATTTTATAAACAATGTGATATCCGTAAGAAGATTCTACTGGTGTTTTAGAATAAGTATTTACTTCAAGAGTTTTCATTTCGTTTAAATATGCTTTATCTAAATTAGCATTATAAGTTTGAAAACCTAATTCTTCATAAGTGATTTTATCTTTATATTCTTCTTTTACTTCATCAAAAGATTTACCAGTATTTAATTTAGAAATGATTTCTTTGGCTAAGTTAAGTGCTTCTTTTTTCTTAGTTTCTTTTTCTTCGTCAGTCATGTTATCATTTGTATCAGGTTTTACTAGCATATGTTTAGTATTAACATCGCCATATACTTCTTTGTCATAATATTCTTGGATTTCTTTATCAGTGATTCCTTTTTTTATATAGTCCTCAACAGCTTCGTTCCTACGATAATCTAGTTTTAAATATTCGATAAAATCTTTATGTGATTTGAAACCATTGTTAGCAAGAAAATCTTCTTTAGAGGTTTGATAATATGTTTCATAAGTTTGATACCATTTTTCAGCAGTGATTTCTAACTCTTTTAACATTTCATCGGTTTCAGGATATTTTTCATCTAACATTAACTTATCAATAGTATTTACTAAGATATTTACTCCATAAAATTCTTTCATATCATTGTATAAATTGTCGGCTGTAATAGTATGATCTTTTAATGTTACGACTGGTTGAGTGCCATCTTTTAAGGTAGCAATTTCTTCATCTTCAGTTACTATCATAATGCATAAACCAAGAAGTAAGCCAATTCCAAATCCAATTAATAGTCTTTGATTTTCACTTATCCAAACTAATGTTTTATCCCAAAAACTATGCTTTTTTTGTAAACTTTTTTTGTTTTTTTTCTTGTCCATAAACAACATCCTTTCTTCATATATATTATATAATAGCAAAAAAAACTAGAAATTACAATAATTAAGTTAAATATTTGACAAATAATTTGTTTAACTAGTAAAATGCACTCACATATTTTTCTTTTTACCATAAAATATTTGTGAAAAGAGAAAAAAGGAGGAATGAAATATGGGAAATTATACTTCTAGTGCGGCAATTGTACTTGTACTATTTATCTTACTTGTAATTATACTTGGAGCTTGGCTATAAAATAAATTTTTAAGATAAGGAGGTGTTAGTAATGGCTTGTAATACATCGTGTGGTAGCTCTTGTGGCAATGGTTTTTTAATTATAATTGTACTTTATATTTTGCTTGCAATCATTTTAGGTTCTTGTTTAATATAATATATTAAAGGTTTATGCCTTGACTATCAATTATTAAATTGGTAGTTTTTTCTTAAATATTAAACAAAGTAAAAAAAATAAAATAAAATTGTTTAAATTTATTATTAGTTATGCTATAATTGTTGTAGAGATAGAGGTGCATTTTTATGAAATTTAGGGCAGAGCCAAAAGATATAATGATGTTTCTTGCTTTTTGTTTCTTTCTTCTTTATATGGTTGCGATTGGTGTGCTTAATGCTACTAGTCTTTTAAATACAGGAACTTTTTATGGTATTGTGCCGTTTCAAGCTTTTTCAGGTGAATATATAGCGACAACTTTGACATTCTTTTTCCTTGTTTTAATAGGTATTTTCGTTGCTGTTAGTTCATACTTTTTTGATAGAGAAAAAGGTTTTGGATTTAAAACTTCAAAAAAAGATAAAGGTTATTCTAGATGGGCTAAAGATAAAGAAATTAAAACTGCTAGAAACATTCATGAGATAGATCCTAAGGCTTATACAGCTCAATATGCTGGTATACCTGTAATAAATAATGGTAAGAAGATGTGGGTTGATGATGGTGAGATGCACAACTTAGTTGTTGGTTCTACTGGCGCTGGAAAAACATCTTTAGTAGTTTTTCCTCAAGTACATTCTTTGGCTAAAAAGGGAGAATCGATTATTTTAACAGACCCAAAGGGTGAATTATATGAGCAAACAGCTGAGATGTTAAAAGAAAGAGGATATAATATTATAGTTTTAAATTTTCGTAGTCCTCAAAATGGTAATGCTTGGAATCCAATGGCTTTACCATATAAATTATATAAGGAAGGCAATACGGATAAAGCAATTGAACTATTAGATGACCTTGCTTTAAATATTTTGTATCAAGAAAAAAGTAGTGGAGATCCGTTTTGGGAGAAAACCGCGGCTGATTATTTCACGGGGCTTGCTTTAGGCTTGTTTGAAGATGCTAAAGAAGAACAAGTAAATCTTAACAGTGTGAATCTTATGTCAAGTATTGGTGAAGAACGTTTTGGTGGACCAAATAATAATTTTATTAAAGAGTATTTTAATTCTAAAGATCCTTCCAAGCCCGCCTATATAAATGCTTCAGGAACAGTATTTACGGCTGAAGAAACTAAACAAGGTATACTTGCTACGTTTAAACAAAAAATAAAACTATTTTCTTCGCGTGAAAATTTGTCTGAAATGTTATCTTATTCTAATTTTGATATGAAGGATATTGGTAAAAAGAAAACAGCAGTATTCTTAATTGTTCAAGATGAAAAGAAAACTTTGCATCCTTTAGCAACAATATTTATAAAACAATGTTATGAAACTTTAATTGATGTGGCTCAAGAATCAGGAGGGAAATTACCTTATAGGACTAACTTTATTCTTGATGAGTTTGCCAATATGCCTCCTTTAAAAGATGTTACGACAATGGTTACCGCGGCTAGAAGTAGATTAATTAGGTTTACATTTATAATTCAAAACTATGCTCAATTAGCTCAAGTATATGGTAAGGAAAATGGAGATACAATTCGTGGTAACTGTAATATTCTATATTTAATTAGTAATGAACTTGCAGCTTTAGAGGAAATAAGTAAAATGTGTGGTGAAGTAAAATCTAAAGAAAAGGAAAAGACTTCTTCAACACCGCTTGTTACTGTTAGTGATTTGCAAAGATTAAATTATGGGGAAGCAATATGGTTGAGGCTTAGAATGATGCCTTATAAAACGAAATTGACTGATCACTATAAAATGAGTTTTGGTAAAAAATATGAAAAAGCAGGATATCCTATTCGTGAGAAAAAGGAAGTTCAATTGTTTGATTTGAAGCAATTTGTCAAAGATATGAAAAAGAATCAAATGCAACAAATGCTAGGTGATGTGGGTGGTGGTCCTGAAATTAATCCAATGCCTTTTGGTCTACCTGGCCTCGGTGGCATCAGTGGTGGGGCCAGTCCGTTTATGAGTTCTAATAATGAAACTCCTCGAACATTTAATGTTGATGATTTAGTTAAAAGAATAGATGCTAAAATTGCTGAATTAGAAGAAGAGGAAAAGCAAGAAAAGGCAGCTCAAGAGAAACAAGAAAAATTGGATAAGAAAGAGAAAAAGAATGATAAGAAATTATATGAGGATGATACCGACGACGATAAATTCTTTGATGACTTTTTTAATGATGAAGATTAATAAAAGGAACACTCAAAAATGTGAACCATAAATGGGAGATATCAAGTAAAAAGAAAAAATCAAAGGTGAGCGATAGTGAATTTATCTAGACCTTTGATTTTTATCATATAGTTATATATATTCAAATAAAGTTTGTCTTTATTTATTATCAATTAACAAATTAACTAAATGTAGAACATCTTCCACATATTCAACAATATTTGCACCTACTTCTCCTATATTTGAACATAATCTATTATAAAATTTATAATCAAATTTTTATTGTCAAGATTATAAATTTTATACTGTTAAATAAAATTCAAAGTTACCAAAGTTTTGTATTTTTTCTTTCTTGAAAATAAAGGGAATTTATGATTTTAGGCTAAAGTCCAAAATCGCAATAGTAGGTATTATTTCATGCTTGATTTCTTTTTAGCACTGTGATAGTATATGAAGTATAAGAGAAATTGGGTGATTTTGTGAAAAATTGTTATGTTCACATTCCTTTTTGTAGTGGGATATGTTCTTATTGTGCATTTCCTAAAATGTATATGTATGAAAAATATGTAGATATATATTTAGATGCTTTAGAAAAAGAAATTAATTCTATATATAAAGGTGAAGTTCTTGATACACTATATATTGGTGGTGGAACTCCAACTAGTTTAGATGTTAATAGATTAACTAGATTATTGCAAATACTTAAGAGATTTAAATTAAGTAATAACTATGAATTTACTTTTGAATGTAATATAGAGAATACTGATAAGGAAAAATTAGAATTATTAAAATGTTATGGTGTAAATAGACTAAGTTTTGGTGTTCAATCTTTTAATAAAGATATGTTAAAATTATTAAATAGAAATTATACTA
>CAJKHY010000014.1 GCA_905199855.1 uncultured Clostridium sp.
GCCGCTTTATTGGTAAATGTAATGGCTAATATATTAGATGGCAATATGTTATTTTCAATTAAATATGCTACACGGTTGGTTAAGACAGAAGTTTTGCCACTTCCGGCACCAGCGAGAACAAGGCAAGGACCATCTATATGTTTTACAGCTTCAATTTGTTTATCATTTAAATTTTTTAATTCCATACTATCAACTTCTTTCATATTTTATTTTATCATAATAATTATAATATTAAAAAATAAATGTAATTTTTTGACATATTTTGTTCTATTTGTTTTTAATCATAGGATTATAATGTGTAAAGCAGTATAAATAAAAAGATATTTTAATATAATTTATTAAATCGTTATTTACTTAGGTAATTTGTTTTGATAAAATATGTTTAGGAAGTGATTTTTATGCTATTTAGAAAAGCTATATTTATTATTCATGGGTTTGCTGGAGGGGTATGGGATCATCAAAATTTGGCAAATGAATTGCAAATGTATTTGGATTTTGATGTTTATATGATTACTTTACCTGGACATGATAAGTCAATTATGACTAATGTTAAGAGAGATGACTGGATTAGAGCGGTGGAAAACCAAGTAGAAAAATTAATTGCACGTGGTTATAATAAGATATATGTTGTTGGCCACAGTATGGGTGGTGTGTTGGCCAGTCATGTGGCATCAAAATATAAAGAGGTGAAAAGACTTGTCTTAGTTGCCCCTGCATTTAGGTATTTAATTTTTAAGGATGATAAGTTACAGGTATTGGGGAGTATTAAGGAAATGCCTAAGATATTGAAGCAATATAATCAAAAGGATGTGATTTCACGAATTATCAAGATGCCTTTGCCTGTTACAATGGAATTTATTAATTTGGTTAAGGAACACACTAATGATGTTAAAAGTATTAATTGTCCTACTTTGATTATCCATGGTAATGATGACCAAATTGTTCCAAAGTCTAGTGTTGATTACGTACATAGAAATTTAAAATCTGATGTAAATATTTTAGTAAATATGGATGATGTAACACATGATGTTTTTAACGGAAGTCGTGGTGATGAAGCAATTGATTTAACTATTAGGTTTTTAAGAATGAAATTTTATAAAAAGATAAAAGAAGAAATTAATAAGTAAGAAAAGAATAGGTATTTTCACTGAAATTTACCTATTCTTTTTATATAATTATTGAAAAAATTCTTGAAAAGCAAGACTTGTATAAATCATTATGGGGCGGAATGTGGGAATCGAACCCACGCATAATGGAACCACAATCCACCGTGTTAACCACTTCACCAATTCCGCCATAAACAACTTACTAATAGAGTTTACCATAAAAAACACAAAAATACAAGTCTTTTTTTTCAGTTTTGGGCATTATCCCATACACTTATATCCTAAATACATAATATAGATTGAAAGGAGAATGTGATGAACGACTATAATTATATGTTTGATTATTATCAAAATATAAATGATTATAACAATAATAATTTTTTATATCCTAATCCCTATCCTACTAATGAACCTATAAAGTTAGACTCAGAAAAAGGTTTTATGAGGGGGAATATGTTCGATGATTTATATGATCAATATAAAAACTATATTCCTGTTGAAATAGTGTCTAATAATAATAGGCAAGCACTTCTTGAAAAAGTAATGCAATATAATTTTGCTATGACTGATTTAAATTTATATTTAGATAATTATCCAAATGATGCTAATGTTATTAAAATTTTTAATAATTACCGCAACAAGTATTTAAATGCGGTAAAGGATTTTGAAAATAGTTATGGACCTTTAGAGATTACTGATAATCCAGTTAATGCAAATAATTGGGTTTGGGATAAAAACCCTTGGCCTTGGGAGGTGCAAAGCTAATGTGGAAATATGTTAAGTCTTTAGAATATCCAATTAATATTAAGAAAAAAGATTTACGAATGGCTAAATTTTTGGTAACTCAATACGGTGGTGCAAATGGAGAGTTGGGAGCTGCTTTGAGATATTTAAATCAAAGATATACTATGCCTGATGAAAGGGGAAGGGCGCTGCTTACTGATATTGGAACTGAGGAACTTGGGCATGTTGAAATGATATGTGCTATGATTTATCAACTTACTAAGGATGCCACTTTAGATGAATTAAAGGCAGCTGGTCTTGATACTAATTATACAGAACATAGAAAAGCAGTTTATCCTACTGATTCAAACGGTGTACCTTTTACAGTAACATATTTTGTGACGACAGGTGATCCTGTTGCTGATTTAGCCGAAGATATGGCAGCTGAGGAAAAAGCTAGAGCAACTTATGAAAATTTAATCAATTTAACTGATGACCCTGATATTATTGGACCTTTACTTTTCTTAAGGCAAAGAGAAATTATTCATTATGCTAGATTTAAGGAATTATATGATGATTATAAGAAAAAGGGCTATGGAGGTAAATAATCCATAGCTATTTTTCTGTTTATATTCATTATGCACAAAAAACTATTTTACATATATAATATGTTAGAAGGGAGTTTTATATGTATAGATCTTTTGGTTATAATAGGGGAATGTCAATGAATGGTGGTAATCGTTTTGTTGGAGGAGGTTTCTTAGGACCATTTATCTTGGGTGGTATTACTGGGGGATTAGTAGCTCCATTTTTCTATCCTAGACCTTATTATTATGCTCCAACTTATTACTATCCTAATAATCCTTATTATCGTCCATATTAAAAAGAGGTGCTAGATGATATTATCTAGGACTTCTTTTAATTAGTTTAGCATGAACAACGGTTCTTTCATCATCGCTATAACAGGTACTTAATGTTAAAATTTTGTCTTCTATAGATAATTCTACTTTAAATTTATGTTTACTTCTACTTGTAATAGTATTTAGAAAATCTTGATATTCATTGTCGTTGGTAAAATTAGTGGTGATATAATAGCTTTCGGCTTTTATTTTATAGACAGAAAATATTTGCCACATTGTGTTTTCTTTTTCGGTTGATAGTCTAATGATGTGATTATCTTTGTTACTATACCATTTTGAACTTAAGGCATTATGCAATGAGCCAAACATTGTTTTATTTAATCTACTGTGTCCATATATGATGTTGTTTTTATTAGAAAAATCACTTTGATTACGGTAATCTAAGAATATCCAGCCAGCGTTATTTGCAGTTTTATCAAATGAATGAGTTAGGTAATAGTCATTATTGGTAGTTTGGACAAATGGATAATTAATATTAGTATTATTTACATTTATCCAACCAATGGTATCACTATTTTTTGCTTTTAATTTTTGAATATCTACATCTATTAAGGGCGTTTTAATGTAATACCAATAATCGTTGTCTTTATTTGTTACTTTATCTTGATTAACTAATTCTGTTTTATCATCATCAACTTGTTCTATGACGGTTGTTTCATTACTTATTTCTTCTACTACTTTATCTGTTGCTTCGTTTTCTTTGTGCCATACGGTTATGTTGGTAAGACTAATAATTATGGTAATTAAAAATATTATAATAAATAGTTGCCATACCCACTTTTTTAATCTTCTTTTTTTCTTAGTAATGGTGATGATTTTTTTATTTTTTTCTTTTGTTTGAATAGTTGTTTTTGTCTCTAAATCTTTTTGGGGGATGTTATTTTTTGAAATGTTTGTTTTGGGAGTATGTTTAGGTTCATATTTGTTATTCATTTTATCACCTACTATGATTATACTAGGTTTTAAAGTTATTTACAAGCAATAAGAAAAAGAGTAGATAATTTTACTTTGGAACCTATTCTTTTTTACATTTTGTTATTGTTTATATTTTGTTCTTGATTATTTAAAATGAATCGATTTTTTATTTTTTTATGCTTTTGTTAACAGCGTAGCAAGGGCCTAAGAAATAATATGTTTATGCTCCTCCTACTGCTTCGTATGAGTCAGTGATTAGGAAAAAGGCATTTTTATCAATTTCTAAAACTACTTCTTTAACGAGGAAATATTCTTTTGTTGGGATTATGCATAATAGTAGTTTTTTGTTTTTATTTGAATATCCACCTTTTGCATTTATGATGGTTACACTGTGATGGAGTTTTTGGATGATAAACTCGCATACTTCTTCTTCTTTATCGGTTATAATGTAGAATGATTTGTTGTTTGAAACACCTAGTATTACTCGATCGGTTATGGTCGAGGAAATATATAAGGCTATTACTGCATACATAGATTTTGTTATGCCAAAGGTGAAGATGGCTGTGGTTATTATCAATGAATTTACTATCAGGCTACTTTTTCCTAGAGACATATGTAAGTATTTATACATTATTTGGGTAATTATTTGAGTTCCTCCAGCGGAAAATCCTTCTTTTAAGATTAAGCCTGATGCTAGTCCATCTAATGCTCCTCCAAAAATAATGGTGAGTAAGAGGCTACTTGTTTCAAGGTCAATGTGATTAGTTATTTTTGATGTAGCTTCAATGAATATGGGGTAAATTATTACTACGATCAAGGTGTTTAGAGTTTTTTCTTTGCCTATAAAGATAAAACTTATGATAATTAGAAATACTGAGGCAATGGAAATAAATAGTGATGGTTTTATATGAAAGTACTCTTTAATTATTAAAGATAAGCCTGATATGCCCCCAACAACGATATTATTTGGTGCAAAGAAAAGGTTAAAGGCAAAGGAACTTATAAATAATCCACATAGCATGATTAAGAATCTTTTGGTGTAGTCTTTACTGTTTATTTCTTTGATTAGTTTATTGATATTTAATTTTTTTCTAAATAAATTCATCTAACCCTCTCCTATTTACTTCATATGAATCTGTTACAACAAAGAAAATGTCTTTATCTATTTGTTTTAGTCCTTCTTTGATTATGAAATACTTTTTGGTAGGAATTACGCATAGTAATAAATTGTTTTTGTTGTTGGTATATCCTCCGTGTGATTCAATAATGGTTACGCCTATGCTTTCTAGTGATAAAAGAAATTCTAGAATTTCTTCTTTTTTATCTGTAACTATGTAGAAGGCTTTGTCATCACTTATGCCGAGGATTACTTTGTCGGTCATGATGCTTACTACGTAGAGGATGATAATACCATACATGAATGTTTCAATGTTAAAGGTGAAGATACTACTTAAAACAATTAGCCCATCTACATAAATCATAGATTTACCCATGCTGGTTTTAAAGTATTTTGCTATTACTTGGTCAATGATGTCTGTGCCTCCAGTGGTAAATCCTGATTTGAAGATTATTCCATATCCTATACCACTTAAAACGGCCCCAAAGATGGCTATTAGTATT
This sequence comes from uncultured Clostridium sp., assembly GCA_905199855.1. Classification (GTDB taxonomy): domain Bacteria; phylum Bacillota_I; class Bacilli_A; order RF39; family UBA660; genus CAG-762. Next base: position 5,285 of record CAJKHY010000014.1, read on the forward strand.
TTTTCGACGTTTTCAAAGTAGATGTTTCTTGTAATAAATTCAGTAACGTAAATAAATATTGGTAGGAGTATTGAGCCTACGGCTGAGTTTTTGGTTTTTTCTTTACCTAATACAAAGTAACTGTATATTAAGAGGAGAATGGATGATATTAGAATAAAGGTATTTGGGTTAATGCCATATTCGTTTAAGATTACTGCGATGCCACTTATGCCAAAGCAAACTATTTTGTATTTTAGAAAAAAGAGGTTGAAGGCAAAGGCTGCGATAAAGCAACCAATTACTAGGTAGAAGTATCTTTCTATGAGGTCTTTATGATTTACTTTTTTGACTATGTCATCAATGTTTTGTTTTGGTTTATTTTTTTTAAATAAAAACACTAGTTACACACCACCTTTTAAATTAGCTTTTATGAATCCATCTAGTTTTCCATCTAATACACTAATAACATCACTTTCTTCGTAATGGCTGTCATTGTCTATGACTTTGGTGTATGGACACATGATGTAACTTCTTTTTTGGCTACCAAAGTTGATTGATTCATTATTTTTCATGCTATTTATCTCTTTATTCTTTTTGTCTTGTTCGATTTTATATAATTTGCTTTTTAATATTTCTAAGCACATGGCTTTGTTTTGAATTTGGCTTCGCTCGTTTTGACAGGTTACGACTATGCCGGTTGGTATATGGGTGATACGAACGGCTGAGTCTGTGGTATTTACGCCTTGTCCTCCGGGACCACTGCTACGATAGATGTCTATTTTGAGGTCGGCTTCTAGAATAATTATATCAATTTCTCCTTTAATTTCTGGTATTACTTCGACAGAGGCAAAGGATGTATGCCTTCTTTTGTTTGAATCAAAGGGACTTATTCTTACTAGTCGGTGAATTCCACTTTCTTTTTTTAGATATCCATAGGCATGGTCCCCTTTTATTTGTAGGGTTATGCTTTTGTAACCTGTTTCTTCACCAAGGGATGCATATAATAAGGTGGATGTATAACCTATTTTGTTAAAATATCTTGTGTACATGCGATATAACATATTCACCCAGTCGCAAGCTTCAGTGCCTCCTGCTCCTGAATGTATTTCCATTAGACAGTCATTAGCATCATATTTGCCATTTAGGAAGGTTTGAATATGTAAGTTTTCAATTCTGTTTGATAAGGTTTGGCTATTTTCTAGAATGATGCTTACTAATTCTTCTTCATATGATTTTGTTAATTCGTTTATTATAGATAAATTGTCATTGATGTCATCTTCACATTTATCTATTTCTTCTACACAAGATTTGAGGTTATTTATTTTACTAATTATTTCATTTGCTTTGTCTTTGTCTTGCCAAAACGTTGAATCATGAGTTATTTTGGTAAGTTTATCTAATTCGCTTTTTTTGTTGTTATAGTCAAAGACACTCCTTGATGTTATTTAATTCTGCTTGTAAAAACTCATAGTTTTTTTTTAATTCTTTTATATCTTTCATATTAGGTTGTCCCTTTCATATATTGTTTTATTAAAGTTAGAGTATATTTTAATTTTGCATGGTTTTGTTATTTTTATAAAAAGAAAATCATCTATTACTATATCTTTTTTGGCTTCTATGTTAATTGTTATGCTTGGTAATGTAGTTAGTCTTGGGTTTTTAAGGCTAACATTTTCTAGTTTTAGGTTGTTATTCATGTAAAATGTTAGGCTGTTTTCAATGTTGCTTAGGTAGTTTATTCTAAGTAGGTTATCTATGATAAAACTTTTGTTTTGACTAACTTTTCTAGTTTTTGGTTTTATTTCTTTTTTAATGTTGATTTTTTTGATTGTTTTGCTATCAAGGTAATTTGTTATATTGTTTTCTTCAATTAGGCCTGGGGTATCATAGAATGTTCGGTTGCCTAGTTTTATTTCTATTTTATCAAGGGTGGTATTAGGAAATAGACTACAAGTAATTGGGGTATTTGTAATACCATGAGCATTTAATAATTTATTGATTAGTGTGCTTTTCCCAGCATTGGTGTTGCCAATGAAGTAAATGTTTCCATTACTTTTATAGTCTTCAATTATTTTAGATAGTTTATCTATGTTATAGTTTTTAAGGCTACTAATTATTTCAATGTGGGTTGTTTTAATATTTTTATTTTTTATGTAATCAATTATTTTTTTATCTTTTACACTTTTTGGTAGTATATCTTTTTTTGTTAATACTAAGACGATGTTATTAGTTGGAAATTTTTTGATGGTATTTTCTATATTGTTTAAACTAAGAAGACTAACTGTGTATATTATTAAATCATTTTCTTTGATTTCGGAGATAATGTTGTTTAGGTTATCTTTATTGCTAGTAACATATGTGTATTTACTATAATTTTTTATTTTAAAGCATCTTTCACATATAGTTAGATTGTTATCTATTGTGTTTCCACATCCAGGGCATTTTTTAGTCATAGTATCTACCTTTTTTGAAAATATTTTCTTTAGCCATTTTTCTTAATAATCTGTTTTCCATTTTGCGGGCAAACCTTGTGAAAAACATATCGGTGTTGGATACTGGGTTAACTAAGACTGTGGTGATGCCTACCCGATTTCCTCCCCATATGTCAGTATAGAATTGATCCCCAATGATGGCTACTTGTGATAGTTCAAAGTTGAATTTGTTTAGTACTTTTAGAAAACTTTTTTTCCATGGTTTTTTGGCATTGGGACAACAGTCTACGGATAATTCTTTTTTAAATGGTTCTAATCTTTTTTTGTTGGAGTTAGAAAAAATGATAATTTTAAAGCCTAAATCTTGTAAATCTTCAAATAAGTTTTTTAGTTTTTTGCTCGGTAGTTTATCAACGTAAGGGACACAGGTGTTATCTAGGTCAAATAATAAACATTTAATGCCATTTTCTTTTAGTTTTTCATAATTAATTGTGTAAATACTTTTTTGATATACATCGGGATAAAATTTTTCCATAAACACATACTCCTTTTACATAATTATACTATGTAATCAAATGAATGTAAAGAAGTTTAAATTAATGTTTTTATCTCTTTTATCATTATATTTTTTAAAATATATTAATGATATTGATAGTATAATAACTAGTCTAATTTAATATTATTTTATAGGAGTGGTTTTATGTTTTTTAATTTTCTTTTGGAAATTATAAAGTGTTTTTCTTTCTTTACTGGAGCTTATTCTAATAATGTGTTCCCTGAGCCTTTATCTAAAGAGGAAGAGGATTTATACATTAAGAGGGCTAGTGAAGGTGATAAAGAAGCACGTGGAATGTTAATTGAGCATAATCTTAGGTTGGTGGCGCATATTGTTAAAAAGTTTGATGCTAATAGTTATGATGTGGATGATTTAATTGGTATTGGTACGGTTGGTTTAATCAAGGGAATCGATACTTATTCACCAAATAAGAATGTAAGAATTACGACTTACTGTGCAAAGTGTATTGAAAATGAGATATTAATGTATTATCGTGGTAATAAAAAGAATGCTAAGAATGTTAGTATTTATGAGAATATAGGCTTTGATAAGGAGGGAAATGAGATTACAATTCTTGATGTTATTAAGACTAAGGATCCTGAATTTATTGAAGAAATTCATAAGAAGGATAGTATTAATTTGTTAAAGCAATATATGAATGTTTTGAATAAAAGGGAAAAAGATATTATTATTATGAGATATGGTTTGGATGGTAACGATGAGATTACTCAAAAGGAGATTGCTAAGACTTTGGGGATATCAAGGAGTTATGTTTCACGTATTGAGAAAAGAGCGACAACAAAGATATTAAAGGAATTTATTAAGAATAAGCACTACGGGAATTAAAAAAGTATTAAAATATGTTAAAAATATTTGACTAAAAGGAAAATATATGGTAAAGTTATAGTGCGTTTTGTATGAAGGAGGTCAATTATGGCAGTAAAAATTACTAATAAAAAAACAAAATCAGTTAATAGTAGAAGTCATGCTTTAAATATTACTAAGAGAAAACAAAAATTAAATTTGCAAAATGTTACAGTTGATGGTATTAAGATTAAGACTACTGTTAGAGAAGCTAAAGCGCTTAAAAAAGAAAAATAGTATCTATTGTGATACTATTTTTTATGTATATGATTTGTTTATGTTTAAGTTTAAATTAGGTATTATTTCATTTAAATAGATACCTATTTTTTTATTTTCAATGTTTTTTTCTAGGTCAATGGCTGAGATTTTTAGGAATTTATTCATTCTGTAATTGTAACTGTAATAGTTTTCTTGATCACTTATTAAGATAAAATGTTCTTGGTTATTATGAATGTCAATGGTATATAGATTATTTATGACAATATGATTTGAGGGACAATATTTTTGGAATATTATATCTAGGATAGTACCTAATTCGATGGGACCCATGTCGTTTATGTTAATTATATTTTCTATTATGTTGAGAATGTTTGCTAAGAGATTTTCTTTGTTGAAGTTAAATTTTTTTAGTTTGTTTGCTAGTATTATATCACTATAAGTATCTTTTATATATTTTATTTTTTTATCTAGGTCGATGTCATCGTTGTAGTTACCAAAGTATTTTGTTTGAAATTTAGCTTGGATGAAGGGAATATCTTTGGTAATGTCGGTAATGAATGTTGTGTTATTTACTTCTATTTTGTTTGCTAAGTGACCATATTCATTTGTATATATTATTTCGTTATCGATATCTAAAATCCTACATAAGTAATAAAATATTTTAGTATATGAGATATTTGTGCCTTTTAGGTTTGTTAATGCACCCCAGATGTTATTTATGGTATTTAAATTGTTGTAGTTAAACAGTTCATTTTTCGTAGATATGGTGTTTATGTCATAAGAAATAATTCTACCTACTGATTTATATAAGTATTTGCATGTTTCTAATTTATTTAAATTGTCTGGTTTAGCATACATGATAGTATCTATGATTTCTTCGCCTTTAATGAATGTGTTATAGTCTACATAGATATAACCATTTTGGGAATTAATGGAATCAGCATAATAGTATTTTTGACCGTTTTCTTTGAAGTAATTGATTATTTCTTTATTGGGATAATCTAAGTCTATGTTAATGTATTCGGTGGTACTATTATGTTTTAGTAATTCTATATCGTCCATATTATGAATAGTTAATACTAAAGGATATTTATTACTCATTACTATCACCATATTAATTATACAATAGTTTTGCAAGTTTTTGTCATAATTAGACACTTTGTTGACATTAAATGTCGTTTAAAAGAAAAAAATTATGGTGTTATTTGATATTTAGTCCTAACATCATAAAGGATAATAAGATACATAGTAGGCTTAAGAAGATAGTAGATATTAGAATTAAATAAAAGTTTATGTACCCATTTTGTTTGTTGTTTATGGTTCTTATTCTTTTTTTAGGGGTTGCTGTTTTTTCTACATTTTCTATATCTTTTTCATATGTTTTAACATCTTTGATGCGTTCTTCTAGTTCTTTGATTTCTTCTTTGTTAAACATTTCTAAGGTCGTTCCTAGGTTGTTTTCTTTTTGTGGATTATTTTCCATATGTTCCTCCTTATTCTATTCTAATGTTATTTGATACTAAGTATTCATTTAATATTTTTGGATCTTTAGTTTTCATAATTGTTTTGATAATGTTTAAGACTAAGTTTTTTTCTTCATTGTTTATTTCTACTAAATTGATTATGTTATTTAATTTTATCATTTTGGATGCATGTAAGATGTAGTTGCTGAAATTAGGAATAGTATATACCATGTATTTATAGTCATTTATGGTTAATATGGCTATTTTTTTTGCATATTTAAATGTTTCATTATAAATCATGTCATTCATATGGATACCTCTTTATTATATATAAATTATAGCACAAGATTTTAGAAAAAAAAAGAAAAATTTAATTTTCTTTTGAGGAGTCTTCTTCAACATATTTTGATATTAACATGGCACTTGTAGTGTCCCCGATTACATTTAGAGTTGTAGCTGGAGCATCTATTAATATTCCTATTGTAGATATAAGAGGGAATGCCGATGCCGGGAAGTTATATAGGCTTACGATTAGCATTTCTCCTATGAGTCCTCCGCCTGGGATGCCTGACATAACTACTCCTGATAATACTGATACTACTAAGGCAATTAGATAGGTATCTATGCCTGTGAATTGTTTATTAAATATGGCAAAGAGGAATGCTATTTTTAAGATGGCTCCCATACTGGAACCTTCCATGTGCATGGTTGATCCTATAGAGGTTGTTACTTCGTAGATGTCTTTTTTTATCCCTATTTTTTCGCAGGCTACCATGTTGGTGGGGAGTGTTGCTAATGATGACTGTGTTCCTAACGATGTTAGTGTTGGTGGGAGAATGTTTTGATAAAATTTTTTTACCCCTTTTTTGCCTTCGGCAATGTAGCTATATAGTGTATAAAATATTAAATAATATAAAATGCTCATGATAAGATATAAGATAAAACTTCGCATGTAGCCACTTAAGATATTTGAACCATATTCTCCTGCTAGGGAAGCAAAGTATGCGAACAAGCCTATTGGGGCATAATACATGATAATACTTACAAGTTTTAGCATTATTTCTGATAGTGTTTCTAATATTTTGGTAATGGTTTTATCTTGTTTTGTTACAAGGCTTGTTGATATTCCAAATAGTATAGAGAATATTATAAGGGGTAGCATGTTACTGCGATTTAGTAAGTTACCAAAATCAGTTACGGTGAACATATCTACTATTTTATCACTTAGGTTTAGTGTAGATAAGGTTTCTGTAGTTTTCAAAATAATGTTATTATTTCCTAATGGGTTAATTATTTTTACAATTATTAAAGCAAATATTGAAGAGATAAAGCTTGTTATTAGGAATACTATGAATAGGTATTTTAATATTTTGCCTAGTCTTTTTAGGTTAATCATATTGGCTATGCTGGAAGATATTGTGAAGAATACTAATGGTACCACAATTGTGAACATGAGATTTAAGAATATGGTGCCAAATGGTTTTAGAAATAAAATATTTTTTTTGAATATTAATCCTATAATACTACCTAGAATGACTGATATTATTAGGACTATAGGGCTTTTAATTATCTTTTGTTTTTTCATTTTATCACCTAGTAATATATATGAGAGTTTATGTAAGAAAATGTATTTTATTGTTGTTTTGATATGTTATCAAAGTTTTAAATATTATTATGGTTGTAAAATTTTTTTGGTTACAGATATGGTTTTCATGAAACGCTATATCTGTTACTGTATTAGCTTATTTATTGATACTACTTGTATTATCAAAATCAAAAATTCCCATTTTAGTTCTGTCTATTTTGTTGAATAGAATTTATACATTTATTAAAATAACTAGGAAATTATATTTGGAGTTTAATTAATGTTCCATGCGATAGAGGAAATATAATATATAATGTTTTTTTGTCTATCTTTATAGCTATAACAACATAGCAAAAGAAAAAACCACAAACGAAATGTTTGTGGGTAATTTTTTATCTTTTACTGAATTGTGGTGCTCTACGAGCAGCTTTAAGACCATATTTCTTTCTTTCTTTACTTCTTGGATCCCTTGTTACAAAGCCACTTGCTTTTAATTTTTTACGGTATGAATCTTCTTTTTCTTCATTTGCTTTGTCATATTCAAGTAGTGCTCTAGTAATACCTAATCTAATTGCTCCCGCTTGACCAGAAAAACCTCCACCTGAAACATTTGCTTCAATGTCGAATGTTTCTTTATTACCAGTTATTTCAAGTGGTTGTGTTAAGTCCATTACTGATACTTCATATGGCATATATTCATGAACATCTCTACCATTTACAGTAATTTTACCAGTTCCTGGAGTAAGTGTTACTCTTGCCACAGCACTTTTTCTTCTACCTGTACCATAAAATTTTCTATCTTTTGCCATGGTTATTTCCTCCCAACTTCTACTTTTTCAGGTTTTTGAGCCATATGTGGATGTTCTTCATTTGCATATACAAATAATTTTTTGTACATTGCACGGCCTAATCTACCTTTTGGTAACATACCTTTAACTGCTCTTTCTACCATTTCAACCGGATAGTTATCTCTCATAACTTTAGCAGTTCTTTCTCTCATGCCCCCTACATATCTTGAGTGGTCATAATAGATTTTGTCATTTAACTTATTACCAGTTAAATTAACTTCTTTTGCATTAATAATTATAATGTAATCTCCACAGTCAACGTGTGGTGTATATGTTACTTTATGTTTTCCTCTTAGCATATGTGCTGCTTTGGCTGCAACTCTACCTAAAGATTCTCCTTTTGCGTCAATAACATACCATTTACGGTCAACTGTTTCTTTTTTTTGCATAAATGTTGTCATTTTTTTCTCTATCTCCTTATTTTTTTAATAATATTTTCTCCTATCCGTGTTCCCAATACGAACAGGCAAAAATATAAAATGTACCGATTATGATTTTACTAAATAATATGGATTTTGTCAACAAATATTTGTCTTTTTTTTCGTTATTTATCATTTTTATTAGTTTTATGCATCTATTGATTATATTTTTTCTTTAATTCGTTTAGAATATCATTATGATTTTTTTCTCTTTTTTTTAAATAATTTTGTTCTTCTTGAGGAAGACCTTTTAAATAATCGTCCCATTTTCTATACTCTTTTGTGCATTCCCATCTTGATGATAGGTTATCTGCTTTTTCATAATTTCCCGATTCCATTAATTTTTGATATTCTTTTTCATAGTCTCTTTGGGTGCCATAATATAATCCACCATAGAAACTTGCAAAATATTTGGCATCAGCCATTTTATCTTTTGCATCTAACTCGTATAAATCATAATCTTCTTTTATCTTTTTAACTTCTTTTTCGTATCTTAAATTTTCAGCTTCTACTTCTTTTAAATATTGTTTTTTTATATTTTCTTGTTCATTATTGTTGCTTTCGGTTGTTGGTGTTTCTGTAGGTGTCGATGGTTTGCTTGGATTATTGTTATTGTTATTGTTATTGTTGTTATTATTGTTATTGTTATTGTTATTGTTATTGTTGTTATTATTATTTTTATTATTATTGTTTTTATTTGTATTGTTATTATTACTTTGGTTATTTGAATTATTATTTGGTGTTGCTGGAGTGTTATCAGTATTATTATTTGAATTATTTTCTTGTTCTTCTTTGTTATCTTCATTGGTGAGGCTTTTAATGGTTGATAATTCTATATTTTCTTGTTTTTTGAATAGAGAAACATACCATTCCCCTTTAAGCATTCCTGCAATGTATCCTTCGTTGTTTTCTTTATCTTTTATTTTATACCATATGATGTTATTATATTTATCTATATCAATTACTTGATAAATATCGTCTTTTATTACTTCTCCTATTTTTTTAGAGGTTGTATCTGTTTTTTTTCTAACGTTAATGTATTCATTCGTTATTTTGGTATATAGTATTTCATTCTTGTTCAAATATTTTAAACTAGTTAGTTCGTTTAGTGATATATTATTCTTAATATTTTTGCTGGTAAATTTAATACTTGTAAATACTCCAATAGATAGTACTGATAGAAATATTAAGGTGGTTATTATTATTTCTCTTTTAGATATCTTTTTGTTATGATATTCTTCTTTTAGGATGTTATTTTCTTCGATTTTTGTTATTTCTTCTTCATCTTCATCAACTGAAATTTGCTTTAAATTGGTTTTGTTTGGAAGAAATACTAAAATGCTAGTTAGAGCATACATTATGGAATATATGTGGGTTAATATTATATTATTTTGTGTTGCTTGATATGATATTGAAATTAATATGCCTAGGGCAATTAAATATCCTACTTTAGCAAACTTTCCTGCTCTTTTTGAGACAATTGACATAATGAATGAGACAAATATTATTATTCCATAGATAAATAATGGCATGAATAAATCTTTTAATTCATAACGAAATAATTCAAAAACATTATAATTTTTATCTACTGTTAGACCATAGTTTAATGGTAATATTATTAATAGAAATAAGATAAATGATATACTAAAATATGTTATGGTGTTTGGTATATTTATTTTTTCTATAATTTTTGTTATGTCTTTACTATTTTGTTTACTTTCTGTTTGTTCTTTGGTTGTTTTGTTAATTTTAATACCACAATGAGGGCAGATGGGTGCTTTATCACTTACTTCATTTCCACATTCAAGACATTTTATTAAGGCCATACAATCACTTCCTACTTGAGAATATTATACTATTTTATTTATTTACTTACAACTAGTAAAAAACATTTTTTAGGTAAAGTCCTTCTGGATTGGCTGTTTTTCCAGCGTTAATTCTATCTTTACTGTTTAAAATATCTATCATTTCTTCACTTTTTCTTTTACCTTCGCCTATTTCAATTAATGTACCAACCATGTTTCTTACCATATATCTTAGGAACCCAGTTCCTACAAAAACTAGTGTTAATCGGTTTACATCTTTGATATCTCTAATTAAATTGGTTTGAGATATGGTTCTTACATAATCTTCTTTGGGTTCGTCTTTGTCTATTTTTGTAAATGCTCTAAAATCATGGGTGCCTTCTAAATACTTCATTGCTCTTTCCATTTCGACGGTGTCTAATTTTTTGTTATACTGATAAACATAGTTTCTTTCTATTGGGTTATATTCTCCCATGTTGATTAGATAAATGTATTCTTTTCCTTTGGCATTGAATCTAGCATGGAAATTATCATCTACTTCTTCTACTTTTTTTATGTAAATGTCATTTGGCAATATAGAGTTTAAAGCTTTTTTCAATTTATCACTGGTGATTTTTGTAGCTAAGTCAAAATGGGCTTTTTGGTTTATAGCATGGACTCCAGCATCGGTTCTTCCTGATGCGTGAACTTCTACTTTTTTGTTATCATTGATTTCTTTTAAGGCTTTTTCTAATTCTCCTTGAACTGTTCTTTCTTTTATTTGTTTTTGGTACCCTTTAAAATTAGTACCATCATAACTGAATATTATAAAATATCTTTGCATGATTACCTCCAAACTACTAAGAATATTATAACATTAATTAGCAATATAACAATATCTAATATGGAAATACTTTTAAATTGGTAATAACTTCTACTTCCTTGATATAATCTAATGCTCATGATGTCGGTAATGGTATCGGCTCTTTTTAGGGATAGAATGAACATGGGGGTAAATAGAATCATGATGCTTTCTAGTTTTTTTAAGAGGTTTTCGTTATAAAAATCAATTCCTCTGCTGGCTTCGGCGTCTATAATGTTTTTAGATTCTTCTATTACTAAAGGGATGAAGATTAGTGATAAACTGATGCTTAGAGCCATTTCTTTTATTGGTAATATTTTTTTTAGGGGACTTAGTAGAATTTCTAGGCTATAAGTTATATCTTTTTCTTTGGTTGTGAACATTAGGATGCTCGAGTTTATTACTAATAATATTACTTTTACGACTAAATAGGTTATGTTTATTGTGCTACTCTTTAGTAATAAGTTAATTATTATTATGAATAGGATGAGTATTTTTAACTTAAATACTTTTTTTAAATAATTGATAATATTTATTTTTGTTAGTAGAATAACTAGGAGAAGATAAATAGATAGGATAATCATATCTGTTATTTTATTTATACATAGGATGCTTAGCATGATAATTAGAATATCTATTATTTTTAAGATGGAATTTAATTTATGAATGAGAGAATTTTTATATATATAACTACTTTTTAACATGATTTTTTATTTCCTTACTTAATTTGTTGATATTGTTGTGATAATTAAGTTTAATATTTTTTGTTTGGTTTACGTATTTAATGAATTCTAATTCAGCTGGTAGGACTAAGTTATCTATGTTATTTTTGTATAAATCTTTTAGTGTTCCTTGATAAATGATATTGCCTTTGTCCATGACTAAGATATTATTAGTTATTTTACTAATAAATTCTATATCATTGGTGTTTATTATAATGGTTTTATTTGCTTTTAGTTCATTTAATAGGTTAATGAGATTTTTTTTGCTTTGGTTATCTAAACCTAGGGTGGGTTCATCTAATAGGATGATGTCAGGATTAGTTACTAATAGGCAAGCAAGGGCTAGTTTGGTTTTCTCTCCATAACTTAAGTTAAATGGATTCATATTTATGTAATTATCATTTAATCCTACTAGTTTTAGTGCTTCACTTACTTTTTTTTGATGGTTATCTTTTATTTTGAAGTGTTTTAAACCAAATGATACTTCTTCATATACAGTTCGGTTAAAAAAACTTGTTTCTTTTTCTTGTGGTAAATAGCCTATTTTAGGTCTTATTTTGTTAATGTTAATGCCTTTGGTTAGTTTTATGTTATTAATATATATTTGGCCTTTGGTAGGTTTGCCTAGGTAGTTAATTAATTTTAGTATGGTGCTTTTGCCACATGAGTAGCCCATAATGGCGGTGATGCCTTCATCAAAGGTATGGTTAATGTTGTTTAGAATTTTCTTTTTCTCTTTTATGTATGTTAGGTTGTTAATTTTTATTTCCATAGATGATTCACCAACTCTTTTTTGTCTAAATATATTTTATCAATTATTTTTTCTTCTATCAGGGCATTTGATAGTTTTACTATAAATGGTATTTCTATCTTTAATTCTTCTAATAATTTTTTGTTATTATATAATTTGCTAGGATTATCTTTAAAAATAATGTTACCATCTTTTAGTAAGATTATGGTATCGCTTAAGATAGTTATATTGGTATCATGTGTTACTAGAAGAATGCTTAGATTATGGTCGTTTTTGTATTGTTTTATGGCATTTGATAGTATTTCTTTATCCTCTTTATTTAGATAGTTTAAACCTTCATCAATAATTAATATGCTGGGTCTATGTATTAAAGATGCTGCGATGTTGACTAATTGTTTTTTGCTTTTTGATAGGTTATAAGATTCTTTATCTAAGATGTTGTTTAGTTTGAATAAATTTACTATGTAATCTAAGTTTTTTTTGGTTAGTTCATCTTTGTAACATAAGTTTTCTAAGTTATAAACTAAGTTATCTAATACATTTACTCCTAAAAATAAATCTTCTATTTTATCATTTACATATCCTATTTTTTTTCTTATTTCATAAATGTTTTCTTTATTTAATAATATGTTATCTATGTAAATGGTGCCTTGGTAGGGAATAAGGCCTAGTAAGATATTGATTAAGGTGGATTTACCTGAGCCATTTGTACCAATTAACATTGTGGTTTTGTTATTTGCTATATTTAGGTTAATGTTATTAAATATTTCTTTGTTTTCATAACTGAAAGATAAATTTTTAATTTTTATAATGTCCATAAATAATCACATAATTATTATAAATAAATTTGTTGAAAAAAGCAAATAGTATGTTGCTATTTAATTTGTGGTTTGTGTTTGATATTCTTAGAACAGCGTAGCAAAGAGCATAAAGAAAAAAAAAGTTTAAATTGTTTTCTTCTTGATAATATAACTTATTTATTGTATAATTATCGTAGAATGAAAAGAGGGATGTTATGTTAAAAACATTTAATTTTAACAAGATGCCTATTGTTGATGTAGTTAACGAGATAATTATTGATGCCATTAATAACGGGGCTAGCGATATACATTTTGATCCAAGTGAAGATATGCTTAGAGTTAGGGTTAGAATTGATGGTGTTTTGCAGAATTATTCTTCTATTCCAAATTCTTATAAGAATAATTTGATTACTAGGATTAAAATATTGGCCAATATGAACATTACGGAAACAAGATTACCTCAAGATGGGGCAATTAAATCTGTTTTGAGGGGTATTAACTTGGATTTGCGTGTGTCTTGTTTGCCTACTAAAAGAGGGGAAAAAATAGTTATTCGTATCTTGGATTATTCTATGAGTTTGAGAGGTATTGAGTATTTATATTTTAACGAGAGTAATTATCAAAAAATACTTAAGATGTTATCTGCCCCTTATGGCATTATTTTGGTAACCGGTGCTACTGGAAGTGGTAAGTCTACAACAGTATATTCTTTTTTACAGAAATTGAATGTCGAAGGTTCTAATCTTATTACGGTAGAGGACCCAGTCGAAATGGATATTGAAGGTATTAATCAGGTGCAGGTTAATAGTGATATTGGATTGGATTTTGCTACTGTTTTGAGGTCTATTTTGAGACAAGATCCTAACATTATTATGATTGGTGAGATTAGAGATAGTGAGACTGCTAAAATCGCTGTCAGGGCTTCAATAACGGGGCATTTGGTTTTGTCAACTTTGCATACAAATAACTCTTTGAATACTATTGAGAGGTTACTTGATATGAATGTTGAAAGATATTTGCTTGCTTCGGCTTTAACAGGAATTGTATCACAAAAGCTGGCTAGGAAACTATGTGATAAATGTAAGAGGTTAAGAAAAACAACTACTCATGAGAAGCAATTGTTTAAGGCAGTTTTAGGTAAGAATATTGAGGAAGTATACGAGAGTGTTGGATGTGAGGAATGTCATGGTGGTTATAAGGGACGTATTGCTATTCATGAGGTGCTACTAATTAATCAGGAAATTAGAGATGCTATTAGTACTGGTGTTAAGAAAGAGGATTTAAGAGTATTAGTGTATAATGATGATGTTATAACTCTTTTACAAGATGGTTTATATAAGGTAATTGCTGGGTTTACGTCATTTGAAGAGGTGCTAAAGTTAATCGAAGTTGATGATGAGATAAGTGATATTGAAGCAATGGAAAAAGCCATGTCAAATATAGGCAAATAGAAAGGATGATAACATGGAAGAAAAAATTAAAAATGTCTTAGATAAGGTAAGACCATATTTACAAAATGATGGAGGAGATATTGTTTTTAAGAGATATGAGAATGGTGTTGTTTATGTTAAATTAGTCGGGGCTTGTAGTAATTGTCCAATGGCTATTCAAACTTTGGAAGATGGCATTGAGCAGGCTCTTGTTAATGAGATTCCCGAAGTGGTTAAAGTGATTAACGAGGATTAATAATCCTTTTTTTTGTTAGCCATTCGATGGTGGGTATATTGTAAAATATTTTTAGATATGTATATATTTTTTTTAGATATTCTTGATATTCATCTATTTTCCTGATGATTTGAGATATGTTTTCTTCTTTTTGTTTGCCATTTATGATGTTATCGTATTCGTTAAAATAAAAGCTAGGATACATGATTCTTGCAAATAACATTCTAATGCCGTATTCTGTGTACATGTTGTGTTTGAAATATGTATTTAGTTCGTTAAAGATGTTTTTGTTGTTATTAAAAAAAGACATTTTTATGTATTCGGCTACGTCTCTTGCTTTATGATCTATTTTTAGGTTAGAGATATCATAGAAATTTAGCATGGTGTCATGGGTGTTTATGTGGATGTGGCTTATGACTTCTTTATCGTATATTGTAGGTTTTGTTTCTCTTATGGTGTCGTTTGCATAGCTGATGGCGTTTTCTGCC
The DNA here is from genome assembly GCA_905199855.1 of uncultured Clostridium sp. Lineage (GTDB taxonomy): Bacteria > Bacillota_I > Bacilli_A > RF39 > UBA660 > CAG-762. The sequence continues at coordinate 20,722 of CAJKHY010000014.1, forward strand.
ATGCCAACAAAGTAGTTAAAACTGTCTACTAACAATGGATATTTTTTGCCCATTTCATTTATTTGATATTCTAGGTAATCAATTTTTTTGCTCCATAGTATTGGCCATGTCTCTTTGACTGGGGGGATATTGTGATTAATGTTTTGGTTTGTTAGGTTGCTAATATCACTTAGTTTTATTCTGGCTTTATCATTGATATTAATTTTGAATAAGTAATATGGGGTGTTATTTATCATGGAAATGATTTCGTTATCTTTATTTGATATTAGTTCATGGGCATAGTTAATGTTTATTTGGATGTTTTTGCTTAATTCGCTTAAGGCTTTGATATTGTCTATGTTGCTATCAAAAATTTTAAAGTAGTAATGGTTGTCGTTGATTATGAAAAAATAATAATTATTTTTATTGATTATTTCTTCTGGTTCTAGGTTATAAAAATATTTTATTTCATTTTTCATAATATCACCCATTTAATCATATGTTATGTTTTGGGAAAATATCATTATTAGGAATTAAGATGCTATTTTTATTAGAAAAAAAAACTATTAACAGTTTGTTTTTTGTTAATAGGTTATTTGTTTATTAGTTTGCTAACTTGTTCATTGAATTTATCAGTTAGATCTTGTAATCTTTTATAATTTTTGTCTAGTTTTTCTTTTTCTTTTTCTATTTTTAAATCTTGTGCTTTTTTTATAGCCTCGAATTCTTGTCTTTCTTTTTCTAATTTTTGTCTTTCTAGGGCTACATATTTTTCAAAATTGGCTTTTTCTTGTTCAAATAGTTTTTTACTGTTTTCTAAGACACCACTGGAAGTTATGACGCTTTCTTTCATGTTTTTTAATTCGCTGACGTATTTAGAAGTGCCATCAACTTTTTTATTTAGTTTATCAAATAATTCATCAAAATTAGATAAAACGTAACTTTCTTTATTTTCCATATAGTTTTCGATTTTCCTTTCTGTTTTTTCTTTTGGTTTTACTTCTATTTTTTTGACAGCATTAAATTCATTATATATTAGTCTAAATTCAACCCATAGTTGTTTTAGTGAGTTTACATTTGATGAAATGGTGATGCCTTTTTCTATGTAATTTTTTGTATATATTACGTTGTTTACTTTGAAATTTTCTGGTTTAATATCTTTTAAATTGTCATAAAGAGTTTTTATTCTCTCGCGGTAGGCATTTTTGTTTTTTGCTGTGGTGCTATTATAAAAGTTCTTTATTCCACTTAAGACGTTGTTGCTTACTTTGGCTGGTTTTACTCCATTTACTACTGAAATGTTGGAAATATCTAAATCAATTTTTTTTAAATCACTAAGTATTTCATTCATGGCTAACTTCCTCATCTGCATATTTGGCTAAATATTTCATTATTTCTTTAATGTGTTCCCACTCTAAATCATCGATGTTCATTAGATATTGTTTTTCTCCGTTTTCTACAATTTTGCCAGCATAAATGATTGTGTTTTTATTTTCGTCTTTTTCATTTTTTGTATAAATGATGTATTTGCTATCAAACCTTTTGCTTTCAAATGCACAAAGCAATTCTACTTCAACAATATCTTCTATGCCATTTACTATTGTTATTAATTTCATATTGCCCATGTTTCACCCTCTTCATTCCTAGTATATTACATTTTTTTAGTTTTTATTTGTTTTTCTAAGTACAAAATAGCGACATTCTACTGCACAATTGGTTTTTAGGTAGATGTCTAGGTTGTTAAAATTATTTATTTGGTTTACTTTTTTGTTCTTTGCATCGTAAAAGCCTTTTAATCTTAATTTATTGTAGGCTATGTCTCCTACGATATAGTCGTAATCATAAAAGTAATCAGTATATTTTTCTTTAAATTCTTCTTCGTTGAAGGCATCTTTATAGTTTGTTAGTAATTCGTAGGTTTTGTCTTCTATATTGATTTCGTTCATTTATTTGACCTCCTTCATGTAATCTATTTCAAATGCTTTTTTTTGTGTTTTATATTTTTCTAAGTTGGAAGATGATAGCCAAGTGACATATCCTCCTTTTAATCCTTGTTCAAATAAGGCTGTTACTTGTTTTTCTATTTCTTCGGCTTCATAGGCTATGCCATTTGGATCAACATATGATTGAACGTTGAAAGCTTGAATCCAAGTTCTAACTATCGCGGGTGATGTGGTTTCTTTTTGTCTTTTAACTGCGTCTTTGGCCCATGCAGTCATTAATTCATATGGATGATTCCATGGTTTATCTATGCCGTAGTAACCTTTTGAGAAGTGGTCTGGATATGGCATACCTGATATAACATCAACAACATTGCTAATCGCAGGCCAATACTGGCCATAGGCTGTTACATAAGTGCCGTTTGTTGATTCACCAAAGACATCTACTGAAACATAGACATTTAATTTATGTAATTCATCGGTAGCATATTGTAAGAATCTTTGGATGGCTTGGGCTTTTTCTTCATTGTAGGTGTTGCCTAAATCGACTTGATTATTTTTTTCAATGGAAGTCATTTTATCGGGAAATCTTACGTAATCAAAATTAATTTCATTAAATCCCATTAGTTCGACGGCTTCTTTGGCTAGTGATACGTCATAGTACCATACTTCTCTTGAGTAGGGCGTTGGCCAATAAGCTTTGGAATGTAAGTATGGCTCGTTTGTTTTGACATTTTTTATTGAGTTTTCTGGGTGGTCTTTAACATAATGAGTAGCTTTGAAGGCGGTGATTCTTCCTACGACGTAGAAGCCTGCTTCTTTTAGTTTGGTGATGGCTTCTTTGTATTCTTCGACGGTATTATTGGCATATTTGTAGCTTGTTGGTGATAATTCTTTTAGAACAGGAGAAGCGTAGGCAATTGCACTGTCATCGATGATGTCTACAACAAAGGTATTTATTTTTGTATCTTTAGCAAATTCTATGTATTTATCAATGTTTTTTATTATGTTTTTGCCACTGTTGAGATAAAGGGAGTATACTGAGTCAGGCATTTTGTTGTTATCAAATTTTGGTTTTTCTATGGGGTAATAGTCTAAATTAATGGCATTTCCTCCGTTGTAAGTGTTTTTTATTTTGGAATGAATTTTATCATATGTTTCGGCTTCGTAGTTAGCTTTGGCTTCTTCTTCATTGTCTACTAGATATTTGGCGTAAATATAGCCTTCGTTATCTTCTATTTTTACTTTGTACATGTTGACCAGGCCTTTATCATTTAATTTATCATAGTCTAATATGTTGACTGGACTGCCTTTTTTAGCTAGGCTAACTATATGGATATCATTGGTACCTTTTAATAGGCTGGTAGATACTTGGACATATAATTCTTTTTCGAGGACAACGTCGTGGCTGTTTTTTACTAGATTGGATGTGTCGATGTAAAGGTTTTTGCCTTCTTCTTTGATTTCCATATACTTTTTGTTATCTTTTTTAATAAATTTATTTTCAAAGATGTTTATTTTGCTGCCACGATATTTTTTCTTTACTTCTTTTAGTTCTTCATCGTATAGGGGAACTTCGTTTGTAGAAGAAGCTAAGTAGTATGTTACTGAAGGTTTGAAGGAACCTATAAGTAGTTTAGAAAGCATAGCTAATGCAAAGACAATTGTTATTAATATTAAGGAACTAGTGATGGTTTTTTTGATATTTAATTTTCTCTTTTTCATTATAGTACCTACTTTCATTTAATAGTATAGCATAACATCGAAAATTTTGCTACTATCTAAAATAAATATTATGCTTTTTTTCATAATCTAAATTTGTGGTTGGGCCATGTCCTGGATATAATATGATATTGTTATCTATTTTTTTTATGTTGCTGAGGCTTTTTTGCATGTCTTTCATGTTTCCCGTTTCTAAGTCGGTTCTACCTATGCTGTCAGCGAAGATAAAGTCGCCTACGAACATGATTTTTTCTTTTTTGAAGTAAAAACTTATTGAGTCGGTTGTATGTCCTGGATTGTATATGACGTCAAAAGTAAATGGGGATATTGTGTATTCTTTGTTACTTAGGTTATTGTAATCATAAACTTTTACATGATATTTATCTATTAGGTCTTGGAGGGAACCAATGTGGTCGAAATGGTGATGGGTTATTAGAATTCCTTTTAATTCAACACCTTGTAGATATTTATCGATTTTTTTAAATTCACTGCCAGGGTCTATTACGAGGGCATATTTGTCAATTTTTAAAATATAGCAGTTGCACTCTAAGGTACCTACTTTTAATGTTATTATTTGCATTTATAATCACCTATTAATAGGATAACATATTTTGAAAAATTTAGCTATGTTTTCAAAATATTTTTTTGGTTTGTTGGGTGTGCTATGCTGTTTTAGTTTTGTGTTTTTTTTAATTATGGGTAAATTTTAGTAAAAAAATTCATGTTTTATATTGTCAATTATAATTATTTATGTTATTATAGTATTGCTTGTTTGATTTATGGCGATGTAGCTCAGCTGGCTAGAGCGATTGGTTCATACCCAATAGGTCGGGGGTTCGATTCCCTCCGTCGCTACCAAAATGATGTTATAATAGATAGAAATATCTATTTTTTTATTTAGGAATATGGTAAAATATTGTTAGCAATAGAGAATAATTTATTAAATTGGTGATTAGTTATGAAAAAATGATTAAAAATTAGTGAAATGGTAATGGAATAACTGTACTGTTGTTTATTATTGACTTAATATGCATTTTTAACTATTATAGGAAATTAATTAGGTTAATGGTGATTAAATAAATTTGGTGATAAGGGTTTACTATATGATCCCTATAGTTGCATGAATATTTTGTACCACAGATTAAAGTTAAGGACACATGGTTTTCTTGTGGTATTGATATTATAAAAAAAAAAAAAAAAAAAAAAAAGAAATGATTTTTTTTATGGAAAAATAAAATTTTAAAAAAAAAATAAATCGTAAAATTTTATTAAAAATTTAAAAAAAATTATGTTTTATTTTAAAGGGGAAGATCGCTGTTAAAATATCAACTGGTGAATTAGGTGGGCACAACTACTTAAAACCTGAATTAATTAAAGATTTAGTTAATAATCTTAATGGGACAATTGTTGAATGTAATACGGCTTACAATGGTCAAAGAAATGATACCAAAAAGCATCTTGAGGTTGTTAGAGCACATGGTTTTGATAAGATTGCTAATGTTGATATTATGGATGCTGAGGGGGAAATAGCAATTCCTGTTAATGATGGTATTCATTTGGATAAGAATTATGTTGGTAAGAATTTGAAAAATTACGATTCGATGTTGGTTTTATCACATTTCAAGGGACATGTGATGGGTGGCTATGGTGGTGCTTTAAAGAATATATCTATTGGTATTGCTTCATCACATGGTAAGGCTTATATTCACGGGGTTAAGAATCCTGAAAATATTTGGACCGCTAATCATGATGATTTTTTAGAGTGCATGGCAGATGCAGCAAAATCTGTAATTGATTATTTAGGCAGTGAGAATGTCATTTATATTAATGTTTTAAATAATTTATCAATCGACTGCGATTGTGATAGTAATCCTACTCCGCCAGAATTGGAAGATATTGGTATTATGGCTTCAACAGATCCTGTTGCTTTAGATATGGCTTCAATTGATGCCATTTACAGGCATCCTTCTTCAAAAAAAGATAGTTTAATTAAAAGAATTGAATCTTTAAATGGGAAACATACTATTGATGTGGCTTATCAACTTCACATTGGTAATAAAGAATATGAATTGGTAGATATTGATTAGAAATATAGAAAAAAGGACTTTGCTATGAAGTCCTTTAAATATCTCATGGTCGGGAAGACAGGATTTGAACCTGCAACCCCTTGGTCCCAAACCAAATGCTCTACCAAGTTGAGCCACTTCCC